>NZ_CAITNG010000095.1 GCF_903893715.1 uncultured Mucilaginibacter sp.
CACCCAACCAAAGTTTAATAAATTTCATTTCTAGCCATTACACAAAGTAATGGAAGAAATGTATCAAAAACTCTAAATTATTACACGAGGGTAATAATTCAAACATTCTTCGTGACTAGACCAGCTAGCCGCGAAGTTGAGCTTGAAGCTTACAGCTCTTATCTGAAATAGATTTATTCTTAGCTTTCACTACTAATGTGAGTTGCCCGTTCCCTACCTCAACGTTTTTTTTTATCCGTATCCGATCGAGGTACAATTAGTATCAATAGATATACAATCCAATAGGCTGTATAGTTCATTTATTCAAATTCAAGTTTAAATAATTTCTTAAATTTCAGAATTGTGGATGCTGTATAATTCCTAAGTATAAATCGGGTATCATATGGAGTAGCATTCCCGTAGTCGGGAATGCCTGTGCCTACACCAATTCATAACTGAGATAACCTTTTACAGCAGGAACGGCGCCAAGAGCAGCATTTAATTTACCTAGCAAACCCGACAATTTTCGGTGAAGTAAGACATTTAAAAAAAATTTCTAGAACCAAAAATTAGCCAATAAAAATATGCGCATCTGTGATTCGTTCTTAATCAATAATAAAAATCCCGGGCAACGCCGGGAGCAAAATGTAGCTAGTATGCTATATGCTGATGTCTGGTGTGTCAAAAATTATCTTGTCTTCATACAGACAATATGGTTAATATATCGAATTATCTGTACTTTGAAATAGAAAAAATGCTCTTTCACAAAATCTTAATGAGATAATCATACTTTTTTTTCGGCGGATTTGGATTCTGAAGTAGGGTGTATTTCACGAACAAAAATAGCAAGAGACAGAAACAAAGCCATCGTTCTTTAAAATATTGTAAAAATTGTAACATCATTTTGAGGAAGCATATTATGAAGAAAAAGAAACGTTGGAATAAATGTATCTGATTTTAAGTTTCGAATGGATTATTTTTGATGAAAATTCCTTTTATTTTCCACCACCACCACCGCAACCCCAAGGGCCACAGCCGCCCCCACCGCCGCCGCCATTTCCGCCGCCGCCACCACCACCGCAGCCATGTGGGCCACAGCCACCACCTCCGCCTCTGCTGGTTATGAGGCCACTGTGGTCAGGGCCAATTGTAAAAAGACCGGGAACGCCGGGGACGACGTGGAAGGCGGGAAAACCGTGGCCGACGGGGAAGCCGTAGACGCCGTTGTAAACGCCTATAAATAATTTAAAAAATCAATAATCAATTTACCAATTTAAATTTGTTTACATACCACAACCACCCATATTACTAATGTACGAAGATATGATAATATATGATATATACAATACCATTGAAGCCAAGAGGAATGGCATTAGCAAAGGCAGACACAGCTAGCAGGACGCACGCGATCAGCTATTTTACAAAATGGATTTAGGCCTACTTAGCTCACAATTAAATGAGAATTTGATTTAACTATTAAAATTTTTACCAATATACGATGAGTTGCCATGATAGGTCTTCGTAGCACAATGTCGTTTTCACTGTGCTGGTTGATGGTTGACTGTCGTGAATTTTTCGGCTTTTATACTCTTTTACAGTTTTCGGTAACCCAACAATGCATCTGAGCTTTATTACAAAACGTCCGAGTAATATATTTGCTGGGTTTTCCCACCGTGTATAGTGAACCTGATGTGTCATTGACTTCAATTCACTCTTGTCCCTGTGCTTGGAGACAAGAACCGAGCAAAAAATTTCGTTTATTCCGGTTGCCGTCCAAACTACTTTTATTTAACAAGTCTAAAAGTGATTGACCCTTCCCTCCAGCACTTAAAAAAAAAACAAAGAAAACAAATAGAAAAGGCTACATTTCCGCGTGCCGAGTACCAAAAAGACCTCCCATTCAATCACTACCCAATCATGATGACGGTGGTCCAATAACCAAAAAATCACACACGAGTAGTGGTTATGAAAGTAGTGGTGGTAACCTACTTATCATTTCCTACTTATGGTGGGTCAAGCGACCTTCAATATTTTACCTCCTTATACGTTGTTCTTACTTATTTGTAAGAAGGGAAACGAACCTACTTACAATCAAGAAAACCCACTTAAAACGCTTGCTATAAAAAATACTTTTTAATATATATATAAACTCTGAGAAAAACATGTTTACTAAAAGTAAACATAGGTTTAGCCACCACGTCCAAAACATTTTTGTTTGCAAACGTTTTTTTGAAATAAAAGGGTGGGTAAGCAAAAAACGGTTTTGTGATTTAATGAACTTAGTAGAACAGCGAATGTTCTGTGTATCGTGTTACGGTTAGTATATTTCATTTAGCACAAAAGTTGCAATTAATGAATGAAAAAACTAAACATAATGTTTTAAACTTGATGGCTACACCCGATGTTTACTGC
>NZ_CAITNG010000096.1 GCF_903893715.1 uncultured Mucilaginibacter sp.
ATTTACCCAATAGGTTTGGGCATCGGTTTTTGCCACAAACAACAGAAAATAAAAAAACACCAGTAAGGTTTGTTTCATAAATAAAGATGGTATGTTAAAAAGCTATCAATATCGCCAAACGCAAATTTAAACTTTTTCAATAATACATGTTAAAAGTATGCATAATTAGGTGAATTAGTTTGTAAACCTATTTCGTATTCTAGTTGATGATTCGATAAAGTATCTAATATAGGTTTTTCGATAGTTTTGAAATTATATTTATAAACCTTATGAAAAGCTATTACCTGATTACTTTATCGGCTCTTTTAATTTTGAGCACATCAATATCGTGCCGAAAGAGCTCGAACACGCCTATTTCGAACACGCCTATTACACCTATATTGAATTTAACAATAGCACCTACAGTGAATACAACAACAGTGTCAGGCATTACCGATATTCAAGCAGTTGGTGGCGGATTTGTCTCGAGCGATGGAGGAGGTGCAATAACTGCTGAAGGGATTGTTTGGAGCACGTTACCAAATCCAACAATCACCCTTTCAACTAAAACGGCTAATGGTAATTCAACAGGGCCTTTTTCAAGCAACATAACGGGCCTTTCTCCCGGCACTACTTATTTTGTTGTAGCCTATGCAACTAATAGTGTAGGAACAGGATATGGTCCGGTTATTAGTTTCACAACACTACCAAACGCATCATCTTGGTATGTTACTACATTTGCTGGAAGTGTATACCGTGGCGCAACTGATGGACAAGGTATAGCAGCAACTTTTAACAATCCTAACAGTATAACTGTAGATGCTGCCGGGAATGTTTATGTTGCCCAATCTAATATTATTCGAAAAATTACGCCATCCGGTTTAGTTTCAACATTAGCCGGAAATTTTCTACAAGGAGCGACAAATGGCATTGGAACTGTAGCTTCTTTTAATTCTCCTAGTGGTATAGCTGTTGATCCGGCTGGTTACGTATATGTAGCCGATAGTGGTAATCAACTGATCCGAAAAATCACACCATCTGGTCTTGTTACAACATTCGCTGGCAGTGGTACAGTGGGTATATTAGACGGCACCGGAGTAGCAGCCTCTTTTACTTATCCAAGTTACATAGCACTGGATGCATCTGGGAATTTATATGTGGCCGATAGCGGAAATAAATTGATCCGAAAAATCAGCCCGAATGGAGTGGTTACAACCATAGGCAACCTAGGTTTCCCGCCAGGGGCTATAACGCTGGATACACAGGGGAATATCTATGCTGTGGACGTCACTTTTAACAATTGCTTTATTTACAAAATCAGTCCCTCAGGAGTTGTTACAAGCTATGCTGGACAAAAAGGAAAAATGGGCTATACCGATGCTGCTGCTGCGTTTTCATTATTTAGTCAAATTGCGGGTTTAGCTATGGGTTCATCCGGAAATTTATATGTTTTAGAGGGTTTCTGGAATAATCATGGCAACAATAGAATTCGTCAAATTAATTCTTCTGGGGATGTTACAACATTTGCCGGTACTGGAGTTCTTGGTGCAGCAAATGGACTCGCTAATACTGCATCTTTTTCTGGTCCCGGTGGCATAGCACTGGATGCATCTGGGAATTTATATGTGGCCGATAGCGGAAATAATTTGATCCGAAAAATAAGCCATTAAAAACAGCCGATTTTGAACTTCATAATTATTAAAATAGCACTATGATTTACGCGGCAAAATTAGTTTGGAATGATCTTTTATGGAAGCAAGTGGCCGGTGTTGCACGTTTGAGTTCGGGTATGCCCGGATTAAAGAACAATAAACACTATACGTACGGGTATGAAGAATGGCTTAACAATGACGAAATGGTTAGAAAAAAAATCGGGTATTTAGATTGCTATCGAGATACGAAATTTGAAGGAGTGGCGGATAAGGTCGTACTATTTACACTCGATCCAAATTCCATCATTTATCACATTGGGAATATTTACACAGTAAGACAGCTTTCCGAAGAAGAGATTCCAGTAATTAAAAAAGCGTTGGACCAGTCAGCTTGGCTTTCAAAAGTCAAAAAGGATTTTCAAGTAATTGGCGATACCAGTTCAGCTAATGTTGGCCAGTCTTACTGCACTCATTACAACAGCTTGCATATTGTAGGGAAGCCAGAGACAAAGCCCTTCATATTGAATATCGCATACGGTGAAATAGAACTTTATGAAAAGAGAAATTGGAAAAACCTGACACAGACGATTCCAGATGTCAATAATAAATGGCGAAGATTAAGTAAACGATTTGATGCATCAATGCTTAAATCTTAAAATTGTAAAAATTTAGCAGAAAGTAGCCCTTTAGGTTGCTAATAATTGGGGAATTAACACTTCAAAGCGTAACAACAAAAGTAAAAGGCCCGGTTCTCCATCATAGAGAACCAGGCCTTTTCCCATTCAGACTTTGATGATGAGGTTAAAACAGAAATACGGCACCCATTTATTCAATACCTTATATAGTATGCGGTACTCAGCGTGTTGCGATACCGCTTCTACATAAACCAGGGTATTTTCCTTGAGTACGCCTAAAAAGCAACAATTCAAAGTTCTATTCAATATTTCCGTTAAAAATGCGATTGCTTATCTTTTTAGTATGAAATACGCCTAGCTAAAAAGCAGGAAATACATTGATTTCCTATCCTCTTACAGAAAGAGTTTTAAAC
>NZ_CAITNG010000097.1 GCF_903893715.1 uncultured Mucilaginibacter sp.
CCCGAATTTGTAAAAAAACTACAGGCATCTTTTACGAGCGATTCCACCATACACATCGCAACCGTGCAGGACCTGGCCAATAAAAACATCACCACACAAAACGCAACAAACACATGGACCTGGACCGCGACCAATATCTCCGACGTTACCTGTGCCGTAAGCAATCATTACGATTGGGATGCTGCCAGCGTATTGGTGGACGATAAAGCACACCGTCGTGTTGCCGTACAGGCAGCTTTTGCCGATGGTTCGGAAGATTTCCATCATTATGTTCAATTTGCCCGCAACTCGTTAGATTGGTTTTCGCATAACCTGCCTGGTGTACCTTACCCCTTCCCAAAAACAACATCGGTGCAAGGCTTTGCCGATATGGAATACCCTATGATGGTGAACGACAGCCATGAAACTGACCTTGTTTTTGCACAATTGGTACAAGACCATGAGATTGCGCACACTTATTTCCCATTCTATATGGGCACCAACGAAAGCCGTTACGCGTTTATGGATGAAGGTTGGGCTACCACATTCGAAATATTGATTGGCACCGCCGAAAGGGGCAAAAAAGCTGCGGATGACTTTTATAAACAATTCCGCGTTACCCGCTGGATACACGGCCCGCACGAAAAGGAACAACCCATCATCACGCCTTCGCCCGATGTTACCTTCGGTGCCGGCAACAATGCTTACGGCAAACCTTCGTTAAGCTATCTGGCGCTGAAAGATATGTTGGGCGATGACCTGTTTAAAAAGGCGTTACACGTTTACATGGCCAACTGGAACAGCAAGCACCCTATTCCTTGGGATTATTTTAATTCGATGAAAGCAGGCTCGGGCAAAAACCTCGACTGGTTCTTTTATAACTGGTTCTTTACCCCTTATTATATCGATATCGATCTTGATAAAGTTGATAAAACATCCGGCGGCTACACCTTATCGGTTAAAAACATCGGCGGCTTTGCCGTTCCTTTCGATGCAAACGTAACCTATGCCGATGGTACCACCGAAACTTTCCACCAAACACCAATAGTTTGGGAAAAAGACCAAAAACTGGCTGTCATCAATATCAAAACCTCCAAAGAAGTAAAATCGATAGTTTTAGACGGCGGCATTTTTATGGATGCCAACGAAAAAGACAACAAATGGGTGGCTAATTAAGCCATCCATTTTCCTTTTGCCTACTATAAAATGCTCTTTTAATTACAAAAACAGGGCAATATTTACCTTTGATTAATTTTTGTAAATTATTAAGAAACTTTTTGATAAAAAATTTCATTAACATTAAGCAAATACTATATTTGTAATGGGTTTGTTGTGTACTGACCTGTATACCCCCTATTAATTAACTATGGATTTCCTCCTGTTGGTAAGCTATTGACTTATTTTCGGGTTTTACTCCATCATAATGATAATTATTGCTCTCCTGCATCCGTACTTTGCGCGATAGTTTAAGGGGCTGTATACAGTTTATTAAATAACTACCCTGCAATTTTTGTACAAATTATCAGTTAACGGCATTGAAACTTTTTTTGGTTACCAATAATAACAGCATATTAACTTTCAGGATACCTCGTGTTTTGATGGTTTTGATAACCGCTGCGTTGGTTTTTGGTACCAACATCGCTTGCGCGCAACAACTGCGGGCAATCGGCGGTAAAGTAACCGACAGTCAAACCGGCGAGCCCATTGCATATGGCACCGTTTTCTTAAAATTAAACACAGGCCTCCGCAAAGCTGTTTCAACCGATTTTGATGGCCATTATCATTTATCAGTTCCTAAAACTCTAGCTGTCGATTCCATTTTTGCAAGTTATGTAGGCTATTTAACAGCCGGTAAGCCTTTACCTAAAACCAATGGCGAGGTTAATTTTAGCCTTGCAGTTAATGCCCGTACGCTAAAAACAGTAAACATAACGCCAAAAAAATATGTTAACCCGGCTTGGGAAATACTGGATAGCGTAGTTAAACATAAACCCGATAATAACCTGCAGAAATTAGATAGCTACCAGTACCGTAGCTATAACCGTATTACCATCGCGGCCACCAACCTGAGCGAAAAGTTAAAGCAACGCAAAGTAATGCAAAGGATATTGCCGCTAATGGACAGCCTGAAAAAAATGGAAGGGAACGACGGCAGTCCTGTTCTACCAATTTTTATGTCCGAAACCATATCCGACTACTTTTTCCAAAAAAGCCCTGAAGCCAAAACTGAACATGTAGAGCGTTCACGCTCGGTTGGTGTGGGCCTGGAAGACGAGACGCTGATATCACAATTGGTAGGTGCCACATTTTTACAATACAATTTCTACAACAACTATCTCAAATTGGCAGCAAAAGAGTTTATTTCGCCCATAAGCGATAGTTGGAAAACGTTTTACAATTATGAGCTAATCGATGAAAATGATAAGATAGATGGCAAGTCGTATTATAAAATAGAGTTCAAGCCCAAACGTTCGCACGATCTATCGTTTTCGGGTACCATGTGGATTACCAAAGACGATTTTGCAATGTTCCGCATCAATACGGATATATCACCCGATGCCAACCTTAATTTTTTAAAAGGTATCAGGATACAACAGGAAATGAACCAACCAAAAGGTACAACCGCCTGGATACCATCAAAAACCCGTATCGTATTACACGTAGCCAACATCAGTAAAAACCTGACGGGCTTTATCGCCACCTTTTACCTGCTGAACAGCAGCATGGAGGTAAACAAAAAATACCCCGAAGACTTGTTTAAAGAACCCATCGTTTTGAGCCCCGATGTTAATAAAAAAGATGAAGGCTATTGGGAAAAAAACCGGACAGACTCGTTGACACAATCGGATAAAGACACCTACCGGATGATTGATACTGTTAAAAATTTACCAATTGTTAAAGCCTATACGGGCATAGCCACTACGCTCATCAACGGGTACTACAAAGTAGGCAAAATCAGCTTTGGCCCCTACCCATACACTATTAGCCGTAACGACTTGGAAGGCTTTATTTTACGTTTAGGCGGCATTACCAATAGCAGTTTCAGCAACAAATGGGTATTGGGGGGCTACGCGGCTTATGGTTTCGCCGATCATCGGATGACAGGCAACGGCTCTGTCGAATATATATTTTCTCGCAAACCATGGGTGGAGGGGGGCCTATCTTTTACCCACGATATCGCCCAAACCGGCTATCAATATGAGAGTTATGCTTTAAACAGTAACAATGTGTTTTACGCAGCCCTTCAAAACGGGAGTATCAGCAAACGCGGCCCTTTTATCGAAAACATTACTCAGGCTTATATACAAACCGACCTTGCCAATAACCTGCAAGGTAAACTAACGTTAAAGCATAGCACCTTCGACCCTTTATTTAATTACGACTACATACAGGGCAACGACACCACACGCCATTATCAAACAAGCGAAGCCAGGGCAGAATTGATATGGACACCCGGCCGAAAGCAACTGCAATCGTCAAAAGTAAATAAGCGGATAAGCATCAATGGGGGTACCGACGACCCTATCATTATCTTCAGGTACACACAAGGCCTGATAAATGAGACTGGCGGCGATGTTGCTTACAATAAATTCGGTTTTAACCTAAGCCAAAAAGTGCACATGGGCATTTGGGGTTTGGGCGACTATTCATTCACTGCCGGTTATATACCAAGCACATTGCCATATCCTTTATTAGAGAACCATCGTTACAATTTCAATACCATGCGTTTTCTGGAGTTCGCCAGCGACAAGTACGTATCCCTAACCTATACACAACATTTGGAGGGTTTGATTACAAACAGTATCCCCTTATTAAAATCGTTAAATATACGTAATGTGGCAGTACTCAATATTTTAGATGGTGCCTTGAGCGATGGCAATAACGAAGCCTATTTAAGCGGCCGCCGCAAAGTGGATCTAAGCCTCGAGAGCAAACCTTACGTTGAAGCCGGGTACGGCTTTGAAAACATCCTCAAGATAATCCGTATCGACTTTTTGTACCGCCTCACCCATAACGACCACGTCGACGCCTTGGGCAACCTGCCCGACAGGTTTGCAACCCGGCTAACGCTCCAATTCAGGCTATAGTTAATTAACGCGCATTCGACCGTTCGTTGGCTTTTCTGCCCATGGCGTACTCTATGCCCCCTAACAGATGTTTTAGGAACAAAGGCTCTGTATATGATTCTTCGGTATGGCCCAATGCGGTGTAAAATGACCGCCCGCCATCAAACGTATGGTACCAGCTTACCGGATGCTGGCCGCCGTTGCGCCCGCCACCATAACTGCCTTCGTCTATCACTATCAAAAATTTAATATCATCGTTATACCAGCTAAAGTTGTACCATTCGTCGGTGCGTTTCCATACCAATGGCAGGTCCTTGGTAGCCTGGTGTGTGGGGTCAACAATTTTCAATATGGCCGGCTGCACATCCGGGTGGCTTTTATAATAAGCGCCAACCAAACGGCCATACCAGTTCCACTCCAGCCCGGTATTGGTTGCCGAGTGTATCCCAACAAAGCCGCCGCCACCCTTTATATAGTTTTGAAAAGCCGCTTGTTGGTCTTCTTCCAATACTTCGCCGGCTGTATTTAAAAAAATAACCGCCGAGTACTGCTTCAGGTTTTCATCTGTAAAGTTTTCTACGTTGGTGGTAGTGTCAACATCAAATGCGTTTTCTTCCCCCAGTTTAATAATAGCTTTTATGCCTGCCGGTATACTGGTATGGTGGTAGTCCCCCACCTCCTTAAAAAAAATAAGCACCTTCGGGTTGGCCTTTGCATACAGGTTTGTGGTAAATGCCAATAAGCCCAGGCATATGATGAAAACGCACCTCAGTTTAAAGTTCAATGATTTTAGTCGCATATTAATATCGTAGAATGAATTAATTACCGGGATAAATTTAAAAAATTAAATATAGCCTTTTATCAACCATCAACGTATTTGTAATTTACATTATTATGGGGTGCGATATAAACAAAGAAAGAGTTTCGATATGAAACTCTTTCTTTGTTTTATAGGTAGATGTTATATATATGTTGATCAGGCAACTAAGTGGCCCATGGTGGTACCACGATTGTTGTCGCTGGAGTTGCGGAAGTTGATTTGTTGCGCCTTGTAACTTTTAAGGTCATTGTTTAAAATTTCCTTCAATTCGGCATCGGCACGTTTAATTAATAAAACAGCGCGGTTAATCATTAGCTTTTCGAGTAATACGTTTATGTTTTGCATGGCTGGTTGTTTTTAATTGTGTTTAATTCTGTTTATGATATACCCAATATGATGCCAACAATTACGCAGTACAGCAAAAGCGCGCAATTGAGCATTTTGGTCGATTTTTTATTTCTGAGCGTTTCTAAATTCATACTTACTGTATAAAAAATGGGTCATTGTAATGTGTTGGTAGTTGCAAATTCATCTTTATCGACATTGGTATAAACCGGTGCCTGTGCTCATGCTTCATAACAGCGCGGTGAGCGTAAACTAAACATATCATAATTAATGCGATCAGTAATTTGGTTGCCATTTTGTTTGTTGTTTTACATAACAAAGATGTTTTAACGCGATGGTTTTAGCTACACAAATTAGGTGAATGGGGCTAAAATGTCGGTGAATGAATGAAGCTGGCAGATAAAATTTTCACCGATGGCGGCTTGCAAATAATTATTGCCATTGGTTGTTACAAACTATACCTATATTTATCTAAACTTAAACTTAAACACAAAATCTTATGGACAGATCATTAATTACAACCAGCATCGGTTTAGACGGTTATAAAATAACAAAACAATTAGGTGTGGTTCGCGGCATTACCGTACGCAGCCGTAGCGTAGTAGGCAATTTTGCAGGCGGTATACAATCATTATTTGGCGGCAGGCTATCCATTTATGTGGAGCTTTGCGAAAACGCCCGCGAAGAAGCCTTTCAGCTATTGATGCAACATGCACAGGCCATGGGCGCCAACGCGGTTATCAACATGCGTTATGATGCCAATGAAGTGATGAACGGCATTACCGAAGTATTGGCTTATGGAACAGCCGTTGTTGTCGAAAAAGCTTAATTCAATTTCCTATCAAAACAAAACGCCCTTGCAAATTTATGCAAGGGCGTTTTTTTTTCATCTTTCTCTACTTACAATTCACCTCGCATCATCAGCCGATGGGCCATACATGCCGGGTACCGGTACATCCAGCATGCGCAGGTAAACACTCAATTGCCCGCGATGGTGAACCATGTGGCTAAACACCATGTTACGCAGCACCTGCACCTTGGGCATGGTAAATATAACATGGTCTCCCATGCGTAAGGTCCACATTTCCATCAATTGCTCGTTGGTTACGCTTTCAAGTGCGGCTATAGCGCCGGCAACACTTTCATCGTGGTGTTTTAGCAATTCTACTGTGCTGGTGGCTAAAAATGGCTTAAACGCTCCTGATGCTAGGTCCAACTCGTCGGCATTGATGGTAAAACCGGTCCAGTTAGGCAAATCCGATACATGCGTGGCCAGTTTCCCTAAAGTCATCGATTTTTCGTGCGGTTTCCAGCCGAGTTTATCGTTCGGCACGCGTTCCAGCATTTTGCGGGTACTCGCTGCCTCGTGCTGCATTTCGCCAATCAGCGCTTTGTTTAAGTTCATAACTATTTTGGTTTAGGTTATTTGGTTAGCCGTACTGCAGCCGGCTTATCTAAAAACCAATCCACATTTTTCCGTATAAGTTGAGCGGGATATTCCGGTATATTTTCCGCATCTTCCAACACATGATGCACAGCTTCGGCCTTACCGGCTCCATAAACCAAAAACGCGATGTTATCAGCCTGGTTAATCAAAGGTGCTGTAAAACTGATGCGGTAAATTTGCTGGTCCTCTAAAAACACTTCCTTTACCTCTGCTTTTTTATTAGTCAGGATAGCTGTATGCGGAAATAACGAGGCTGTGTGCGAGTTATCGCCCAAACCCAGCAATACCAGGTCGAACTTAACAAGGTCGTTATCAAAAAAATGGTTAATGGTATCAGTATAGTCATCGGCCGCTTGCGCGGGAGACAATGCTGTGTTCACTTTAAAAATATTGGCAGCCGGTATCTTCAACGGGTCGAACAAAGCTGTTTGCACCATCAGGGCATTGCTGTCCTTATCGGTATCGGGCACGTTGCGTTCATCACCAAAAAAGAAATATACTTTTTTCCAGTCAATCTGTTTCTTATAGGCATCAGACGCGAGTAACTCGTACAGTTTTTTTGGAGAACTCCCACCCGAAAGAGCAACCGTAAACTGACCGTTTTGAGCGATAGCTTCATCAGCTGATTTTACAAAAAACCCGGCCAGCGCCTGCAATACCTCATCCGTTGTATCAAAAATATGCAGCATCTTATTTTTTCTTTTTGCCGTTTAAAGGCAGGGTAAACCAATGGAAACCATCACGGGCTATCAAAGCCTCGGCAGTTTCAGGCCCCCACGAATCGGCCGAATAGTTGGGGAAGTTGATACTCTTACGCGATTCCCATGTCTTCAATATTGGCATAATCAGTTCCCAGGCTTCTTCAACCTGGTCGCCTCGCATAAACAGGGTTTGGTCGCCCAGCATGGTATCCAACAATAAAGTCTCATATGCTTCAGGGGCGTCGCTGGTATAGGTACCGCTGTAATCAAATACCATATCAACGGTATTCAATATCATATCCAGACCGGGGCGCTTAGCCTGTACTTGTAAACGGATGCTCATTTCGGGCTGTATGCTGATGATAAGCCTGTTTTGCTGCCAGCTTTCGGTAGCCTCCACCGGAAAAACCCGGTGCGGTACATCCTTAAACTGTATGCTGATTACCGACGACGATTGGTGCAACCTTTTGCCTGTACGCAGGTAAAATGGCACACCTTGCCAGCGCCAATTGTCGATAAAAAACTTAATTGCTGCAAAAGTTTCGGTGTTCGATTCGGGGTTTACTTTCGATTCCTCGCGATAGCCGGGCACTTCTTTGCCTTCTATCCATCCCCTGCCGTATTGGCCCCTTACGGTGCTCATACGTACATCCTCGGCCGAAAAACGGCGCATGGCACGCAACACCTCCACCTTACGGTTACGCAACTCATCCGAACTGAAATTGATAGGGGGTTCCATCGCCACCAGGCAAAGCAATTGTAAAATATGGTTCTGTACCATGTCGCGTAAAGCACCTGCGCCGTCGTAATAGTCGCCACGTTCGCCCATGCCCAATTGCTCGGTTACCGATATCTGTACGTGTTCGATGTTATCGCGGTTCCATATTGGCTCCAATATCGAATTGGCGAAACGGAAAGCCATGATGTTTTGAACCGTTTCTTTGCCCAGGTAATGGTCAATACGATATATCTGCTTTTCGTTGTAAATATTGCTTAACAGGTGGTTCAGTTCTTTGGCCGTTTCCAGGTCGTGCCCGAAAGGCTTTTCTATCACAATGCGCGTCCTGTCGGGATTGTCTGCTAAATGCGCTTTCGAGATATTCGAAGCTATGATCGGGAAGAAATTAGGCGATACTGCCAAATAATACAACACATAAGGCTCTTGCCCCCATTCTATTTTGTACCCGTTTATTTTTGTGCCAAACTCTTTATAGGTTTCAAAATCGTTAATATCCGATACCTGGTAGGCCAAATGTTTTGAAAACTCGTCCCACTTGTCTTTTTTTGCTTTTCCGCTGCGCGAAAACTGGTTTACACCCTCTAATACCCTTGCGCTAAAGTCCTCGTCGCTCAACTGGGTACGGCCCGTGCCGATGATGGTAAATTGCTCGGGCATCCAGCCATCTAAAAACAAATTATATAGCGCCGGGCCAATTTTACGCTGGCTCAGGTCGCCGGTACCACCAAAAATAACAAATATGGTAGGCTGTGATTTTATGATTGATTTCATTGGTCGTTTTTCTTTTTACGATTTAGGCATCCATTGTGTATGGAACACCCCTTCTTTACCGATCAGCGCATAGGTATGCGCACCAAAATAGTCGCGCTGTGCCTGCGTCAGGTTCGATGGCATATTGGCTGTTTTAAAGTTATCAAAATAGCTTAATGCTGATGCAAAAGCGGGAACGGCTATACCCGCGCTTACCGCAGCGGAAACCACCGTACGCATGCCCTTATTAGCTCCGTTCACCAACGCAGCAACATCGGCATCCAGCAATAAATGCCCGAGCGATTTATTTTTGCCATAAGCACCATAAATATTCTCCAGGAATTTTGAACGGATAATACATCCGCCACGCCAAATCTTCGCTATCTCGTCCAATTTCAGGTCATAGCTATATTCCGTCGATGCTTTCGACAGCAGGAACATGCCCTGCGCATAGCTCATAATCATGCTGAAGTAGAACGCGTCCTCTAATAAATTCAAAAACGCTTCTTTATCCACAACAAGGGCTTCGGATGGCGTATACATAGTTGACGCCTGTATACGGATAGCTTTGTATTTCGACAGATCACGCATAGAAACAGCAGTATCTATCACCGTAATCGGCGCTTCCAGGTCATAAGCTACCTGGCTTGTCCATTTACCGGTACCCTTTGCCCTGGCTTCGTCCTTAATGTCATCAACCAACAGGTGGTCGCTGCCGGGTTCTTTATAGGTAAAAATATCACGTGTTATCTCTATCAGGAATGATGATAGTTTGCCTTCGTTCCATTTTTCAAATACGCCATGTATTTCTTCGTTGTTCAGCTTTAAGCCGTTGCGCAATAATTCATACGTTTCGGCAATCAGCTGCATCAAACCGTACTCAATACCATTATGCACCATTTTTACAAAATGCCCTGACGCTCCCGGACCAATATAGGTAACACATGGCGCGCCATCTACCTTAGCAGCAATAGCTTCCAGTATCGGCTTCATTACAGCATAGGCCTCCTTATCGCCACCCGGCATCATGCTCGGGCCTCGGCGTGCACCTTCTTCACCACCTGATACCCCCATGCCAAAAAAATGGAATCCTTTAGCCTCCAGATAGTCAACCCTACGGTTAGTATCGGTAAAATGCGAGTTACCGCCGTCTATCAAGATATCGCCTTTGGCAAGCAAAGGCAACAATTCCTCAATCACTTCATCCACAATTTTACCTGCAGGCACCAGCATCATAATAGCCTTGGGGCTGTTCAGGCTCGCGGTAAATTCCTTTACATCGCTAAAGCCCTTTACTTTGCCCTTAGCCTTGCTGCCTTCCTGCTCCAACTGCACACCTTTCGACGCATCCTTATCAAAACCGGCGCCGTTTACGCCATGGTCGGCCATGTTCAGCAACAGGTTACGGCCCATGGTACCCAGGCCTATCATTCCAAAATCGTATTTGCTCATTGTAGTTTTAATTTTTGTTCATGGTTCATAGATCATGGTCCATGGTTTTCTTTCATTCTTACTATGAACCATGAACTATGAACTAACTATTTTTCTAATTTCAAACCTTCCAATATCGCCTTTGTTTCTTCAAAACTGGTGTGTTGATAGGCCTTGATACCCAAATTTCTTGCGGCGGTAACAAACATAATCCTGTCGTCAAAATACACGCATTGCCTTTCGGTAACTTGCGCTATGCCCATCGCCAATTTAAAAATGCCGGGGTCCGGTTTACGCATTTTCACCTCGCACGACGATATAAAGGCATCAAAACATTCATCCAGTTTAAATTTGTGTACCCGGTAATCGTTAAGCTCCTTACCCTCGTTGTTGATGGAGATGATGCGGAAACCGCTCTCTTTTTTCCATGCTTTCAGCCATTGCAACATGCCGGGCAACTCAACCGACTGCTCGTACATAAAAGCCTTGAAGTCTTCGCGGGTAAACTCGCGGGGTTTGGTAAATACTACGAAATCGAGATAGTCATCCAACGAGAGACTGCCAATTTCATAGACGTTGAAAATAAAGTTGTGCAAAGCGTCGATTTCTTCATACTCGAAACCAAATTTCTTCGCCGCCTTTTTTCGCGACTCATGGCCCCATCCGTTGCTGAGTAATACCCCGCCAACGTCGAAAAATAAGACTTTTACCGGTTCAACATTCATATCGCTTAAACTTTAGCTTTCTGGTCGTCTATCGATTTCAGTAGTTTTTCAAAAGGTTTATTGAATTTATCAATGCCCTCATCCTCCAATTGCTGGGTGATTTTATCGATATCTATACCCGCCTTCTTTAACCTGTCTAATGTTTCGGTGGCTTTATCCAAACCATCCTCCAATACATTAGCTGCTATGCCATGGTCGCGGAAGGCTTCAATAGTTTCCAGCGGAACGGTATCAACAGTATCGGCACCAATTAGTGCTTCAACATACTTAGTATCCTTAAATGCAGGGTTCTTGCTGCTGGTACTTGCCCAAAGCAAACGTTGCGGTTGCGCGCCTTGTGCCGCCAGTTTTTCCCAACGTGGGCCGCTAAATACTTTTTTATAAATCTCGTAGGCTTTTTTTGCCGATGCGATGGCAACTTCACCTTTCAAATCGCCCAGACCTTTTTCGTCCAACATCGGGTCAACCAACACATCGATACGGCTTAAAAAGAAACTCGCTACCGATGAAATATGGCCGATCTTGTGCCCTGCAGCCAAATGGTCTTCCAGACCCGAAATATAGGCTTCTGTTACTTCTTCGTAACGTGGCAAACCAAAAAGTAAGGTAACATTAATGTTGATGCCTTTTGCTATAGATTGGCGGATGGCTGCCAAACCAGGTTGCGTGCCCGGGATTTTTATCATCACATTTTTGCGGTCAACTTCTTTCCAAAGTTGCTCGGCCTGAGCTGCTGTGCCTTCGGTATCTAAAGCCAAAAACGGCGAAACCTCTAAACTAACATATCCGTCCACACCTTTCGACTCCTCATAAACACCTTTAAACATATCTGTAGCTTTTTGGATGTCTTTGATGGCCAGTTTAAAAAACAACTCTTCGGTTGTTTTAGCGCTACCGGCCAAAGCCTTGATATCCGCGTCATAATCTGAACTGCTGGTAATAGCTTTTTCAAAAATTGCCGGGTTAGAGGTTACGCCCCTAACACCGTCCACATCGATGAGGCTTTTCAGTTTGCCCGATGCCATGATCTCGCGATCGATAAAATCCAGCCAGATGCTTTGACCAAAGCTGTGTATCTTTTTTACATTATTTTCCATAATACTTTGTGTGTCTTATTTATCTAATTCTTTAACTTTTGCTATCCTGCGGTTATGCCTTTCGAGCCCGGTAAACTGAGCCTTTAAAAACACATCTACCAACTCTTCCGCTACAGCGTAACCGGTAATGCGGCCACCTAAACAAATGATGTTCATATTATCATCCTCAACACCCTGATGTGCCGAAAAGTGGTCGCCAATCAAAGCAGCGCGCGCTCCATGAACTTTGTTTGCCGCGATACACGCACCTACCCCGCTTCCGCAGATGGCTATGCCCCGCTCAACAGTTCCGGCAGCTACGGCCTTCGCCATAGGGATCACATAATCAGGATAGTCGTCCGCGTTATCCAAATGATCAGGCCCAAAATCTACCACATCATGCCCCAACGAAGTTAAAAAGGGATGAATAATCTCTTTTAATTCGTAACCGCCATGATCTGATGCGATGCCTATCTTCATTTTTTTGTTTATTGGTTCATTGGTCATTCGTTCATTAGTCCTGTCAAGCTAATAAGACTTTCACTAATGACAAATGAACAAGTGAACTAATGAACTACTTCCCTAAAACAGCTTTAGCTTTGCTAACCACATTCTCCACCGTAAAGCCAAATTCTTTGTTCAAAGCTTCTGCCGGTGCCGATTCGCCAAAGCCGTGCATGGTTACAGTATCGCCTTCGTCGGTAACATATTTATGCCAGCCCAATGCCGAGCCTGCTTCAATAGCCAAACGTTTTTTCAACGCTTTTGGCAATACGCTCTCTTTGTAAGCGGCGTCCTGTTTTTCAAACAACTCCCACGATGGCATACTTACCACACGGGCGGCTATTCCTTCTTCTTTTAGTTTGGCTTGCGCCGACATGGCCAATGCCACTTCCGAACCGGTACCGATCAATATCAGTTCCGCCTTTGTTTCAGGTTCCGACAAAACGTAGGCACCTTTAACCAAGCCCGATGCTTTACCATATTTATCCTGATCTAATACAGGCAATCCCTGACGGGTTAATACCAATACAGTTGGCCCGCCCTTGTGCGATACGGCGAATTTCCATGCTTCGGCAGTCTCATTCGCGTCCGCCGGGCGGATAACGATATTATTTGGTATCGAACGCAACGAAATCAATTGCTCAACAGGCTGGTGTGTAGTACCATCCTCGCCCAGGCCAATGCTATCGTGTGTATAAACAAATACAGGGTTTATCTTCATAATGGCCGCCAAACGTATCGGCGGGCGCATGTATTCAGAGAATATCAGGAAGGTAGCACCAAACGGAAGGATACCTTTTGTTAATGCCATACCATTCATGGCCGAACCCATAGCATGCTCACGGATGCCAAAGTGGAAGTTACGTCCGCCACGGTTCTCGCTCGTAAACGAATCATATTCCTTCAGATGTGTTTCTGTTGATGGCGACAAATCGGCCGCGCCGCCTATCAGGTTTGGTATTTTAGCGGCAAGCGCATTCAATACCTTGCCCGATGCTACACGTGTAGCCACTTTACCTGCATCTGCTTTAAATACCGGGATATCGGCATCCCAGTCTTTTGGCAACTCGCCTTTAAATGCACCTTCAAATTCGGCAGCCAATTCCGGGAATTTAGCTTTGTAATCGCTGAACAGTTGATTCCATTTAGCCTCAGTTGTGATACCGCGGCTACCTTTTTCATGGTAATAGGTTTCCACCTCAGCCGGTACATAAAATAATTTCTCCGGATCGAAACCAAAGAACTCTTTTACCAGTTTCACTTCGTCGGCACCCAGCGGCGCACCGTGGGAACCTGCGGTACCGGCCTTGTTCGGGCTGCCGTAAGCTATCAGCGAGCGTACGCGAATCAACGATGGTTTTTGTGTTTCGGCCTTGGCGTTACGCAAAGCCATCGCTAAAGCGTGAATATCATTCACGTCTTCAACATGCTGCACATGCCATCCGTAAGCTTCAAAACGTTTGTCTACATCTTCATTAAAGGAAATTTCGGTGCTGCCTTCTATCGATATCTTATTATCATCATATAAATAAATGATGTTGCCCAACTCCAAATGTCCGGCCAACGATGCCGCTTCGGAAGCTACACCTTCCATCATATCACCATCGCTGCAAATAGCGTAAATGTGGTAATTGAATAAATCAAAACCCGGTTTGTTGTAACGGGCCGCCAGGTATTTCTGCCCGATGGCAAAGCCAACACCATTTGAAAAACCTGCACCCAGCGGGCCGGTGGTTACATCAATACCGGGGCACAAGCCATATTCAGGGTGGCCGGCTGTTTTGCTATGTAACTGGCGGAAATTTTTCAGGTCATCTAACGAAACATCATAGCCTGTTAAATGTAAAATACTGTATTGTAACATACAGGCATGGCCTGCCGATAATATAAACCTGTCGCGGTTGGCCCAGTCGGGGTTTTGTGGGTTATAGTTTAAAAACTCAGTCCATAACACGTGTGCCATTGGCGCAAGTGCGATGGGAGTTCCCGGGTGGCCCGAATTTGCTTTTTGTACGGCATCAGCTGCTAATAAGCGTATGGTATTAATGCCTAAATTTTCAATGTCCTTACTTTTTGGATCCATTTTTTGTATTTGTTGTATTGTGATGTGTTAGATTTTTATTCCGGTTTCGAGGTGATCAGTTCATGTCTTTCATCAACCTGCCAAAGCCTTGCCCCGCCTTTTATCCCATCGCGATTTGATACGATGACCATATTGCTATCCAACGGAAATTTAATTTTAGAAGCGTTGCCGCCGCCGATATATAGTTTGTCGTAATTGAACACGGTTTTATAAATGCTAAAGACCTGTTTTACCCGTTCATTCCATTTGGCTACGCCTTCTTTTTCCAAAGCCTTCTCGCCTATGTAAACATCGTAAGTTTTGCTTTTAGTGATGGGCAAATGGGCCAATTCCAAATGGGGTAATAGCACGCCATCGTTAAGCAAAGCTGTACCAAAACCCGTGCCCAGTGTTACTACAATCTCAAAACCTTTGCCGTCAACCACGCCCAAACCTTGCATGTCGGCATCGTTAACTACCATAGCAGGTTTGCCAAGTTCTTTGGTTAAAGCGCCGGCCAAATCAAAACCCTTCCAGGCATCGGTACCCAAATTGGGTGCTGTATACACAACACCTTTTTTAACATAGCCCGGAAAACCCACCGAAATATTATCGTATGCCGGAAAATCCTTTATCAAAGTTTTTATGGTATCGATCAATTGCTGTGGCGTAGGATTGGGAGGAGTTGCTATTTTTTTGTAATCCATCTGCATCGCTCCTTCCTGGTTCAAAATGACCGATTTTACATGGGATCCTCCAACATCAATGGATAGTATCCGCTCTCCCGCCAAGGTTTTTTTCATGCTGTAGATGTTGCTATACTGCTGAAGCAGTATCTTATATTACAATTAAGCTTCTACTCTGTTTCGTGTTTATAAACGGTTAAAAAAAATAACCTTTTGCCGACCTTGTTTGTATGATAACAAACAGGCCGGTTTGCAATAAGAGATCAGTCGCGATCATGACATAAATCATTAATCAGCATACAAATCTATAGTAAATTATTAAAACACCTATAATTTTTAAATTCATTTTACCTTCCTCCCATCAATTTTTACAATAATTACAAAAAACCATGCCCAGTATGTTTTAAAATGGCAATAATTTTTATGCAATCGAATGCATAAATGTATTGTTTTAAAATCGTAACTACCTAAATAAATTATTTATACCATCTTTGTAGCATGACCAAATTATGGCAAAAAACGATTAGCGTTGATCAACTGGTAGAAAGTTTTACAGTAGGCCGCGACCGTGAGTTCGACGAGCAAATGGCCGCTTTTGATGTACTGGGCTCATTGGCGCATACAAAAATGCTGGCAAGCGTTGGTTTGTTGGATAACGCCGACCTGGCCATCGTTCAACAAGAACTAAAAAAGTTATACGCCGAAATACAAACCGGCAATTTTAAGATAGAAGCCGAAGTAGAAGATATCCATTCGCAGGTTGAACTGCTGCTTACGCGGCGCATTGGCGAAGCCGGCAAAAAAATACACAGCGGCCGTTCACGTAACGACCAGGTTTTGGTTGACCTTAAATTGTTCTTCCGCCACGAATTGCAGGAGGTGGTTGCGTCGGTTCAGCAATTGTTCGACTTGCTCATCTCGCTCAGCGAAAAGCACAGAGATGTGTTATTGCCCGGCTATACGCATTTGCAAATAGCTATGCCATCGTCGTTTGGCCTTTGGTTTGGCGCTTATGCCGAAAGTTTGGTTGATGATTTGGAAATGGTGTTGGCTGCTTACCATATCACTAATAAAAACCCATTGGGTTCGGCTGCGGGCTATGGCTCGTCGTTCCCGCTTAACCGTACGCTTACTACCGAACTGTTGGGTTTCGAGAGTCTGAACTATAATGTAGTATACGCCCAGATGGGGCGCGGCAAAACCGAACGGGTTATTGCGCAGGCCTTATCGTCCATCGCGGCAACGCTGGCCAAAATGGCTATGGACCAGTGCCTGTACCTGAGCCAAAACTTCGCTTTTGTAAGTTACCCCGAAAACCTTACTACCGGTTCGAGCATTATGCCGCATAAAAAGAACCCTGATGTTTGGGAAATTATGCGCGGCCGCTGCAATCGCCTGCAAGCCCTGCCTACTGATGTAGCCATGATGACCACTAACCTACCATCCGGCTATCACCGTGAACTACAATTGTTAAAGGAGTTATTGTTTCCCGCTTTCGCGGATATAAAAAACTGCCTGCACATGGCCAGGTTTATGTTGGAGCACATCGAAGTAAAACAAAACATACTCGACGATGCCAAATATGCATACCTGTTTAGTGTGGAAGAAGTGAACCGGCTGGTGTTGAGTGGCACGCCTTTCCGCGATGCCTACAAACAAGTTGGCCTGGCTATTGAAAAAGGTGAATTTAACCCCGACAAAACAGTTAACCACACCCACGAGGGCAGCATAGGTAATTTAGGCAATGATAAAATTGCAGCAGGCATGGAAAAAATTGTGGGCCAATTCCACTTTGAGAAAGTAGATCAAGCTATCAGCAACTTAGTGAAATAGCACTACGCCTTTTTTTCCAGTTCTTCCAATATCTTGATGATCATGGTATTTTGATACTCCAGATGCGTTAAGATGGTTTCTGTCTCCAGTTCGGCTTGCGCATTTATCTTAAAATCTATTTCCGCGCGCAAATCGGCATGGCGCGACTGTACGTTCTGCCCGATCATAATCAAAGGCAGCAAAAACAGCTGTATCATGTTTGAAATAAACAGCCACAACACAAAAGCCGGATATGGGTCGAACCGTAAATCTTTTGGAGCAGCCATGTTCCAACCCAGCCAAACTGCAGTCCAAACAAAAATAATCAGGAAGAATCCCATGCTCCCCACATGGTTGGTTATCCATACAGCCACTTTATCTAAAAACGATGGCTTAGGGTTGTTCCTCAATCCGTGGTTTAAAATTTCATTCCTCTTCTTTTTAAACTCTTCAATAGTAATAGGTACTTTGGCTTCCATATCAAAATAATTAAGGCTTTGTTTTCCTATAAAAATAGCAATTTTGGTTTTAAACTATTTTTTATTTGTTTTTTAAGATATTGCCCCAAACAATTTTGAGGATGGTTACTTTTGGGTATTGATACAAAACCTATGAACGGACAAAACCGAAGCGATATATACCCCGGCCTTGAAGTCGACATCATACTGAAGCAAGACCAGCGCAGCGGCAAACGTACCCGTGGCGTGGTGAAAGACCTGCTTACCAGTTCATCGTTCCATTCGCGTGGTATAAAAGTGCGCCTGGAAGACGGGCAAGTTGGACGGGTTATCGAAATTATTGAAGAAGACTAAACTATGGCAAAAAACCTTATTATACGCCTTGATGCGCAGCATCGCCTTTATATCGCTTTGGCAGTTACAGCCATTGTATTTGTACTCACTTATGGCAAATTCTCCATCCCGGCGCTTATTATGCTAAACTGGGGCAGCTGTGCCATGACCATCATTATTTTAAACTGGGTGGTGATTTTAACCGCCCATCCGCGCGAAATGCGCAAGATTGCCAGTTTGAGGGATTCCAGCAGGTTCAGTATTTTGGTTTTTGTAGTAGCGGCATCATGCGTTAGCTTATTCTCTATCATCTTCCTGCTCAAATCCATCAGTAACGATCCGCATCATACCCAGGCCACCCATCATATTTTGATGTCAATCGGCTCGGTTATCGTATCGTGGTGGATGCTGCATACCGTTTTTACTATGAGCTACGCCCATATGTTTTATACCTATACGCCGCAGACTGATGATGCCCCCGACGCCGTTGTTGGCGGCCTGCGTTTCCCCGATCAGGAATTGAACCCAGATTACGTAGATTTTGTCTATTTCTCCTTCGTTATCGGGATGACGTTCCAGGTTTCCGACGTCGAGATTACATCACGAACCATACGACGCATCGCATTAATACACGCCCTCATTTCGTTCGCGTTCAATACGGCCATCGTGGCATTGAGCATCAACGTGGTGTCCGGTTTACTCGCTTAAAACAACACAGCATTCTTATTAATAAACTTCGGCCGCATCAAATCAATGCCAAGGTGCTTGTTCAATTGCTCTATCACATAATCGCATTGCACCGGCGAATGTGTTTCATCATGCTGGTGCATAAAAAACCATAGCGATTGTAAGCCTTGCCCCTGCCATTGTTTAATGCGTTGCACCCATTCGTCAATACGAGTCCTGTCCGTTGGGTGCAGGCCGTTGCCAACAAAACGGATAAAAGCATGCGGCGTAGGCAGCTCCATGTGCACGCAATCGCGGCGACCGGTAGCATCGGTTATCACAGCGCCAATGTTTAGCGATTTTAGCATATCAAACAATTCCGTCCTTACAGTTGGCACCGCGAACCAATCCTTATGCCTCACCTCTACAAAAACCGGCACATCGCGCGGCAGGTCTTTTAAGTAAAGCTCCAAATCGGGCAAGCTTTTTGGGGTATAGTTATCACCTAACTGTAAAAACAAGGGGCCAAGCAATTCGCCAAAGGCCATAATACCTTCGTAAAACTGGGTGGTTACTTCCCGCGCGTTTTTCAACCGCTTAATATGGCTGATGTTTTGCGGAAACTTCGGGCAAAACCTAAAGTTCGGGTTCTTTTCGGCCTTTATCTTCCATTTTTCAATGGCCGCCGGCCCGTAAACCTGGTAAAAGGTAGCATTCAGTTCAATGCTGTCAAAGTGCTTTATATACTCATCCAAAAAATTAGCATCCTTTGTCTTTTCGGGATATATCTGCCCCAGCCATTCTTTTCGCCCCCATTTGGCGCAGCCCACATGCACTTCCAGAGCCTTTTTAGGTGTCGCTGCTTTCAGCGTGTCAATAGTCAATTGCGGGTCGGGTGGCAATGTAAAATCCACCAGGGGCAATTGTTCTTCGGTAACTTTTCCAAATTCCATATCAGTCTTTCTCCATTTTTGAGTATTTGCGCGTATCGTTCATCAAAGCATACACCACCAGCGATAATAAGATACAACCGGTAACATACCAGTAAAACCAATCGGCATGACCCTGTTCTTTCAACCATAATGCAAGGTACTCGGCGCTGCCGCCAAATATCGAAACAGCAATGGCATAAGGCAAACCCACACCCAAGGCCCTAACATTTACCGGGAACAGTTCAGCCTTTACAACGGCATTGATAGAAGTATACAAACTGGTAATCAGCAAGGCCAGCATCACCAGGCCAAAAGCGGCCCACAGGTCGTGCGTATGGCCTAATGTGGTCATGTTCGGTATGGTACTTGCCGCGCCCAACACACCAAAGGCAATGAGCAAAGGCTTGCGGCCCACCTTATCCGATAACAGCCCGAACACGGGTTGCAACAACATAAACAGAAACAGTGTTAATGCCGATATGAGCGTAGCGTCGTTCTTACTAAAGCCCGATGTATTCACCAAAAATTTTTGGATATAGGTGCTAAACGTATAAAAAGCAACCGTACCGCCAATCGTCAGCCCGATTACCACCAAAACGGCTTTTGGATGCTCCAGCAAGGCACTCAACGTACCACGCTTAGAATCCGCTACCTTTTCTTTATTGAACGACTCTGTCTCGGCCAAGCTACGGCGCAAATACATAGCCGATATAGCCAACACGCCACCTATGGCAAAAGGGATGCGCCATCCCCAGCTATGCAGTTCTTTATCAGTCAAAAAGAAATGCTGCAATAATACCAACACGCCTATAGCTATCAGTTGCCCCATAATCAGGGTAACATATTGAAAGCTCGAGTAAAAGCCTCTGTGTTTGCTGCTTGCCATTTCGCTCAGGTACGTGGCGCTGGTGCCATACTCCCCTCCCACGCTTAGGCCTTGTATCATCCTTGCCAATACCAAAACAATGGGCGCCGCCACACCAATACTGGCGTATCCCGGCACAATGGCTATCATCAGCGAACCCGCGCTCATCAGCAATACAGAAAGGGTCAATGCTGCTTTGCGGCCCTTTTTATCGGCATAAGTGCCCATCAGCCAGCCACCAATAGGGCGCATCAAAAAGCCTACCGCAAATATGCCGGCGGTGTTGAGCAGCTGCGCGGTTTGGCTACCTTTCGGGAAGAAAACAGCGGCAAAATATAATGAGAAAGCAGAGTATACATACCAATCGTACCACTCCACCAAATTACCTATTGAACCTCCGATAATCGATTTGATACGGCGAGCCATAGCCCCGGTGCCTTGGTTAGTATCTATTGTTTGCATGTTTTATAAGCCATCCGAAAATAAGCTTATTATTTGGCAAAGCCTAAAAGCAGGGGTATTTTTTATGGCGGCTATTGTTTGCCCAATCAGAAATAGCTCTTGGCAAATGTTTTCAAGATAGTGAGTGCCGGATGCGAGCCATATTTAAACAAGCTGACACTTGCCCCCTCTATAAAAGCATCGAACTGTGCAAAATCGACATGCGACAGTGTATTAAAACCCATCGACCATTTAGGGAAATTACGCTTATCTATGGTTCCCTGGGCTATTTCGATAATACCTTTATGCCGTGGGTCCTCAAATATTTTTTCGTAAGTTTTTTCCAGATCCTGCTTTTCGCCTTCCAATAATTGCACAAAGCTCCCTTCACAATAAAGGAGCATACCGGTTAAGTTATTTTTTTTGTTGTTGTTTTGGCTCTGCATTAATAACCCTTTAAGTTCTTCGTCTGTAAAGGGCCTAACAGCTGTGCTCATGTAAACTACGTATTCCATCAATATTGTAAATTATACTCTGCGAATGACCGCAAAAGCTTCACCGCAGGGTGGTCCGGGTTATAACTTTCTAAAAAATCGTATCTCAATGGGTCAACAAAGCCCGATATTTTTGTAATGAAGTCGTTGTAGGATGCTTTCACTCCCATCGACCAATCCGAAAACATACGGCTGGCCTCTTTCCCCGATTTCAGTTTGATGACGCCCTTTTGCCTGTCGTCATGCTGTATGCCTTCAAACAATTGCTCCAATTGTTCGGCTTCACCCTCCAGTGCCTGAAAAATAGTACCATTGCTATATAACATCATCCCGGTAATCCCTTTCATGTTATATTTTTTCCTGCTCTCTAAAAGTATCTGTCCAAGGTCGCTATTGTTCAAGGGTCTTGCAGCTGTGCTCACGTAAATCAGATAATTCATCATTCAAACGTTTAGTTAACCGATTATTATATCGGTTATTTATACGCCTGAGATAATGAAATAGTTATCCTTTTTATCTGATATTATAAGTGCCACAGCCAAATTTATCTTATAGATAAAAAGCTGACCCTTAACTTTTTACACCTGTTTTTATATTCTTTATTGCATGCTGCGTCATGGGCATGAGTACCAGTTCGCCGTTAATTGCCGCGCGCTCGGCCAGCAGTTCATCCCAATCTTCGGTACCGGCCCATAAAGTCCGTTTATGTACCGCTAACACATCAGGATTCCAGCCGGCTATTTTCATAGCCATGGCCCCAACGGCTTTGTCCATATCTTTTCTACGCTCATATACTTCAGCGTATAAGCCCTTGTCTTTGGCCCAAAGCGCCGAGTAGTAATCGGTAGCGTTGAGCGATAGCCTCGAAAACGCGTTCAACCCTATTTTACGGATAACTGCCGGGCCTACAACCAACGGACCGATGCCTATGCTGAGTTCGCTCTGTTTAATTTCGGCATTTTGGGTGGCAAAACAATAATCGCATGCCGCGGCTATGCCTACCCCACCGCCTATTACCTTACCATAAACCCGCCCGATGATGATTTTGGGCGATTTACGGCATTCGTTTATCACATTGGCAAAGCCCATAAAAAAGTCGCGGCCCTGCTCTTTGGTTTCTATTTGTAACAGCTCGTCAAAACTTGCCCCTGCGCAAAAAGCATGTTCACCATCGCTTTTTAATACAATAACCCGGGTTTCACTGTTACTGCCTGCCACATTAATGGCTTCGGTCAGCTTATGCAACAAATCCAAAGGCAGCGAATTTTGGGCAGGATGATAGAAAGCGATAGTGGTGATACCAAAATGGTCGGTATCACTGCTCACATAAGCTTCTTTTGTTTTAAATAGATCAAGCATGTTATCCCAATAAAAAAATGGTCATACTACGCGGGCCATGCGCCCCTAATACCAACGATTGTTCAATGTCGGCGGTTTTGGATGGCCCTGCTATAAAAGTGCCGAAACCATAAACACCGCTACCTATTTTTTGATAAGCTTCGTGCATGGTAGGCACAACGCTATCGGCATTTACTACTACCGCAAGGTGCTGACAGATAAACGGTAACACCCGCTGGCCCATTACCTCATCAGTAACCCATACGGCACCGTTTTCGGCGACGGCAAAATGGGCTTTTATGATGGTCAATTCAATATCCTCTAAAGTATGCGGGTCAATAGCTTCACCTTTATTGAGCTCGGCAATATCGCTCAACTCGCCCAAAGTACTAACCAAACGTTTATTGGTATCGAAGTGCTTATTAATGAGCGTTTTTATTTCAGCAAAATTGGCAACGTTAAACACCCGCCCGCCAATATTGGTTAATGTAGTGGTAAAGTTTTCGGCAGCATTTTCAAAATCACCTTTTAAAAAACTGATATCCGGGAGGGGCATGGTTGCGGGTTGGTTCATGGCTACAGCCGCCAAAATTTTCTCTCTGCTCATCAAATGTTATATAATTAATTAAAAAGTTAAAATTGCAAATAATTATTTACAATATGCAAATGTGTATATGGGCAAATGTGCGAATTGAATACCTCTGACAAATGGGTATTTATGGGTGCTTTAAATCAAGGCCACGGCTGCCTCAAAACATTAAGACATAACATCGTCATTTCACACAATATAGCAAAAATAGTCCACATTTAAGCATTTGCGCATCTGCAAATATGCCCATTTGCACATCAGCGTATCGCCTCAAACTCCTTTTCGGTAATCTTAAATATGGTACCGTGGCGTATGCCCGATGGTAGCTTTATTTGGTCGGATACATCGGTCCAGTTTACCAGGTCGGTGGAGGTAACCGCGCCGTATTTGTGTTGGGTATATTTATCAAAATAAACGATCCATTTGTCGCCTATTTTTAACGTGGTTGGCCCCTCTGCCCAGTAATCGCCGGTTATTTTGGGCGATGGTTCGCCATACGGACCGGTCAGGTTTTTGCTATACGCGATATGCAGGTTTTTTTGCGGGGGCAGCTTGGTTTCGTTTTTAAAGAACATAATGAACTGCTCGCCATCCTTCACAATGGTGGCATCAATGGTGCTAAAGCCGTGGTCGTACAGCACTTTGCTTTCGCTGAATGTTTTAAAATCCTTGGTGGTTTGGTAGTAAATGCGGTGGTTGTTCTTTTTGCCTTCGGCCGAGGTATCCGCCTGGGGGAAGCGTCCCGGTATGGTAGTGGCCCAATAAATCATATACGTTTTGGTACCATCGTCATACGTGATCTCGGGTGCCCAGCAGTTTTGCGCGGTGGGTTCTTTTTCCATCACCATCAGCTGCTGCTGCTCGCTCCAATTTACCAAATCCTTCGAAGTGGCGTAACCTATGCCCCTGTCGGTCCAGCTGTCCGTCCACACCATGTGGAACAAACCATCCGCCCCACGAATGATACAAGGGTCACGCATCAGTTTATCCTTACTTACCATCGGCTTCAAAAACGAGCTGTCACCTTTCAGCGCTTTCCACTGGTAACCATCTTCGCTATAGGCCAAATTCAAACCATCCTGCCCGTTATTTTTGAAATAGCAGAACATATATACATCTTTCCGCTGCGCGAAGGTTGTCATCGCGGCAAGCAGGATGATAGCTGATAAAAAAAGCTTTTTCATAATACAAACAATTAAAACACGTCATTGCGAGGCACGAAGCAACCTCTTCGCGATAGGTCTCCGACAAGCATCATCGATTTGCATGTGCAGAGGTTGCTTCGCTACTGCTCGCAATGACGCGTTATTTTTTGAATTTTGACTTTTTAATTTTGACTTTACTTCGCCAACTTACTCAACTCGCTCCCGGCCAATAAAAAACATCCCAAACCATAATCCTCAAAATCGGGGATATTGGTATATGATACCGGCTGACTGTCCTTCGGCTCTTTACCTGTACCCTGCACAAAGCCTAAAAAGCCTTCGGGGTGCAGCGAGTATTGCACCATTGCGTTCCAGGCTTTGGTAGCCACGGGCAGGTAAGTCTTTTTATCCAACACGCCATTATTAACGCCCCAGGCCATGCCGTACGCAAACAAAGCGGTGCCGGTCAATTCTTTACCTCCAAAATGTGTGGGGTCCATTAAACTGCAGTTCCAGTAACCATCTTCGCGCTGCAGTGGAACAAGCGCCTTGCTCATCTCCAAAAAGGTTTGCAGGTATTCATCACGGTGGGGCGCGTTCTTCGGGATGGTCGATAAAACACGCACTAAGGCCGCGTACACCCAACCATTGCCACGGCTCCAATAGCAGTTAGCACCATTAGGCTCTTTGTATGGTGGCACAAATGCTTTGTCCCTCCACCATAAATGCTCGGTAGTATTGTATAAACCGCCGCCTTCAATAGTTTTTGTATGGTTGTACATGGCGTACATTTTGTCATAATACTTCGGGTCGTCTTTGTATACCGCGCCCAATTTGGCAAATACCGGCATGCCCATTTGTATGGCATCCACCCATGTCCATGCGCCATCATTATCATTGGCTATAATTTGGTCAATACAGGTTTTGATATTTGCAATGCGTTCCGGTTTCGGGTCCAGGTTATACAGGTCGATGTAGGTTTGGCCACAGCAATAATCATCGGCATTGGTGGTGGTCACTTTGCCGCGTGGGGTCCAGTTATGTTTTGCGCTCCAATCGATAGCATAATCCAGGTTCTTCTGGTCGGGATTAGCCGCATAAAAAGCCATCAATCCTTCATAATAAACCGCGCGTGTCCATAGTTCGCTGGTACGGGTTATGGGTACCCCCGCCGGGTTTTTTACGGTTACTGTAGCACCCGGGTCGGGCCATTTGGCCATAAAATAATTATTGGCGGTTGCCATATCGGCAAATATCTTCTTCTTGGCGGGCAGCTTTTCCTGCGCATGCAATGTAGCCGAAGCAAACACTACTGCCAGTGCCAGCGCCGTATTTTTCAGGTTAAAATATGGGTTACTCATTGTTAAAATTGGTTTATCTTATTGGTTAGCTGCGGGGCAGCTATTTAGGTTACGATGTTAAGTTTATTTTCACAATTCACTATCATGTTGTATCCTGCTACAATTAAGGCATTTTCTTCAAACCTTCCCATTTCACTTTCCAGGTACCATCCTTCGGGAAGCCCGGGTTTTTCACCTTGCAGCCATCCCATCCGGCGCACATCATGGCCACAGCTGTTAATAAGCCACCATTTCCCGGAAGGTAAATAGTCAGCCGCCCGTCCTGATAATTATGCCCGTTATTTAAATAGGTATTCGTGGTAACGTTCATAAACAAGGCATTGATGGCTTTACCGGGCATATTCAACCGCGCGGCCGTCATAGCCGTCATCGGGAAATCCCAGCCCCAGGTTTTGCTCCAGGTCCAGTCGCTCCAAATCAGGTCGAAGGTTTTGCGCATTACGGTCGTATCCATCATTTTGCTGTAAGGCATCATGCCATAAGCCGCCAACACCGACGGGTGGTCCGTTTTATCTTTCGGATTGGTATACGAATCCGGCGCGCTTTCAGCCTCCAGATAAACCCCATTTTTCTGCGGTAATACCGAAAGTTTGCCCATCACATCGTCCCATTTTTCATCACGACTCATACCCAAACGCTCCCGCCATTTTTGCGCGATGCCTAATGCCCAGTTCCAATAGGTCAGTTCGTAAGGGGGGTTAATGGTAGTAGCCTGGTTGTGCACCTCCTGCGAAGGAATCAAGCCCGGCCCCAGTACATATCTGTTGGTCGCCTTATCAAAATAAGCGTACGATGCCATAAACTCCGCATCGGCAAATACCAAATCTTTGTACTTCAATAAAGTTTCCTTGGTGGGATGTGCCCGGTAATCCAGCTCGGCCATATAAATATAATGCGGCTGCTGCCAGATAAGGAAGGCCCCTACCGACGACGGACTTTCGTTTCCATCCGGGTCGGTCATTTTTGGCCAGCGGATACCTTTAAAGCCTTGCCTTGCGGCGATCGCCCTGCATTTGTCTTTTATCTTTTCATACCAGCCCATACTCCGCTCCTGCAGGTCTTCGCGGCCCCAAAGGGCGAAATGCACATCGTGCCACCAATGCATTTCGAGATGTGGTTTGCCATACCAGCTGTTGTAAGTTAAGCCCGTTTCCTGCGGAGGATAAGCACCGGCTTCCTGTACTTTGAGCAAGTATTGCGATAATACCACGCGCCGCTCCAGCTCCTTCGCCCGCTCATCGGTACTGCCGCTAAAGTCCACCGCGCCGCCGCGCATCCAGTAGTTTTTCCATTCTGTAATGCTGCTTAGTCTGGTATCGGCAAAGCTTGGGATAAAGTAAATTTTCCTGAGCATAGGGTCATGCAAAAACTGGCAGGTTACGGCAAAGGTATTTCCCGCGCTTTCGGGCGACAGGATAAATTCGTGCGGCAACCATGTTTTTAGCTTGGCTTTCCCGCTCCATTTTAACAAGGTTAAATACCAGGTATCGTCCAGTTTGTGTTCGATGCCGGCACTCCCCTCATTATCAAAACGTATGCCTGAGATATGTTTTTCAATTGACTTATAATTCACCCCCATGTCCGCGAAATCATTAGTTGGGTATGGAAAGCGTAGCCTTATTTTTAAACGGCCTTCGTTAACCAATGGTGAGGTAATTTGAGCGGCAACGGCATCTTTTTCCTGGTGCCCGTAGGTCAGTACATCAACAGTTTCGCCTTCAACTGTAAAATGGCTTTTTATTTCGCCCGTCCAGGGGTTTAACTCCTGATGGATGTCTTTAATGTCGGCTATCGTTGCTTCGTTTCCGTCCTTTTTTAGGATGACCATCCCCAGATTACCCAATTGTAAACGGTGCGGGTTCTCCCTGAACCAATTACCGGCATCATTAGCGCGTTTAGGTTCTTTTACCTGAACGCCATAGCTGATATCGCGGCCATTGATATGGTAAGTTTTTAACGATTCCTCGAACTTATAACCCGCCGTATCCTTAAAACTATGCCATCCCCACTCCGATTGTGTACCCAGCGGAACACCTTTGGCATAATATTCCGGGAAAGTTTGCAAACCGGTAACATCCACCGTAAAGGCAAACCTGCCGTTACCCACCGTTAAGGATGATAGCGGGTCGGCTTCGGTATTGAGCACTTTATGGCACTCAACCACAGCTTTGCGGTCAATTTTTGTTGCCGTTTTTTGGGCGTAGCTATTGAACCCTAAACATAATATCGCGACTAAGCAGCAAGAGGCTTTCTTCATCATTTAGTTGGTTGCCCCGAAATTAAAACAAAAGCTATTACTTGTTCAACAAATAATCATTCAGTTTCAGGTCGGGTATAGCTTTTATGCCTCGTATAACACAAGCTGAACTTGCTTTGGCCCCGGCCTCAATGGTATGCGTGGCATCGGCGCCGTAATAGGTAGCTTTTACATGCTCTTCGCCTTCCTGGTCGTATTGGTCGCAAATAATTTTGTTCAGGTCAATAAAATAAGCCCCCGCCTGCGCGGCTGCCTGCGAAGCCCAAAGGCCCCAGGTATCGGCATTGCGGTTTATTTTGCCGTCCTTCCAACTGTTACGCGGCACCGGCGGACAAACAATCGCTGTTGCACCTTTTGCTTTGGCTTCGTTAACAAACTGGCGTACGTACCAGCCGTAGCTGTGTACATCTTCAGGCTGGTGGGTCAACATATTGGTGATATGCACCACGCTGTCGCTGTTGTTTCGGATGGTGCCACGAGCGCGTGTACTATCGTTTATCGGGCTGGCATCATTGGTGCCAAACTGGATAATCAGGTAATCGCCTGCTTTAATTTTAGCAATTACCTTAGGCCAAAGTTTGGGGTTGTTGTAAAATGTACGGCTGCTTGTCCCGCCAAGGGCATCGTTCTCTACATTTATCTTAGTCGAATCAAAATACTCATGGATATAATGCCCCCAGCCCCACTGGCCCTGCGGACCTTTACGCTGCCCGTCGTCCTGCCCGTTCTTTACTGTCGAGTCGCCAACCAAATAAAAGGTTGGTTTATCCTGGAACAATACAAATGAACAAAACAGGCAAAAACCTGCAACTATGGTTGTTAACGCTATTTTAATTTTCATATCTTTTATTGTTTTAAGTAATTGTTGAGCGCAACATTAGGTTGCTGTTTCAGGCCGTCAACAAACGATTGCGCGTTGATGATAGCACCCGCTTTATTGGTGTGCGTATGGTCGGTGCCAAACAAAGCGAATACCTGGTCATGCGTCATCTGGTCATATTTCGCGGCGGTAATACCGTTCAAATCAACAAAGGCAACGCCTTCTTGGTCGGCCACCTGTTTGGCCCACAAGCCGTAGTCTTTATCGGCTAAGATGATCTTCCCGGTAACTTTGTCCCACTCCCTTCGTGGTATCATCGACACCACAATTGGCGTGGCGCCTTTCGCTTTTGCTTCCCTGATAAACTTGCGGAAATACCAGCCATAGGTGTGCACAACTTCTTTTGTACCATTCGAATAGTTTAATACCACCGAATCCTCGCCTATGCCTCTTAAAACACCGCGATTACCCGCTTTGTTGGTATCTGGTTTGCCGCCTTCGTTATGACCAAAAGCCATAATTACAAAATCTCCTGGTTTTAACGCCGACACTACTTTATCCCAACGGCCTTCTTTTACAAAGGTACGGGTGCTGCGGCCGGCAGTAGCAGCGTTCACTTCATTAATTTTTGTGGTATCCAAAAAGTCTTTTATTGTTGTTCCCCAGCCCCAAAGGTCTTTATCGTTATTGTGCATAGTCGAATCGCCGATCATGTACAAAGTTGGCTTTTGCTGAATTTTGAAAGCAGCAGCGATTACCGCGACTGCGAAAAGTGCTAAGGCTATGTATTTTTTCATTTTTATGGATTTTCTATTTTACGTTTATGGTTAGGTTCCCGTCAGCCAAGCCCGGCGATGTTACCTTTACTGTGATGGTACCCGATGCCGCGTTGGCTTTAATGACACCGATGGCTTTGCCATGATAGCTATGCCTTACCGGCGATGTAAAAGTTTCCTGTGTACCCAGGTCGGCATTATCGGTAAAGGCTACCACGCCCGCACCTGTGGCGCTAAAGGTCAGTATCTTATCCGCCAGCGGGCAAGGCACACCGTTCGCGTCAACAACCGTAGCGGTTACATAGCTCACATCGTCCCAACTGTTGGCAATGCTTCCCTTATCTGCCGAAAGTACAATTTTTGCAGGTTCGCCCGCTGTTTTCAACTCTTCGGATGTTACTTCTTTGCCCTTGTTTCGCCCTACGGCCCTGATGGTGCCTTTGGCATAGGTTACGGTAAAATCAACCGGCTGGTCGTTCGCGTTCTTTGGTTTTACCCCTAACGATTTATCGTTTAAAAACAACTCCACTTCATCGCAATTGGTATATATCAGCACTCGTGCATCATCGTAGGTGTCAAAATCAGCAGGTGTCCAGTCGGCAACTACGGGGCCTACGCCGGCATTTTCCTGCTTGCGCACGATGTGCACCACCGGTTTATCGCTCCACCAGCTTTCACGTTGCATAGCTAATGGCCTTGTGCCGCCGGTATGGTCTAACAAGCCTTGTCCGTTTACCACATTTGGCCAATCGGCTTCTCCCAAATAATCAATACCGGTCCATAAAAACTGGCCCGACATATATTGATGGTCGCGCAAAGCCAACCACGCCTGTTGGGTGTGCCCGTTCTCGGTACCTATCACCTTCAGGTTGGGATGTGCCTCGTGCTCGGCAGTCAATTCATTTTCGCGATAGTTTTGACCTACCACATCCATCTTTTCCACAAAACCATTGCTGTACACTTTCGATACATTCGGGCGGAACAGCGCCATGGTAACCGGCCTTGTCCCATCGTACTGATGGATCGTATTTTGCAGGTCGGCGTATTTTCTAAACCCGGTCGAATCGTTCAGACCATCGTGTATCTCGTTTCCTACGCTGTATATCACCACTGAAGGGTGGTTGCGGTCGCGCAATACCTGGTCGCGGGTATCAATAATACCCCATTCTTTAAATAAACGACCATAACCATTTTCGGCATGCTGCTTGGCGGCCTCCCAGGTATCCAGGTTCTCGTCCATCACCAAAAAGCCCATTTTATCGCACAGGTCCAAAAACTCAGGTGCAACCGGGTTATGCGAGGTACGGATACCATTCACACCAATATCCTTTAACAACTGCAACCTCCGTTCCCAAACGCGCAAAGGTACCGCGGCGCCAACGGCCCCTCCGTCATGGTGTAAACAAACGCCTTTTATCATTACTTTTTTACCATTCAGCACAAAGCCCTGGTCGGCAGTAAACTTGGCATCGCGGATACCGAAAGTGGTAATTTGTTCGTCAACAACCTTATCGGTTTTTATGTTACTGATGGCTTTATAAAGTGCCGGGTGATTTACATCCCACAAATCAGGTTTGCTTACCGCGATGTCCTGTTCAACAGTCGTGGTTTTCCCTGATTCTACTGATACCGGTTTGCTGTCCGCTACAGGTCCTGTTTTACCATCCGGACTAACCAATACAGTTTGTACCGTTACTGTTTTAGCATCATGCGTAGCATTAAATACCGTTGTTTTCACATGTACGGTAGCTTTATCAGCACTCACCTGCGGCGTGGTTACAAACACGCCCCAGTTATCAATATGCACCGGGTCGGTAATGATGAGATGCACGTGGCGGTATATCCCGGCGCCGGTATAATAGCGTGATGCCGGTTGTATCGAGTTATCGGCACGTACCGACAGTACATTGGTTTTGCCTCTGCCAAAATTCAAGTGCCCGGTCATTTCGTATTCAAAACTGATATAACCGTAAGGGCGTTTACCCAAATGGTAACCGTTTATCCAAACATCGCTGTTGGCCATTACGCCATCAAAATAAATAAATACCCTTTTTGGGGCATCCGCATCGTTCAAGGTAAAATGCTTGCGGTACCAGCCAATGCCTGCAGGCAAATAACCTCCGCCCCGGCCTGTGGTATTATTTTGATTGAAAGGCCCCAAAATGCTCCAGTCATGCGGAACATCCAGCACCTTCCATTTCGAGTCGTCGAAGTTTACTTTATCTGCACCTGTGGCATCGCTTTGTTCAAAAGACCAGGTTTTGTCGAACAGAATAGTTTGACGTGTTTGCGCGTTCGCTGTACATGCCGTTAACACCAACAGGCCCGCGCTAATCCGTTTTAAATATTTTATCATTGATGGTTTATAGTGGTTCACAAATTTACTTCTTTTTAACTAAAACGATGTTTGGCCTTGGTGGCGGGTTCATACCATAACCTAAATAAAAACCGGTATGCGGCGGCTGGTTATAGCCCACATTTTGCCATGCAACACTTAAGCGATATTGCGGGTCGTGCATCAGGGTGTATATTTTATAGTCGGTTGGTATGGTCGTGGTATAAATACGCAGGTTTTGATTGTCGGCAGTACGTTCTACTAACTCCTCGCGCCAATCACCCAATATATCAGCACTCAATGCCGGGTCAGACTTGGTGCCATTGTTCGATACGCATCCATCTGCGGTAAATATCACACCCGTTCCAAATTTGGTGATCTGGTTACCATCCAATAACTGGCGCGTTAAGCCTCCATCCCACCAACTCAAAAAGTTGATTTGTTTTGGCCTTTGGCCCATTACATTTCCGTGAATATCATACAGGTTTGGATCGGTATTCCACCACATTTGGGCACCTTTTACACCGGGGATAATACTTTCGGCAACGCCCCTGCCAACATCTACATCTTTGGCTGGTTTAAAGAGTATTTCGCCGGTACGGGCATTGTATACCGCAGCGCCCCAGCCTTTTGTACCGCCCGCCATTTCGTGTATACCGAATACCAGTTTATCAGGATAGTCAGGATCAAGATAGCCCACATGTATCGCATCGCCATGGCGCAAACCTGTCGAAAAACGGCCCGTGCCATCGCTATTGACCACCATCGAGCCGAAAATAATTTCATCCTTACCATCGCCATCAACATCGGTAACCGATAGCCCATGATAACCCATTCCCGAAAAAGGGTTCTGCCCGTCTTTGGAATCAAAGACCCAACGCGAGGTCAGTTTTTTATGATCGCGAAAATCCCATGCTGCCAAAACGCTGCGCCCATAGTAGCCGCGCGTCATCACAATACTTGGGTGTATGCCATCAAGGTAGGCCACGCAGGCCAAAAAACGATCGGAGCGGTTACCGTAATTGTCATGGCCACCATTGCCGCCTATGCCGTCCCAAGCACCCAAATCGCCACGACCGGGGATATAATCGGTAGTTGCTAATTCCGCGCCGGTCAGCCCATCAAAAACAGTCAAATATTCGGGCCCGGTATTAATACGTCCGTAGGTAGCACTTGGGCGCCCGTTGGCACTCGTTGGCTGACGGTCAACATAATCTTTTGTCGAGTCGCCAATAACCTTGCCTTGCCCGTCGATAGTACCATCAGCAGTTTTGCAGACTACTTCGGCGTGGCCGCAGCCATCAAAATCGTATACCAAAAACTGGGTGTAGTGGGCGCCTTCGCGGATGTTTTTTCCAAGATGGATGGTCCAAATTAAAGTTCCGTCTAATTTATAGGCCTGCAATATCGGCGGGTCTGTCAATCCGGCCTGCGAGTTATCGCGACCACGGCCTGCCATATGTATCACCAGTTCGTATTCCCCATCACCGTCCAGATCGCCGGGCGATACATCATTTGGCGTATAGCCTGCCGGTGTTTTTAAAGCGATGTTTACATACTGCCTCACAGGCGCGTTGGCTGCCAAAACCCAGGGCTTGCTGGCGCCAAGCTCTTTACCACCAAGTACCGGTTTTACAAAGTAATCGTTCTCTTGTGTAAAGTCGGGCTTTACATCCGTGTAATTGGTGTTTTTTGTAATGAGCGTGGTGTTCAGTTTTACGGGTTCGGCGCTGCCGGTTTTGCGATAGAGGTTAAAGCCTATATCAGTGGGGTCGGTGCCCAGCATACGCCAGCTCACAAATACAGAATCGGCCGATTTACGCATGGCCACCACCCCGCGCCCCAGGTTCTCCATCTGGCGTTGGGCAAAGCCGGCATTGGCCAACAGCATCAGCAGGGCCGACATCGCTATCGCTCTTACCGCTGTAAACATCCGGCCTTTGTATAATTTCATTTTCATCATTATTTAGTACAGGTTTGTTATTGGCTTTTTTGTGCGGATAACAAAATTGTTACCCCAAAAACCACCATAAATACGCAACACCCCCGGTTAAAATACAAACTCATTGATAAGCTATGCCGCCAAACAGTCAATTCCTATTATTGAAATCCCTGCATCCATTCCGTTTACGATGGCGTTATGGCACAAAAAGCGCATAAATACTGTCATAAAGCATTAAAAAAGGGCATACTAACTACAATTGGTTTTATATTGACAGATGTGCCACCTGCTAATATTCAACTATTTTACCGCAAATGCGCCAATGGGGCAACCTGTGGTGTCCTGCTTTAAACAGTAATGCCATTCCGCTGTGGCGGAATGGCATTACATATATTATTAACGAAACAAAGCTATTGTGCTATTGAGCCGTCTCTGTTAAAATACCTTGGTTCTTCCTGGTTTTGAGTAACAGGCAAAAATTGCACCATATCAAAAACTGTGGGGGTACCTACAGCGCCACCAATAGCCACCAATTTAAGCTGGTGATGGTCGGTTGTTGGCACATTCACAATCCCGCAATAAAACAACGCTACCGTGTTATAAAATTGATTGGCTGTTGCTGTATAAGGTGCTTCTGTATAACGTTTCCAGCCGTTTGCTTCCAACACCGGCCCCGATGCACTGATATTTGATGTTGTAAAACCAAGATAGGTAGTGTTCAAATTCGGTATTACATTTTGTAAGGGATTGCCGTCAAAAAGTATTTGAGCGCCGGCTGTTTCCGAACCGTGCCCGTAGCTTATCCACACTTTATATTTACCCTTTATAATAATGGGGCTTGTAAAGGTGATGTCAATCATCTGGGTAGCCGGCCCATTCCTGAAATTGTTTAACGAAATCACGTCGTTCCACCAATAGTAGGTGCCATTATTGGCGGGCTGGCACGAATAATTAACCGTTGCTGCGGCATTTTCAAAAGTTATATTGGTCATCGGGCTATTCAGGCCAACACTGCTTTTACCCGCTACACGGAATATGGATGTTTGCTTGCGGAACTCCGGCTGGTCGGCCAAATCCCAATCCACTTCTGATGGCGGGAATACCTTGATATAGATATCGCCCAGCAATGAATGTAACACCCCATTGGTTGCAGGTATATTGCTATGTGGCCTATCCACCGATGCTCCGGGGTATTGTACCCCGAGGATATTGTCGTAATCCAACTGGATTGTTGTGTTTTGCAAGACATCCGATATCACATCCTGCCCTGGTGATATGGATATGTGCGACGGTTTACTAATGATATCGGTAAGGTAACTGTTCTCGGCCAGTATATGGTAGGCCATATAGTCGTACAGGCCATCATTAGGATTACGCAAGGGGTCGCTTCCCGGCGACGAGTATTTAAGCTGCAATGCCGCGAAATTAGGAATGCCAATACTTTGGTATACTGAATCGGGCTCTGCAAATACTGTAAAATATGCCCTGGCCGGGTTGGCCGCCGAGGTGGCCGGCACATTTAAAGTATCGTACAAGCCTGTTGCCTTTAAGGCCTGGTCAAAAATGGTGTATTTTGAGTTCAGGTCTATCAACTTTGCAATGGTATTGGTCGCCGGTTGCAGCACGTGGTCTATCACATGCAAAATGCCGTTACCCAATGCAATATTCGAATGCAAAATGAGCGCCTGACCGTTTACAATATAGCTTGATGTACCACTTACGTTCACAACGCCTGTTGTTAAGTACTGGTTCAACATGGTAGGTGTGCGCAATTTGCCGTCGAAAAACAAGTCGGTAGTAATGGTATCATTTTGTATCACATGGTACCGCACCAGGTTTTTCAACGAATCGACATTAAACTGATCGATGGAAGTTTTACCCTTGCTTTTCATGTACAGCGTTACCGCGCTGTTGTTCGGTACAAAAATGGTATACTCGCCGTAGGGTTGTAAAAAACCATCGTACCCGGTTTTTTGCAATATCTGATCGAAAAGCGAAAAATCGGCGGGGTCGTTCTCAATATAGCTTGTAATGTTAAATTGCGTGTTTACCAAAGGCGGGTATGCTTGTTTTTTACACCCGCTCATGTAAAGTACAATTGCGGAGCAAGCAAATAGTAATAAAACCAGTTTGTTTTTGATTTTGGGAAGGGTTGTTTTCATTGGTTAGATTTTTGCAGATGTTGGTTATTATAAATTGGTTTTGTTGCACACGATTGACTTGTATCAAGAGAATTAATTTCTTAATCAGAAACACTGTTTTTATTTATTTCCATCATTGTCCGATAACAACATTGTTACCAAAATCATGTTTTAAAATATCAAAAAGGCACTTTTTGAACAACATTGTTACTTATTGAACGATGATACACGACACTAAAAAACAACAGCCATTTCAGCACAATTGCGAAAAACGTAATTTCTACCAAAATCATTTCGTGCAGAAAAACAACATTACCTTAAGATTAAATGCCTCTTTTTTTTCAGAAAAGGCATAAATCCAAAATAAAGCGGCCATTGTTAAAAAAGCCCGGTTTAATCTGTTATTAATAAATTCGCAATTGTCGGTTCAGCCATATACATATTAGCCAATATGCAACATCCGCGCATCCTGTGGTGTGCTGACGCCGGCAGG
>NZ_CAITNG010000098.1 GCF_903893715.1 uncultured Mucilaginibacter sp.
ATGCCCGAATGCAGGCAGTTTGAGATAGGGATATCGACCAAACGGTATTTTCCGGCGATGGGTACAGCGGGCTTTGAGCGCGACGCGGTAAGCGGAAACAAGCGGCTTCCCTGGCCACCCCCGAGTACGATGCAAATTACTTTTGATGTCATATTATTGTAGTTTAAGGCTTTCATATAAAGTTATGTATTCTTTTGCCGATTTATCCCATGAAAAATCGAGCGCCATCATTGTTTGTCGTATTTGTTTAAGGTGAGCAGTGTTTTTGTACAAGTCGAGCGCGCGGCCTACGGCGTAAGTTGCCTCCTCCGACCGGATGTTGTTGAACTTGATGCCATAGCCGCCTTCGTCGCCAAAATCGACGATGCTGTCTTTCAACCCGCCGGTATTGCGCACAATGGGCACGGTGCCGTAACGCAGGGAATAGAGTTGGTTGAGGCCGCAGGGTTCAACCCGCGACGGCATGAGCAGGAAGTCGGACCCGGCGTACACATGGTGGGCCAGTTCCTCGTTATAACCGATATATACCGCGCAGTTTTGCGGGAATTGTTGCTGTAATTCGAGTAAAGCCAACTCGACTTCGGTATCGCCGGAGCCGAGTATCAAAAAGTTGAGCTGGTCATCCTGCTTGTCGAGGCAAATCCGGATGATTTCGGGCAGGAGGTCGGCACCTTTCTCGTCCACTAAGCGGCCAATGAAGCTGAAAAGCGGTTTATCGGTCGAGAGGTTGAACCTAGTGCAGAGTTCTTCCTTGTTCTTTTTTTTGCCTGCTTCAACCGTTTTTGGTGTATAGTTTTTGACGAGCATAGGGTCGGTAGCGGGGTCCCATATTTGGGTATCGATGCCGTTGATGATGCCCACGCCTTTTTTATATTCTGTATAGAAAAGATATTCCAGGCCGTTCGACTTGATGGTGAGTTCGTGCAGGTAACTTGGTGATACGGTGCTGAATTTCCAGGCGCACTTTACGGCCGATGCCAGTGGATTGATTCCGCCCCGCCAGTCTAACAAGCCCTGTTGCGTGGTATCAATTTCGGGCAGGTAGTAGGATTTGTCCCAACCAAAAGCACCATGATATTGCCCGTTGTGGATGGTCAACACGGTGGGGATATTGGCCAGGCGTTTGTATAATGCCGAGTGGTACATGAGGAATGGTATCAGGCCCGAGTGATGGTCGTGGCAATGGATAACATCGGGGGTTTGCTGGCTCCAGTATATCCAGTCCAAAAAAGCCAGCTGGAAGAATACGAACTGCTCGGTTTCATCAGGATAGCTGTATACGTTTTCACGGTCGAGCAAGCCGGGGGCCTTGATCAGGAAGAGTTCGAAGCCTAAAACGTCGGTTTTTTCCTTTAATACCTGGAACTCGTAACGTGTATGGCCGAGACGTGTTGAACCTTCGAAAACGATATCAAATTCGTGTTCGCGGGTAAACTTACGGTCGTAAAAAGGCATGGCAACCGATGCATGGTGGCCTGCCTGGTTCAAGTATTTTGGTAATGCGCCAACCACATCGCCCAAGCCGCCAACTTTGGCAACAGGGTAACATTCGGCGCTCAGGTGAAATATCTTCATTAGGGTGTTTGATGCGGTATAAACAACGAAATATAAGCTAAGTTAACAACCTGCAACAAGTAAATATGTTTTTATGCAATTTTTATATCTTATACAATAAATCACATTTAAGAATGTGAGCATTGGGGCTATAAGGCTGTTTTATTTAATTTTTGATACCGGTTTATTAGGGCATATGGTATGAAATTGATAAAAATCGGGCACCTCAGTGCATCGGTTTTATCAAACTGTCACGGACGAACTTTGCCGGTTCGCTCGGTTGCGCAGCAAGGATTGATGATTTTGAATCAAAGAAGGAGAATGAGTTTCCATTGGTAAGTTGTTTTGTTGCGACGTACTACTTGGAAGGTCGCATTTATTCAAGGCCCTTCAACAAATCGGGCCGGCGGGCTTTGGTGCGCTCCAGGGCTTGTTCAAAGCGCCATTTTTCAATTTCGGGGGTATTGCCGCTCAAAAGTATATCGGGTACTTTGTGGCCATTCCAGTCGGCAGGGCGGGTGTACACCGGGGCATCCAACATATCATCCTGAAAAGAATCCGACAGGGCCGAGGTCTCGTCATTCAATACACCGGGTATCAAGCGCACAACGGCATCAACCAGTACGGCTGCGGGCAGTTCGCCGCCGGAGAGTACATAATCCCCAATGGATATTTCGCGCGTAACAAACACATCGCGTATCCGCTGATCGATCCCCTTATAATGCCCGCACAAAATAATGATATTGCCTTTAATGGAAAGCTGGTTGGCTATCCTCTGGTTCAAGGTCTCCCCATCCGGCGACATAAAGATCACCTCATCATAATCGCGTTCCTTTTTCAAGGCGTCGATACAGCGGGCAAAGGGTTCGATGGTCATTACCATGCCGCTGCCGCCACCGTAGGGGTAATCGTCCACACTTTTTTGCTTTTGGGTGCTGTAATCGCGCAGGTTGTGCACCACAATTTGTACAACGCCCTTTTTTTGGGCACGCTGTAAAATAGAATGTGCAAATGGGCTTTCGAGCAGACCAGGCAGTACGGTAATAATATCAAAACGCATGGAACAAAGATAAGGTTAGTATTGGGTATTGCGATATGCGTATTGCGACCTGCCCCCGGCAGCTATTTCTGTATCACCCGGCCGTAGCCAAAAATTGCTTTAGTCTGTATCCTCTAAAATAAATATTTGTTCGACTGGCTTTTCAAACACCCGGGCAATTTTTAGGGCCAGTACCGTACTGGGCACGTATTTATTGCTTTCGATGGTGTTGATGGTTTGACGCGAAACACCGATCAGGTTGGCAAGCTCGGCCTGGGTAATGTTTTTGATGGCGCGCTCAATGCGTAGTGAGTTTTTCATGATTGTGCAGCTTTAACTTCAGTTTGATGATTGATGCGGTACATCTTATAATGGAACCAGGCAATATAGATGACGGGGATTGTTAACATATTAAAGGATTCGACACCTAAAAAATCAAGGCCATAAACCAGGAAATTTGAAATGAGCAAAATGCAGTAATTTACATAAACCGCCATTTGCATGGCTTCGAGCCTGATAGAGTCGATATACTCATCATCCGTTTTTTCTTTTGAATAAGCCCATAAAAGCAGGGGGAACGGCAAAAACTGAAAGCAGAAGTCGAACGACGGGGTATTAAAAACAGCGCCTGCTATTAACAGCAACACCATGGCCACCGCCCCGAAAACACCTAAAAAACGATAAGGTTTGTTTGGCAGGTACCGGTTGGGCTGACTGTTATATTCATTTTTGCTGCGATACAACCGGTAATAAAAGATGACAATAAAGATGAGCAGCGGGGTAAATAAATTATATTGTATAAAATCATTATCGTATGAGTCAGGCCCCAGGAAGGTGATATTTAATGCCCAACAAACACGTACCACTATAAAGAGCACGAAATAAATAGCGTAGTTAGCCAATATGGCCCAATATAATGAGCTAAGCCTGATGCGGGCCGTTAACTCATCTTCTCTCTTTACTTTTGAGAAAGCGATGAACAATAAGCCAATAATAACGAGCGTAATTGCAAGCTCATTGGTAAAGTTTTCGATTGCCGGGAGAAACACTTCGTTTTTCGCCCGCAGCTTTAATTCAAAACCGGGTATAGCGTAATCTTTGTAAAGCACAAAATAACCCAACACAAAGCCCGGCAGGGCAAGCAGGTACCCCAGGTACCTGAATATAGATGGAAATAGAAAGCGTGGTTTCATAATTAAGTAAAATTTGTTTTACCAAATGTAAAACAAATTTTACTTATGTCAAGTATATTTGACAAAAATATTTTTTAATCGAGGTAAATATCCAACAAACCCTCGGGCAGGTCCACATAAACAATCCCTTTCACTTCGTCAATGCCGGTAATAATACCTTCGCTTAGGGGGAACAGTACTTCGCGGTTTTTATACACCACGGTGGCAATGAGTTGCTGCGGTAGCTCCTGTATTTCGATAATTTCGCCCAGTTCGCCTTCGTCCTCATCAATGGCGGTAAAGCCAAGCAGGTCGCGCAGGGTAAACTCACCTTCGTTTTTAACCGGCTTTACGGTATTGGGCAGGTAAATATCTTTTTTAACGATGGGTTGGGCTTTGTCCACATGGTCAACATCCTGCAAATAAATATAAGCGGTGTTTTTTAGGGGTATTTTAAACGATTCGATAAAGTAAGGCACCAGTTTGCCCCTTATCTCCAAAAACAAGGTATCAAACTCCAGGTCGTCGGCATGCGGGTAATCAATAAAAGCCTGCAGCTCGCCTTTAAGGCCGCGCGTTTTTAATATGGTACCAATGCGAAAGCAATCCTCGATCTTCATGTTTAGCTATGCCTTTAAAAAAATATAGCGAAGAACCCGGTTTAAAGAGTTGCTTCGCTATACCATGCGGGTGTATTTATAAATACTTATTCTGCTGCGGGAGCTTCAGGAGCGGCTTCTTCGGTAGCTGCTGCAGGTGCTTCAACTTCGGCAACCGGAGTTTCTTCAACTTCAGCTACAGGTGCTTCTTCAGCTTCTGCTACAACTTCTTCCTCTTCGGCTACTTCTTCAACAGGCGGAGCATATTTAGCTGCTACTGCTGCTGCTTTGTCTTCTTTCTTTTTAGCTTCAGCAATCAAAGCCAATTTACGGGCTTCTTCTTTTGCCGATACCAAACCCGATTTTTTACCGGTTATTTTGCCATCTTTCTGGTCTAACCATGCCGCGAATTTCTCTTCGGCTTGTTCTGCAGTTAATGCGCCTTTTTTAACGCCACCTTCCAGGTGTTTTTTGTACAATACGCCTTTGTACGATAATATCGCACGGCAGGTATCGGTTGGCTGCGCGCCTGTGTTAACCCACTCTAATGTTTTATCGAAATTGATTTCGATAGTTGCGGGGTTAGTGTTTGGGTTGTATGAGCCTAAACGCTCAATAAAACGACCGTCGCGTGGTGCGCGTGAATCTGCTACTACGATGTAATAAAAGGGTTTTCCTTTTTTACCGTGCCTTTGCAATCTGATTTTAGTTGCCATTTTTTAAATTTATGTATTCAACATATTTCCCGGAGCCTATTCTGCGGGGCTGCAAAAGTAATGATAATAAATTAAATAGCAAAGGGTTTGGGTAAGATAATGAGCGGATTGGGTTTTTGTGTTGCCACGAAGTCGCAAAGACACTAAGCCTGCCTTTTTGCGCCTTCGTGCCTTTGTGGCTAAAACAATTTAGAAATAAAACCGAGAATCCGAAATTGAAAATCCGAAATTATAACGACAATATCTCCACTATCTTTAAAAAGTCGGGGTTGATATCCACATTGTGTTTAATGGCGTGTTCAAATGGGGTATAGGCAATCTCGTTATGTACAATGCCTATCATTTCGTTACGGTGCCCTGCCAATAGTGCTTCAACAGCGGCAACGCCAACGCGGCTTGCCAGTACCCTGTCCATGCAGCTTGGGCGGCCACCACGCTGTATGTGGCCCAATATAGATACCCGTGTATCGTAGTTAGGATATTTTTCTTTCACCTGTCGGCCCACTTCAAAAGCGCCGCCCGCTTCTTCGGCTTCGGCAACAATAACAATTTTTGATGCTTTGTCTTTACGACCGCGTTCCAACCTGTCGAACAGGGCGTTGATGTTGTTTTTTGTTTCGGGTATCAATATCGATTCGGCGCCCGATGCGATACCGGTTCGCAGGGCGATGAGGCCAGAGTCGCGGCCCATTACTTCAATAATAAATAATCGGTCATGCGATTCGGCAGTATCCCTTATCTTATCCACCGCATCAATTACGGTATTGATGGCGGTATCATATCCAATGGTAAAATCGGTACCGTTTAAGTCGTTGTCAATAGTGCCAGGCAAACCAATAAAAGGGATGTTGTATTCCTGGCCAAATATGCGTGCGCCGGTAAAGGTACCATCGCCGCCAATGCCTACCAGGGCATCAACACCGTGTTTAACCAATTGGTTATAGGCCATACGCCTGCCGCCCACTGTTTTAAAACCTTCACTGCGTGCAGTTTTGAGTATAGTACCACCACGTTGTATAATGTTTGAAACCGACTTGCGGTCCATTTCAATCATTTCGCCGTGTATCATGCCTTCGTAACCGCGGCGTATGCCGGTTACCTGTAAATCGTAGTATAAAGCGGTGCGCACAACTGCCCTTATGGCAGCATTCATACCAGGGGCATCGCCACCCGAAGTAAAAACACCAATATTTTTAATTTGAGCCATTATTCTTTTTGTATTCGGCTAATCCGGCATTCAAAAATTTAATGTAGTCGTCGGGGTTGTAATCGGCGCCTTGCGCAGGCAATAACTGCTCACCTTTGCTATTCAAAATCACGTAATCGGGCTGCGAATTTGAATTAAACCTTGATGCCTGGATGTCGCTCCATTTGTCGCCCAAAAGTGAGATTTTTTTTCCACTATACGAAGAAGTATACTCCTGGTTTTTTTCTAAAGGCACTTTTTTATCATCAACATAGGCCTCAACCAATACAAACTCGTTTTTTAATAAATTATGTACTGTTGGGTTCGACCAAACGTTGTTTTCCATCTTACGGCAGTTTACGCAGTTCCAGCCGGTAAAGTCGAGCAGGATAGGTTTATGCAGCTTTTGCGATACCTGCAAAGCCTGGTCGTAATCGTACCAGCCTTCCAGGTCCATTACTTTACCGCGGGTAAAACCGTCGGCATATTTTTTAGGGCCGATATCGCTCAGGTTTGCCGATGGGGCAGAAGCTACCCCGCCGCTTAACTGCAGGTTGTACAAATTAAAATCCTGCGTGGCCGGTGGCGGCAAAAACGCGCTGATGGATTTTAAAGGTGCGCCCCACATCCCCGGTATCATGTAAACCACAAAAGATAAAACTATGATGGTGATAAAAATGCGGGGAATGGAGATAAAATCGAGGGTGCTATCGTTGGCAAATTTGATTTTGCCAATCAAATATAACACAATCAATAAGCCGATGGCTATCCACAGAGCAAGGAAAATTTCGCGGTCGAAAATGTTCCAGTGATAGGCCAAGTCAACATTCGAGAGGAATTTTAGCGCGAAAGCCAATTCTAAAAAGCCTAAAACAACCTTTACGCTGTTCAGCCATCCGCCCGATTTTGGCAGCGATTTCAATGCCGAAGGGAACAAGGCAAACAGCACAAAAGGTATGGCCAGCGCCAACGAAAAACCAAACATGCCCATAGCCGGGGCAAGCCTTTGTCCTTTGGAGGCTGCTTCGACCAATAAACTGCCAATGATAGGGCCGGTACACGAAAACGATACGACTACCAACGTGGCTGCCATAAAGAACAATCCCGCAAGGCCACCTTTGTCCGAATTGGCATCCAGTTTATTGGCAAGCGAGCTGGGCAGGGTAATTTCGAAAGCGCCAAGAAAGGATATACCGAAAACAACCAACAGCAAAAAGAAAAAGAAATTGAAAATGCCGTTTGTTGCCAGCGCGTTGAGCGCGTTGGAGCCAAATACCAGCGTAATGACCAGGCCAAGCGCCACATATATCACAATGATGGAAACCCCATATAAAAAGGATTGCCCGACGGCTTTTGCTTTGCTGCCCGCTTTTTTAGTAAAAAAACTAACCGTTAAGGGCAGCATGGGGTAAATGCAGGGCATGGTTACCGCCAACAAGCCACCCAAAAAGCCCGCGATAAATATTTCCCAAAGTGTTTTGGGTACTTCACCATAACCGCCGTTGGCTTTAGCGGCACTTGCTTTTTGAGCCGCTGCTGCAGCGTCTTTTTTAGCTTGCGCTTTTTTTATCGCTATACTATCCGCGGCGGTGGGGATGCTGGTAAACTGTAATCCCGATGTATCGGCTGCTTTTTGGGCATGTGCGGGTATCGCCGAAAGGCAAAGAAATACCAGGAGCAAGGCCAACAGGCTGATCTGCTTTTTCATTTGTGTGTTTAAGGTGTTGGTGTTATTTTACGTCGACACTAAAGTCAATATCTTCCGGAGGTAAACATTTCTGATCGTTACAGGTCATGTATTCCAGTTTGCCTTTAACCGTAGTGGCCGCTTTTTTCAATTTTATTTTTTGCTGAAATATCACCGAGTTTTCGAAGTACGATACGTTCATGTTGAACGCTTTTTCGAACCTGGTTACCGGTGTGGGTTCCGTTACTTTTCCAACAAGTGTAAAATCTTTAGATGAAGAAAATGTGAAATCGGTTTTGATGGGGCCACCCTCGCCAACGTTCAGCGAATAAATATGCCATCCGGGTTCGATGGTCGCCTTAAAATAAACAGTGGCTTCGTTGGTGCCCGTTTTTTTCGCAGCGTAGCTCCACTTTACGGGGGCAAGTATCTGGGCGTAAACCGATGTAATGAACAGCAAAGCAATTGCTGTGAGGATTGTTCTTTTCATGTGTGCTTATTTAAAAATTCAATTTCTTTAAAGTTATATAGTCGGGTAAGCCCGCCAAAACTTACACTGAGCTGCCCGTTTTTTTCAACACCGGTTATAGTGCCTTCAAAAACTTCGTTGCCTGCTTTAAACAGGTGCGGGCTGTTATACCAATATAAATTTTGCAGGTATAACGCTTTTAGGTGCTCAAAATTTCCGGCCCTGAGCATTAAATATGCTGCCTCGATGGCGGCGCAAAGGTCTGACAATAAAGCCTGCAAATCATAATCTTTTTGTAATATCTGCCTTACCGATACGGGGTTGGGCACCCATTCGGGGAACTCCTCCTGATTGACATTGATGCCGATACCGATGACCGCGTTATTGATACGCTGCCCCTGCACCAGGTTTTCTATCAGTACGCCGCCTAATTTACGGTCATCAAAATAAATATCGTTGGGCCATTTAACTTTTAAGCCATTGCCCAACACATTTTGCAAACAATTAACAATACCAACGCTTATCGCTACGTTTAAATCGAACTGATGTTGCAATTGCAAAAATACAGGTTTTAACAGGATGCTGAAAGTAAGGTTTTTGCCGGGTTCGCTGTTCCATTTGTTGTTTTGCTGGCCCCGCCCGGCAGTCTGGCTTTCTGCCATAATGACCGTACCTTCGGATACTGGCGTGGAATTTGCAACCATTTCTTTTAAGAAATTGTTAGTTGAACCTACTTCGGTAATTGTGACCAAATGTTGTCCAACAAATAATCCCGAAAATGTGTTATTTTGCAATGTTTAATTTAATTTTACGCAATACGCCCAAAACTAAATCTTTTTGATGGTAAAAAACAAAGTATTCAACGAATCGTCCGCAATTTCGGAGTTGGCCGTTTACGGCATACAAGAAAAAAAAGGGAATGATATCATCAGGCTCGACCTGAGAAACGTTAACAGTTCGGTAGCCGATTATTTTGTGATATGTCATGCCGACTCGGCCACCCAGGTCAAGGCTATTGCAAACAGTGTTGAAGAAGAGATTTATAAGAATTTGAAACTCGAACCCAGGCATAAAGAGGGCCTGATGACCAGCGAGTGGATCATACTGGATTATTTTGATGTGGTTATTCACATCTTTAGAACAGACAAGCGGGAGTTTTACGGCGTGGAAGACCTGTGGGGCGATGCCGAAATTAAATTTTACCAAAGTGCATAATAACCCTCAGGGGTGTTAAAAATGAATTGCACTATTTTTTGAGTTGATAAAGAAATGAAAGATACTAAAACAGATAAAAAGCCTCCTGTACGAAGAAATCCAAACAGAAAAGCGCCGCCTAAA
>NZ_CAITNG010000099.1 GCF_903893715.1 uncultured Mucilaginibacter sp.
ATTAAATTAAATTTAATTAATAGTTAAAAAAATACAAAAAGACTTTTTTAACCGGTATATGTTGTTTTTAAGCAACCATTAAAAGCATCCTTTTTTATGATGATTGTCACTAAAAACCCGATGCAAAAAATGGTAGTTTATTGAGCAAAACCTAAAGGGAATTTTTAGCTTTACCCGTCGTATGGAAGAGCACACATTCGTTATCCCTGTATACAAAGAGTCGCCCTACCTCGAAGCGTGTATCAAGAGCCTTATCAGGCAAACAGCAAAAAGCAAAATCGTTATTGCAACATCAACCCCAACAACATTTTCGCAAAACATAGCGGCCAAATACAATATACCTTATTATGTAAACAACAGTGGCCAAACGAGCATAGCCACCGATTGGAACTTCGCTTTGGAAAATGCCAACGCACGATTGGTGACTATAACACACCAAGACGATATTTACGAACCCACCTATGCCGAAGAGGTATCACGCGTTATATCCTCCAATTGTCGTAAACAAATTCAGATCGCATTTACCAACTATACCGATCTTGTCAACGGTCAAATCCGCAAAACATCGTTAAATGCGTTCGTAAAACAAAGTTTATTGTGGCCGTTTGCATTCAACAATGCTATAAGTAACTATTTTTTTAAGAAACTGGTCCTTCGCTTTGGCGACCCAATCTGTTGCCCGTCGGTAACGCTTAATATGGAAGTATTGAGTGGTTTTTCCTTCCCGGCCGATTATCAATGTGCCTTGGATTGGTTTGCCTGGTACCAATTGGCCCTGCAACCAGGCGCATTTGTTTATATCAATAAAAAGCTAATGCAACACCGCATACACCCCGGTTCCGAAACTACCAATCAACTGATGAACGGCATCCGCCAACAGGAAGAACTGCGCCTGTTCGAACTGATGTGGGGCAAGCGTATGGCTAAACTGATTGCAAAACTTTATACCCTTGGGCATAAAGATAACCTGATTTAGGTTTTTGCTGATTTATCAAATCGTTACATCTACAATGTAACCACCTGCGCTCATGGGGAATATCGTTTCGAAAGAGTTAACAATCCCCTCAAACGATTTTACCAATTGTTTTTTGGCACCTGTTTGACGTAGTATCATCTCGGTGTATTTAACATGATAGGGGATGATTTCCCAACTATCAAATTTTGCCCATTTGCACAAAGTATTTAATGTTTTATACGAATAAACCTGTAAATGATCTTCATGTGCCGACTCGCGTTTAAAAAGCGACAATACCATATTGGAAAAAGAAGTGGCATTTGGCGTCGAAAAAATTAATCTTTTGCCATTAAAGTTCTTTTTGATGCTTAAAAAAAACTCCACAGTATTTGGCAAATGCTCAATTAACTCGCCGGCAATTATAATGTCAATATCGGCGTTATTCAATCCAAGCTCATCAAGCTTATAAATATCACCAAAAAGGATTTTAACAAAGTCGTTTATTATAATCCCTTCGGCCGGTAATAGTTTGGAATTGTCAACACCGATATGCAATGCCGATACTTTCGATATTTCGTTAAAAAGATAGTTCTCGCTATTTTCCTTTACCAGCGCGGTTTCGTCATAGCAGCCCAAATCGAGCACTTTTTTATTTATGCATGCATTTTTTAAATATCCGATGCGGTTTACCGGACGTGTAACTGTAAGTTTCTCTGTAGGGGTATATCTTAGCTCGGGCATTATAGTTTAGGTTGTGCAATATGCATTTATAGCCGGATGACAATAGTTATGGTTAAAAGTACTATTTTTATTGCCAAAACAAAATTGTGTGATGGTTGGAAATTTGAACGGTGTATGGCTATTGATAATCTTCATGACCTTGATTTATTGCCTCTCAAATGCTTTTTCAATCGTTTTGTTGGGAGGCAAAGACTTGTTATCAAACGGGTTAAACAAGTTTAGCAATGTTATCTCATTAGTGTTCAACTGGCGCTTTATACTGTCGATGACATTAGCGGTCGTGCCGCGTTTTTCCTTTGTTTTAATAAATGCCACGCTTTTAAAAATACCCTATTTGGCAGGCAAAGCTACAACCATCACTGTTTTTATAACTTTTATATCTTTAGGGTTTATTTTGTTCACCAATCATTTCTTTTTGAATGAAACTTTAAATCTGAAACAAGCTATTGGTGCATTGATTATTGTTACAGGCGTAATTGTTATTTTAAGTAAGTAAGTATTTCATTCCAATACTTTTGGAGAAAAATTTATTTATTGATATTACTTTTTGCCCAATCCAAATTACCTTTTGCCAGTTTGTGATTCGGGTTTATTTTTAGTGCTTGCTCGCACGCGTCTATACCGTTTTGCCATTGTTTTAACTGGTTATATGCGGCTCCCATATTACTGTAGGCATCTGCATAATCGGGCTTTAGTTTTATCGCTTTTTTACAAGCATCTATACATTTTTCATAATCGCCTTGGTTGTAGTAGGCCAGGCTTTGATCCAGGTAACCGGCGGCAGTAGTTGTCGGTTGGATGGCTTGAGGGGCAGCCAGAACAGTTTCAATAACAGTAGCGTGGGTTTTGCCGGCTTCCAAAAATTTCTGGGCAGTTGGGTCGTTTGGTACCAATGCCAGGTATTGTGTGGCGGTTTTCACTAATTTGTCATACTGTGCTAAAGCATTGTTGCAATGCATTAAAATATCGAGTGCCATTATTGAATACGGGTTTAACTGTACCGCTACCTCGGCCATAGCTTCGGCATCGTTCACCCGGCCTACCTGGTTTAACCAACGGGCATAAAACACATACGAATCGTAGGTATTAGGACTAAGTGCCTTGGCTTTCAAAAAATTTTGTTCAGCTTCCTGCGGTTTGCCCGTGGCGCCTTTCAAAATTCCTATGTTGATAAACAGTGTACTATACGACGGCAAAAACGGAACCGCCCGCTCAAAATAGGTATCCGCCACAGCGTAATTACCTTTTCCCATTTGTGTTAAACCATAATTCATTAACCCACGTCCGTTTAAGGGGCTTTTTATAGTAACATCGTACCAAAGGCTTTCCTCGTCGTGCCAAATTTTATTGCGCTGGTGTACCCCGAAAGCGTTTAACCCTAATACCAAAAAAACACAGGTAGCAAATAATGCCCGGTAATTAGCGTTGGCCGTAATTTGTTCCTCCATTTTTATGAGCCAGAGGCCAATAAAAGTTACCACGCTTAGCGCCAGTCCAACAAAGGCAAAAAACATGCGGTGGTCATTCGTGACTTCGGCGAATGGAGCCACCGACGTTGGCAGCAGGGCCGCGGCAAACCATATCAATCCGAAGGCGATGGGTTTGGTTTCGGCTTTCGCCGAGGTTTTGAAAATGGCGATGATGAGCAGTACTACAAATATAAGCCCTACAATAATACGCTCGTCAAATACATTTAAAATAACCGTCCAGTCGGTATCGGCGCTCAGGTTCATCGGCAAAAAGAAAGCGATAAAATAGTGTAGCCATACATAGCTTTGTGTGAGGATATAATAAGACATAGGATTGGTGATGCCCGGAATTGAAGTTACCTTCGACAGGGTATACCACTGCGTCAATGCAACTATAATAAATAAGGGCAGCAGTTTTACCACTGCGCTAACTATCAGTTTAAAGTTTTTTGCTTTAAATATATCGGCGACGGAAAGACCTTTCTCATATAAAAGAATGTAGAAAAACAATAAGATGACCAGCACTAAAACCGTTTCTTTGGCAAATACGCCAATAAATGCAGGTATGATGTACAAATACCATTTTTGCTTTTGCGGATAAGCCACATAAATGAGGAAAGAGGCGACGATGCAAAAAGTGGATTGTACGTCCGATCGGGCGATAACGTAATTTATAGTTTCGGCATTGGCGGTATGCAGCGCGTACCACGCAACTGTACCCATGGCAATATAAGCCGACCATTGATGTTTTATAGATTGCCCGAGTAGATTTCGATACATAAAAAACAACAGCACACAAAGTACTATAAACCAGATAAAGGTTGAAAGCTGGAAATAAAACGGGTTCAAGCTTCCGCCGAGCCAGTAATCAATGGCCAGGCTGGTAGTTACAACCGGCCTTAAGCCCCAGTGAGCCGGGTCGGCGCTAAACATTTTCGGATCCGAAAAAAACTGGGGGATGTTTTTGATATTGCGGATATGCACATTATCTACCACCGCGTGCGAATCGTCAAAATGGAAGCCGTTGTTAAAATGGTTGCCGTACGCGGCTATCAAAACCAGTAGAAGCACAAAGCCGCAAATAGTAATATTTTTGTTGATTTTTAACATTGCTCAAATGTAATTAGTTCGCATTTTTTTTATTCCCGGCATCGCCATTGTTTTCTTTTTTATCCAAGCGTTCCTTTAATAAGGCTATTTCTTGTGATAGGTTGCGGATATTGTTTTGAAGCTTCGATACCACTACGCTCAGGTGCAAAAGGTATATCAAAATAGCGAATATAAAAGCGGTAAAAACCAGGTTAGGGGGTTCAAAAACACCAAACAGATTGGCCATAACGCCCAAGCCTTTACGCCAAAACGAAAAAACCACCAATACCAAGGTGCATAAACACCAAATAATCGCATACTCCTCGCGCAGTTTACCCTTTATGATTAGCCTCGAAATATAGGCGATAAACAAAATGTCGAGAATGATGGTGATAAGTTGGATGCGGGCCATTTTAGTTACGGATAAATGAAAACAACATACCAATGGTTACTTTAATGATGTAAAACAGCGAAGCCCCATGTTGAATGGACGATTTGCCACCAAGCCGCGACCGCATATTTACTGCCACCTCTTTTATTTTTAATCCGGCTTTTGCAAATATTACCAACGATTCCGGTTCCGGGTAATCATCAGGATACCTTACAGCTGCCACTGCAATTGCCTTCCTGTTCAGCAACCTGAAACCCGATGTACTGTCAAATATATAATTTCCTGTAAATATCCTGTTCAGTAAATAAAAGTAATTGATACCTAATCTGCGCAAAAATGATGATTGAAAACCTTGTTTGTCAATAAAACGCGACCCTATCACTATATCAACCCCGGTATTTTGCTGCGCCAATAACAACTTTTCAATTTCTGCAGGAGGGTGCTGCCCGTCGCCATCTAATTGTATCGCAAAGTCGAAATTGTTTGCTAAAGCGTATTTTATGCCTGTTTGCACGGCACCGCCAATGCCCAGGTTCATGGGCAGGTCAAGCACGGTAGTATAGAGTTTCCTGGCTATATTTTTGGTATCATCTGTTGAGCAATCGTTGATCACAACGGCCTCCATCATAAAACCGTTGGGCAGTTTAATCGTACCTATTTCTTTAAGCACCAATGGCAACGAAGTTTCTTCGTTATAACAGGGAATAATAATCAATACTTTTTGCGACATCGATATTTTAGTTTACTGCCAGTTGCCTAAATTATAGTGGAAGCCAATGCCGTAAACATTGTCATTCTTTTTGTCGAACGGTAAACGGCCGGCGGAGTAACTTACAAAAAAGCCATTGCTCGATTCGAGCGTGGCCACAAAGTAAACCTGATTGGCTATGCCCGCGTTCAATTCGGCGCCCGAGGCATAAAGCTCCCTGTACCACCTGAAATCTGAACTAAAATAAATAGCCTTGTTGCCAACCCTTGCGGCTTTGGTCTTAAAATCGGCCTCGAACCTAAAGCGGCTGAACGGGTTTAGCGCGCCCGTTACCGCCTGGCGCAAGCTATCCTGTGCCGGTATCACGTAATCTACCCCCGTCAATGCCGAAGGGAACGAAGCTCCCGATAGTTGAAAGGTATCATCGGTGCCGGTCAATAAGCGCAGCAGCGCGAATGGATAGTCGGGCAGGTTAAAATATTGCAGAGCCTCGCTTTTGTTCCAGGCTTTTGCGCCAGCGTTCACCAAAAAGCCGGGCACAAACTGCCGTTTCGAAAAATCCTGGTTGGTCTCGTAACTGGTATTTACATTGATGCCCAAATAATACTGGTCGGTTATTTTGGTAAGTTTAGCTGCTTCTTCATATAGCAACTTTACCTGCGGGTTGTTTGGTATCCGGTTTTGGCTTATTTGTTTGTTGATGGCCTGCAATTTCCTAACGGTGGCGGTGTCGTTTTTTTGCGATACGCCTCCCCAAATAAAAGTTCCGTTATACAAAAATGCCGATTCGAGCAAATTACTGGGGTTATAGGCTTTTTTAAAGGCAACGTTCCCGTCTAAATTAATGTTAAAGCTTTGCACCTTACTGCCGTTGGGCAGCTGCTTGTTTTTTGCCCAGCTGTTGGCATAATTGTATTGAAAGCCCAATGCCGATGATTGCTCATCGGTTTGAAATGTTTTAAACTTGACGTTCAAATCTCGGATGAAAGTATACAAGCTGTTTGGCTTGCCGCTGATGCTGTTTACATATTTGGCAAAAGCATCGTTATATAGGTCGGGGTTTGAGAAAATGCTGTTGATAGTCGATTTTCTGATGCTGTCAACTTGGCCGGGGCTCATGCTTGGATAGGTGACATTGATAACAGAGTTGACAGGCGTACCAGCGGGATTCATCGGCACTTGTGCAAAAACCGACAAATGGCAGCACAATGGTGTCAGCAATAGCAAGGAACGCAGCAGTTTTTTCATTAGCTGATAAATTGATAAAGGCCGCCAATTGTGTCAGATAGGTTTTCTACCGTATTTTGTTCATTCACCAAAATATTCATCATGGCGGTAATAGCCTGCGCCTGACTTTGCCCGTTTTGATAGCCGGCCAGATAGCTGTTTGTAAATATACCGTCGAATAAGGTTGCCAATGCAGTTGCCGACTGCCTGATGATATCAGCACTTGCCGTAGCATTAAAAAAAAGCAGCTGCGACATTTTTAAACTTCCGGCATCCGGGAACAGCACTTCCGAATCTATTTGTTCTAATTGTACCAAAGTGGGGTATAGGTTGCTGCAAACCGTGTTATTATCAGTCCATGCCATTATATAATAGTTTTAAATAAGGGATTATCAATCAATAGCCTGATAGTTATTATTTGCTAATGGATACTGTTGACAATAATATCCACAATTTTTTGTTTTAACAACATTAGATTTAAAACACCTATGCTTTTTAATTGATACAGCGTTCAGCTTGTATTGGCACAAAAAAATAAAAGTGACAAAAGGTATTTTTCTCTTTACTTTGATTTATAGTATCTTTGAACAGTTTTGTAATTAAGGTGGAAACATTTAAAAATAGTAGCAGCGGTAAATTTTTGTTGTTGTTTGTTACGACAACATATTTATTTATTGCCATTTCGCACATTTTTTTCCTTCCGCATTATAACGTCGACAACACAACACGTCCGGTTGTTTCAAACTCCATATTCAAAAGGCATACTTCGGGTAAAAATCAGCAGGAAACCTCACAACTGAGGCGGACCGATAAATCAACACTCGACGAAAAGAAAAAACTGATCAGCAACATTACCGTACTGGTAACAATTGCTTTTCTTTTGGTCAGCATTTTTGGGTTGTACAATACGTTAACAACCCCTCTATTTCCCCGTAAATACCTGTTCATCAACAGGCAATATTCTTATTTAAGCCTCTGTACGTTCCGTATCTGATCCTTCTTCATGCTAAAATCCTCATGGGATTTTAAAACCTCCTGTTTTTAATCATGGAGTTAATGTAATGGCGATAGCTTAAACTCTTTTCAGCCGCTAACATTACTCCCGTAAATTTTTAACAAATTATTTTATGATAAAAAGTTTCAGAAGAATTTTAGGTGTGATGCTGCTTTTGTTTTTAACAATGCAGGCGATGGCTCAACAGCCATCGGGCAGTATTACGCTTAAACAATTGTTAGTCCAGGTAAATAAAAAATCGCCTGCACTTATTTCAGATTCGGCCGCCATCCTTATCCGCAAGGCACAAGCCGCCGAAGTACGCAACAACTGGTTGCCCAATCTTCGGTTAAATTACCAGGCCGATGTAGGTACCAATAACAACGATGCCGGCCCGTATTTTGGTTTTGGCATTGTACCATCCGACTCCCGAGGGGTACGTACAGGCAGCGTAACTACCGCGACCTCCACTACACTGGGCGTTGCTGCCCTCGATTGGGAAGTATATAATTTTGGCGCTTATGGGGCACAAAACCGGGTCGCAAAATCCGACATACTGGTGGAGCAAAACAATTTTGCCGAATCAAAATACCAAATTCAGGCTTACGCTATCGATAATTACTTGCAACTGCTGCGACTGCAGGATTTTTTGAATATCCAGTTGCGCAATATCCGGCGTAACGAGGAAATCAAAAAATCGGTTTTATCCCTCGCTAAAAGTGGCGTGAGGCCCGGTGTCGATACCAGCATTGCAGAAGCCGAGCTATCGAAGGCCCGGTTGGACTATATCGAACTGAGCAACCAGGCCAGGCAAACACAACTGCAATTATCGGCCATCAGTGGCTTGCCTGCCGCATCCATAGTGCCCGATACAACAGCATCGGCCGTACTGGTCAATAAATTTATGTTGGATAACCTGGACGATATCGACACGGCCAACCACCCGTTGATCAATTTCTATCGCTCAGTTTATCAAAACAGTTTGGAACGCGAAAACCTGGTTAAAAAGAGTTATAATCCCAAAATACTGCTCGAAGGGGCGGTTTGGGGGCGTGGCTCAAGTGTTGACGCGAACGACCAGTTCAACAGCCTGTCGGACGGGTTGAGCTTTAACCGAAATAACTATCTGTTTGGCGTAGGCATTACCTATAACCTCTTCGATATAAAACGGCGCCAGCTCAAGCTGAACACCGAAAAAACCGTCGCCGATTACGCGCTTAAAAAGCTGCAGGAAGAAAGCGCCATGCTCAGCATAAACGATCAACAAGCCAACCAGGAAATGTATACCGCAAGGCAACGACTAAAAGAGATACCTAATCAACTCAACGCGGCCAACGCGGGATACAGGCAAAAGCTATCGCTGTACAAAAACGGCTTGACGGATATTATCGAACTCAATGCCGCGCTTAACATCCTGTACCGCGCCGAAACAGATTATGTGAGTGCCAAATACAGTTACAGCCATGCGCTTTTTCAAAAAGCCATTACCGAGAACCAGGTTAGTCAAATTTTAAACCTCTTAAATTAATTCACTATGTCAATGGTCACATCTGCACTCAAAAGGCCCATCACTACCATAGTGATTACGATGAGCCTTTTAATATTCGCAGTGCTCAGTGCAATAAAAATACCGATCGATATTTTCCCGCAGTTGAACCTGCCAACCATCTACGTTATCGAATCGTACGGTGGTATGTCGGCGCAGCAAATGGAGGGCTTTTTCAGCACCCGTTTGCAGGATCAGTTTTTGTACGTAAACGGTATAAAAAATATCAGCAGCAAAAACATACAGGGGCTAACGCTCATCAAACTATCCTTTTACGAGAGCACCAATATGGCCGAAGCCAGCGCGCAGGTAGCCTTACAGGTAAACAGGGCGCAAAGTTTCTTTCCGCCGGGGGCTTTGCCGCCGCAGGTGGTACGTTTCGATGCTTCGTCTTTGCCGGTCGGGCAGTTGGTGCTGGATAGTAAAACCGAAAACCTGAAGGATATTTACGATATGGCAGCTACCCGCATCAGGCCCATGTTCGCTACTATTCCCGGTTTATCGGCACCGCCGCCATTTGGTTCAAACGCCCGCTCCATTATCCTGAGTGTTGACCCGAACAAGCTGCGCAGTTTTAACCTTACACCTGATGAAGTGGTGGATGCCCTGTCCAAATTCAACGTGATGTCGCCCTCGGGTAACCTGCGGTTGGATAATACCATGTACCTTACCACTTTAAATTCGCTCATAAAAAATGCCGATAATTTTGGCAATATCCCCGTCATTACCAAAAATGGCGTGCCGATATACGTAAAGGACATAGCCCGTGTTAGCGATGCCGCCGATATTACGGTAGATTACGCGCTTATCAACGGCAAACGTTCGGTGTATATTCCTGTAGTAAAAACGGCCGATGCATCTACCTGGACGGTGGTACAAACCCTGAAAAGCAAACTGCCCGAAATGCAGAACCTGCTGCCCGATGATATCAAAATCTCCTACGAGTTCGACCAATCGATATTTGTGGTGAACGCTGTAAAAAGTTTGATGACCGAAGGCGGTTTGGGTGCATTGCTCACGGGTTTAATGGTGCTCTTATTCCTGCGCGATTGGCGGAGCAGTCTCATTGTGGTGATTACCATCCCGGTATCTATCCTCATCGGGGTGTTATTGCTGGGGCTTTTCGGGCAAACCATCAATATCATGACACTGAGCGGATTGGCTCTGGCAATCGGCATCCTCGTCGACCAGGCGACAGTAACGATTGAGAACATCCACCAGCATCTGGAAATGGGTAAAAGCAAGCGGCAAGCCATATTTGATGCCTGCGAAGAAATATCATTTCCGCTGTTGCTGATATTGCTTTGTATCCTCGCCGTATTCGCGCCAAGCTTTATGATGAACGGCGTACCAAAAGCCATGTTCTTACCCTTGTCCATGTCGATAGGGTTGACCATGATTGTGTCGTACGTTCTCGCGCAAACTTTGGTGCCAATTATGAGTAATTGGCTTATCAATGCAGAGCAATACCAACATTATCATCATGATAAGGTGCATGCACATGCGGGTGAAGCCTTGGACAAAAACGAAGAAGGGCAGGTTAACAGGCATTTAAAAGAGGAACAGGAGCATCCTGAACAAAATGACTTTTTCGAAAAAGTAAAAATGCGTTACATGGGCCTCATCAGCCGTTGGATGCCCTACAAAAAAATCATTGTACCGGTTTACCTGGTGGTGGTGATTGCTTTGGCAGGTGTGGGGTTTGTTATAATCGGTAAAGATATGATGCCAAAGCTAAACAACGGCCAGTTCCAGATGCGGATAAAAGAACCGCAAGGCACCAGGCTTGAACGCACCGAAGACAAGTTTAAACAGGTGCTTGATATCATCGACAAAACCGTTGACCACCACGTGGCCATCTCATCAGGCTATATCGGGTTGATACCCAGTAGTTTTGGTAGTAGTAACCTATATGTATTCAATACCGGTACGCATGAGGCGGTTTTGCAAGTTAACCTCGATGAAAAATACAAGGTGAATATGGACGAACTGAAAGACGCGCTCCGCAAAAATATCAAACAGGCCATACCCGATATGGATATCAGCTTTGAGCCGATAGATATGACCGAAAAAATCATGAGCCAGGGAGCGTCAACACCTATACAGGTGCAGATTGCGGGTAAAAACATGGAGCAGATTGAAGCTTTCAGCAATAAGGTTTTGGCCAAGTTGAAGCAAATACCTTACCTGCGCGATGTGCAAATCGACCAGCCTCTAAAATTCCCTGCCATATCCATCACGCTCGACCGGCTGAAGGTGGCGCAATTAGGTTTGAATATAAAGGATATCGCACGTTCGGTTACAGCCAGTACTTCATCCAGCCGATTTACCGAGAAAAACCTGTGGTTAGACGATAAATCGGCTTATACCTATCAGGTGCAGGTGCAAATACCCGAGTATGTGATGAATACAATGGATGAGTTGAAAGAGATCCCCCTTTTAAAAGGCCAAAGCAGCCCTACGTTGGCTGATGTTGCCACGTTTACAACTGTATACACGCCGGGCGAGTACGACCGTACCGGGCCCCGCAGGTTTCTCACGGTGAGCGCCAACATCTACAAAAAAGATTTGGGTACAGCAACCAACGATGTACAAAAGGCTTTGGATTCGGTAGGGGCGGCCCCAAAAGGCTTAATTGCCGAGGTAAAAGGAATGTCGAGCTTATTGACCGAGACCCTGGGCAGTTTACAAAATGGCTTGGCCTTTGCCATCCTGGTGATATTCCTGTTGCTGGCGGCCAATTATCAATCGTTCAAAGTGTCGCTTACGGTTTTGTCAACTATACCCGCGGTTATTTTAGGGTCAATCACAGCATTGCTGCTATGTGGTTCTACGCTTAACCTGCAATCGTACATGGGTATGATTATGTCAACGGGTGTATCCGTTGCCAACGCCATCCTGATTGTTACCAACGCCGAAAAGCTGCGGCTGGAGTTTAAGGACGCTACCCGCGCCTCGGTAACCAGTGCTTCCATCAGGCTCAGGCCAATATTAATGACCAGTTTGGCCATGATTGCCGGTATGATACCGATGGCCTCGGGAATGGGTGAGGCAGGAGAACAAACAGCTCCGCTCGGCCGTGCGGTAATTGGTGGGCTGTTTGCATCAACCTTTGCCGCCTTGCTGATACTGCCCATGGTATTTGCATGGGTGCAGGATAAAACCGACTACGCAGACCCATCGCTTATGCCTGTTGAAACCACTGATTACGAACTAACATCAAAACTTGATCCTCAAATCTAATGATCGCACCGAATCAAAATATCACCAAAATGAAAACAAAATTCATCATCATAACCGGCATAGCCTGCTTATTTGCAGCATGTGCCGGCAATCAAAAACCGGTTGACCTGACGGAAAACAATGTATCCGCAAAACCAAAATTCGAAACCGGAACCATTGCCGAAAAAGCGCTTTCGAGCTTTGCCCGTTTACCGGGACAATTGAAACCATTTAACGAGGTCAATATCTTCCCGAAAGTAAACGGCTTTGTAAAGAACCTGTATGTCGACCGTGGTGCCATTGTGAGCAAGGGCCAATTGCTTATGACGCTTGAAGCGCCCGAAATGGAATCGCAATTGCAGGCGGCAAATTCCAAATACCTGCAGGCGCAGGAGAATGCCGTAGCCAGTAAAGAGAAATATCAACGGTTAAGCGAAGCCGCCAAGGAACCCGGATCGGTTTCACCATTAGACCTGGATAATGCCTTATCCAAAATGAAAGCCGATGAGCAGATGGCGCAAGCCGAAAAATCGAATGTGGCTTCTGTTCGCACCATGCAGGATTACTTGAATATCCGTGCGCCTTTCGATGGCATGATCGTTCAGCGCAACATATCGCCGGGTGCTTATGTTGCGCCGGGTAAGGAAACCGATCAACCCATGCTTATCCTGCAAGACATCAACAAACTGCGGCTTGAGGTTTATATTCCGGAAGATTTTGTTGATAAGGTTGACCTGAATAAGCCCGTTAAATTTACGTTCAACGCTATGCCGGGTGGCGAGCAACAGGCAAAAATAAGCCGTTCAGCAAATGCGTTGGGTAGTATGCGATCAGAAGCAGTAGAAATTGATGTGCTGAACAAAGAAAGGCAGTTAAAGCCCGGCATGTATGCCGAGGTAAAAATACCAATGCTATCCGGCGCGAAATCCTTATTGGTGCCTAACAATGCCATTGTGCGATCCACCGAGCGTGAGTACGTAATTACGGTGCAAAACGGTAAGGCGGCATTGGTCGACATAAAAGAAGGATTGACAACGCACGATTCTACTGAGGTATTTGGCAATTTACATCCCGGCTTAACGATCGTAAAAAATGCTAACGATGAAATAAAAGAAGGAACTGTAATCAATTAAAAGGTTCGCAGCCATCGGCACCGATTTTTCGCCGACGGCTGCAAACTCCTTTTAAAAATTAAATAAAATCACAAAACATGGATTTTGATAACATTAAAATATTAGAAAGCGACATTGAATTGTCGCATTTTGCAAGAGCTATCGCTATCCCTGTTAGGATTTCCATGATAAGGCTCATTATTGCTCAAGGCACTTGGGTTAGTCACGATGTTTTTTCTGTAATTGGTTTAGGGCCCGTAACTATTGAAAGACACCTTAAAGCGATGGTTCACCTGGGGCTGATTAAAGAGAAACATTATAACCGGAAAACATCTTACAACATAAACGAAGAAGTTTTTTTGAAGATGGCGGGCGAGTTTACAGAGCTGTTCGATTTTTTTAAAAGAATGCATCCCAAAGAATAAAAAAACTGTTAGCAACAATTTCCGATTATATTATTTAGCTAATCATCAAAAATTCCTGTAACCTAAAAAATCTGCTACTTTTGTAAAATGCAGATAGTTGCGCGACATGATAAGCCTCTATGCAAAAGGTGCAAACAGGAGATGGACCGGGCCAGAAGGGCGATGTTTGTCAAAGTGTTTCTTCCATGGCTGCCTTTAAAAAAATACCATTGTTTTTATTGCGGCCTGTCAACCTATGCTTTATTTGTGGGTTAAGTTTAGAAAAAAGGCTTTTTTTACTGAATTTCATTTTTCTCTCATCAAATTATCATTTCTTCGCGTATAATGAATATGATGAATAACAAAATGCTGTGTGGCAGTGGGGGGTACGAATGAGATTAGCCACGCTTGTAATAACCTTATTTTTGTTTTTTTTATTAGTTGATGCAAGAGCGCAAAACGATACGTCTAAGTTGCGCCAAATCAACAAAAACGAGGATGGCGCGGTAGTCGACTCGAGCAAGCAGCGCGACATGATTGATGTAATCAACGCAATCTTCAATAAAAAAACAAAACCCGAAGATCGAAAGACAACACCCAAATTAGTTGTATCGTTCGTGCCGGCCATTGGCTATACGCTTTCTACCGGTTTTGTGGTTGATGCAAGCGTCAACCTCGTGTTTTATACCCAAAAAAACTGGAAGAAAAACATCTCCTTTGTCGATTTTGAAGGCTTTTACGATTCGAGGGCACAAAAGAATTTCTTTACCCAATCGAGCATTTGGGCCGATGACGATAAATTGCGATTTATCGGCGACTTACGTTTCTTGAAATATCCCGACGATACCTTTGGCTTGGGCAGTTTTACAACCGAAGATGACGCCAATGCATTGGTTTATAACTATATCCGTTTTTACGAAACAGTACTTCGGCGCGTAGCTACAGGGGTTTTTTTAGGTGGTGGTTACAACCTTGACTATCATTATAACATTACCCAAACCGGCCCGGTTAGCAACCCGGTAAACGATTATAACCGCTACGGATTTGCAAGTACGACCGTGTCTTCGGGCGTAGACCTCACTTTTTTATATGATACGCGCCGCAACCCTGTAAACCCCTTGGGCGGCACATACGCTAACCTGATTTTCCGCCAAAATTTAACTGCCATGGGCAGCGATGCCAATTGGGAGTCGTTACAATTGGATTTACGGAAATATTACCGTTTCCCCGCAAATACCAACAATGTGTTGGGTATCTGGAATATGGACTGGTTTACATTTAACGGGCAGGCTCCTTACCTTGACTTGCCAAGTACCGGTTGGGATACTTTTAACAATTTAGGTCGCGGTTACGTAATAGGACGTTTTAGGGGAGTGAATCTGATTTACCTTGAAACCGAATACCGTTTTGGCATTACCAACAATGGCTTGCTCGGCGGAGTGGTTTTTGCGAATGGTCAAAGCTTTTCAGACTATCCGAGTGGTGCTTTCAAAAAAATAGACCCGTCGGTAGGCGCTGGCTTTAGGGTGAAAATAAACAAACACTCTAACACTAACGTATGCCTCGATTACGCCTATGGATTTGAAAACTCAAAAGGCTTTTTTGTTAATTTAGGGGAGGTGTTTTAACTCACGCGTTAATTTAAAGTAATTGGCAAAAATTGATAGCTGAAAGTGTACAAACCTTTTGTAAACGTAAACTTAAATGCGATTTTTTGCTTTGTGGGTTTACCGTCTACAGTAGCGGGCGTTAAACGAGGCAAGCGCGATAGTTGCTGAATCAACCCGTTAGCCACATCGCCTCGAAAAGTGCTTTCGGCCCGCATCCCTTCGAGGTCTCCATATTCGTTTACGTAGCCTTGGATATTGATTTCATTTTCAAACGTGCTGATATTAACTTTACTGATATATGGCGAAACAACATTTTTTATTTCCTCGTTAAATACGCGCAACCCATATGAATATTGGGCCCCTACGATATGTTTTCGTTTTACCCCATTGCATGGCACAGCCGAAACCCTAAGTTTCTCGGTCCGTGTAAACGGGAGCAGATTGTTCGGATCTGCCAAAACTAATCTCGATGCATCGGTATAGTCCCCTAATGGCCCGTTCCCTTTTTTAAAAACACCATTTTTAAACTCTTCTGTTACTACAGTCGTGGTAGTTGCATCGTCTGTTTTATACGCCCGCCAGGTTCCGTCAGGTTTACCATTCAATAATTTGCCTTTCCAACTAATCATCCCCATATTAATCAAATATGGGCCTTTTCCGCCAGTGATTATTTTTTTTCCGTCTTTGTCCCAAGCATCCGCTATTGATATTTCGCTATTAACCGCATCAAGGCTAAGTTGGGGTTTCCCATCTTCATAGTACAAATCCCAATGGCCGTCAAAACTATTGTTTTTAAACGAGCCTTTAGCCTGCAATGTTCCGTTCATATAATGGGCTACAAAACGACCATCTTTTAACCCATCTGAGTTATAGCTTCCTTCAGTTAAAACCAAACCCGTATCTGCGCGCAAAACATCTTTAAAATTTCCGGTAAATTTCCGGTCTTTCATGTTTAAATGCGCATAACGGACAATCTGTGCGCAACTATCTTCAATCAAATCAAACTCTTCGTTGAGTAATAAATTAACACTGTCTTTCGCTACAAAATTAATCCGCACCCTACGAACAGCGAACGGACTGGTGCTTTTTTGTATCTGACAAAATGCAGTAGAGCATATAAATAGCGTTATTATTGTTGCAGATAATGTTGATTTCATAAATATGTTGCCTTTTTTTCTTGTTTACGAAAGTATATAAAGATATAATAAATCTAATGTATGTTTATAAGGCGAATTTTATATAAACAAATGGAGTTTTAATTGCGTACAAATACAATCTTTAATTAATTTTACGTTATCAGTTAAATTAGCTTATAATTGATTTAAACTTTGTTGATTTTACCCTTACGCTTTTTATATGAATCAAAAGTACCCTAAAACCCCCTTGCTGTTTATTGCCCTGTTCGGTTTTATACTTGTTGCTGCATCTTGCTCAAAAAGTAATTCGGGCGGTGGCGGAACCGTTACCACGCCGGCTACGCCTATTGCAACTTTAGGCTTATACGAATATCAATCGGGGCTCAATAAGCGTATTTTTATGCCAATTGCAGGTATTGGTACCGAAACCGTGAGCTATGTGAGCGTTTTTGATACAGGTTCAACCGGTATGACGATTGATGCCAATGGTATTTTACCGGCATCAATGATTACCACTTCGGGGATAACGGTAACCGGCGATTCGGTAGTAGTAAATGGTATTACGGTTACATCAAAAACATCTACCATAGTGTATGGCGATGCTACGTCGTCAACAACAGAGTATGGCAATCTGGCTTATGCTACAGTAACCCTTGGCGATCCCAGCAGCACGCAGATCACCACAAAACGCATCCCTTTTTTTATGTACTATAAAATTGTTGACCAAACAGGCAAGCAGCTAACAGCCCACAGTGCCGATGTATTTGGCGTGGGTTCGGGTGTAAGTTATACCAATAGCACCATAGCAAGCCCATTGAGTTATTTTACTACAACTAACGGAGGCATTAGCGGCTTTAAATTGGCCACGATGAATAGTCTTTACTTTAATGGCAACGGCACATTGGTACCAGGTTTGCTCACCATCGGGTTGATCCCGTCTGATTTGACCACTGCCGGCTTCGTTCTGCACCCGTTGACCTACTTTACGGTTGGTGGCTATTCTGACGACATACCGGCCACAATAACCTACAATGGCACAGTGGTGTCATCGGCGCAAATATTGTTCGATACTGGTACACCGTCGATAACTGAAATAGAAGACCCCAAGGCAACAGGGGTGGGACCATTGGCACCAAGCTCAATTGTAAGCATTACAACCAACAAAGGCTTCACTTTTCAATATATTGTGGGCAACAGCGGTAATTTAACAAGCATACAAAACCCCAATATTTCGGGCGATACCCGCACGATTTTCAGTCTCGATTTTTTTGTAAGCAACGAATACATGGTGGACTACAAAGACCATGAGGTAGGGTTAAAGAATAATTGACGTAAAATTGCCCAATTAAAAAAAGCCCTTTTTTTAAAATAAAGGGCTTTTTTATTACGGACATTGTTCTATAATGTAGCCATGTCAATCACGAAACGATAATGCACATCGCCTGCAAGTGTACGTTCGTAAGCTTCATTTATCTGGTTGATATTGATTACTTCCACATCAGATGTGATATTGTGCTCGGCACAGTAATCCAACATTTCCTGCGTTTCTTTCAAGCCGCCAACCAACGAGCCAACCAAACTGCGTCTACCCAAAATTAATGGGAATGCCGAAACTGGAGTGGGTTGCGGTGGCGCCCCAACTACAATCATTACACCATCTGTTTTTAACAAACTAAGGTATTCGTTGTAATCATGCTGCGCCGAAACAGTATCGAGGATAAAATCGAAACTATTCGCCAGTTCTGCCATAGTATCTTTATCGGTAGTGAGTTTAAAGTGTTTGGCGCCTAATTCGGCAGCGTCTTTTGCCTTACCAGCCGAGCGACTCAACACAGTTACTTCGGCGCCCATGGATGCACCGAGTTTTACGGCCATGTGGCCAAGTCCACCAAGTCCAACAACTGCCAGTTTATGGCCTGCTTTAACGCCCCAATGCCGTAAAGGGGAGTAAGTGGTGATGCCCGCGCACAACAAGGGTGCAACTTTTTCTAACGGTAGCTTATCAGAAACAGATAGCACAAAGTGCTGGGTAACCACAATATGGCTCGAGTAACCTCCCAAAGTGGTATAGCTTTTATCCTGGCTTAACGAGTTATAGGTTTGGGTATGCCCGTTTTCGCAGTATTGTTCAAGGTCGGCTTCGCAATTGGCACAATGCATACACGAGTCGACAAAGCAGCCAACACCAACGGTATCACCCACTTTAAACTTGCTTACATTATTACCAACACGGGTTACTTTGCCCACAATTTCGTGGCCTGGTACGGAAGGGTAAACGGTGAAGCCCCATTCGTTACGGGCAGTGTGGATATCCGAGTGGCAAACGCCGCAATATAAAATCTTGATTTCCACATCTTCTGCGCCGGGTTCGCGGCGCTCGATGGTAAAAGGGGCAAGTGGTTTTTCTGCACTTTGTGCAGCATAGGCTTTTGCTAATGTCATATAGGATTAGTGTTTTTTGTTTCAAATTTGTATACAATAATTGATAAGAAGGTTTGCTGAAAGCAATATTTTGCCTAATATTGAATGGTTTTGTTGGAAAGTTATTGGGTTGCTAAGCTAATTGGTTATTAAGTTGTAGTGATACCCATAAATACCCATGTCGGAAATTAAACTTGTAAATTGTATTTAGCCCTGTATCGGGATGTTGAATTAGTGTAAATTTACTGATTTCGCCATCCTTTGATAGTAATTATTTTAAAAACCTAACTGTCACAACACAATGAAAAGAAGTAAAATTATATTAACCGTATGCATCGTGATCATTACCTTTATGGTATCGAATCCCGCAAAGGCGCAAGACAATACCAAACAACAGCAAATGGCGGAGTTGATAAAAACCTCGACGCCCGAGCAGCGTACCAACTTGCAAACCAAAATGATGACCAGTAAGCTTAATCTCGACACGGTTACCTCGCAAAAAGTATATGCCATTAACCTGAAGGCCAATCAAAAACTCGACCCGTTGCTGAAAGGCGATGCAAGCGGCGGCAGGTTTGCCAAACTAAGGCAAATGAAAAGTATTGAGGATGATAAAGACAAAGAACTAAAAAAGGTATTGAATCCCGACCAGTATAAACAATATGAGGCCATGAAGGAAGAAATGAAAGAGAAGATGAAGGAAAAAATGCAGGAGAAAAAGGCAGCACAAGCACAATGAAGTTAAAGATATGTACTGTGTTTGTTACGTGTATGCTATTTACGTTGCTGGCACAATCGCAAATACCAAAGGTAGTTTGTGGTTCGATTGAAAGGTTGGCCGATTTTCAATCGAAATATGTAGATGCCCGGAACGTAGATGTATGGCTGCCGCCGGGTTATGATGCCCATAAAAAGTACCCGGTTTTGTACATGCACGACGGGCAAATGCTTTTTGATAGTACCATCACCTGGAACAAACAAGCATGGGGCGTTGACGGTGTGCTCTGCAAACTTTTGACCCAAAATAAAATAAAAGCTTGCATAGTAGTCGGTATTTGGAATATCAGCAATCAAAGGCACGAAGAGTATTTTCCGCAAAAGGCATTTTATAGCTTGCCACCTGCAGACCAGCAACGGATGCTCGATGTGGGCAAGGAGCAGCAGGCACCTGTTTTTCATCATGCACCCATGTCTGATAATTACCTGTTGTTTTTGGTAAAAGAGTTAAAACCCTATATCGATACCCATTTCGGTACTTTGTCCGATGCAGGGCATACCTTTATTGCCGGATCGAGTATGGGTGGGTTGATATCGTTGTACGCCATTTGCGAGTATCCCAACGTCTTCGGAGGCGCGGCGTGCATGTCGACCCATTGGACAGGTATTTTTACCAATAAAAACAATCCTTTGCCCCAGGCCATATTAAACTACCTTAAAATAAGGCTGCCATCCCCAAACAATCACCGGATATATTTCGACCATGGAACTAAAACACTCGATTCGCTCTACAAGCCGTATCAATTACAAGCTAACAGTATAATGAAAGCTAAAGGGTATACTCATAAAAACTTTGTAACGCTTGAGTTTCCCGGTGCCGATCATACAGAAAGGTCATGGAGGGCAAGATTGGATACCCCTCTTTTATTTTTGTTCAATAAGTAAAACAAGGATATCCATCTGCAAAAAGCATTTTATTTAAAGCTAAAAGCCATCGACACCACGTCGGACAACAGATCGGTACTTTGCGAATAATGCCCGTAGCGTATCTCCACATCGTGCAAGCTTTGCCAGCCCAACACGCCTTTTGGCGGTGCCAGCCTGATGCCCATGCCATAAAACCGGCTCGTAAATTGGGCATAGGCATAGTTACTGGTATAGTATTCCTCGCTTGGGGTATGTGTATAAATAGGGGCGAAGTACCGTGCAGCCGTTTGGTCGTAATACCTAAAGAATGGTGAAACCGAGAAGAAAGGTGTGATTTTGTAAACCACCTCCAGGTTTGCAGTATTCGATTTGGTGCCCCAGCTGTCCATATAATACCGGTAATAACCTTTTAGGATGATGTTATCGCCCAAAAAGTAGTTCAACCTTCCGCCTATGGGCAGTTTATAACGGTTTGAAGGTAGTTTTTCAACCGCGTCGGTATCCTTGGGATTGGCAAAATATACCCTATGGAAAGGCAGGCCTAAATAGCCACTTTGCGCTACGGCATCAAATAATAACATGCCTTGTAAACGAGGGCTGATCATTTGTGAGTACGAAAAAGAGCCGGTGTAGGTATCCCTTGCCGAAGTTGGCAAACTGCCTCCGCCCGATGTAGTTGTACTGCCTCCCGAGCTGACTGCGGTTGTGCGCCCGCTGGCGCTGGTAATGTAGACGACCCCGTTTGATACCGTCTTAACGGGAGCCGGTATAAACTCGGAGGGGTATATCATTGTCACCTGATCCAAATAAGCCTGAAACTTAGCGCTAAACTCGCCATTATTGTGGTTTACCTTTTTAGAGAAATGTACATCAGCACCGAAGGAACTGTAATTATACTCCGACGATACATATGAGCCAATACCAAAACTGCCGCCCTTGGTTTCGAGGGTCCAATCTAACGATGGGTAAACTCTTGAGCCACCTGTTTTTGATGCGCCCGATTTGTTTACGTAGGCAGCCGATGCCGAAGTGTGGTAGTCAATACCGAAGCCAGCCGAAATGGTGTTTTTATTCAGGTTTTCGCCTAACCAAACCAGTTTAAGTTCAAGCCCGTTCGAAATGTCGGTTACTGCTTCAGTACCCACCCCACCCGTAACAGGCGAATGATTGCCGGTTTGGTTATAATAGCTCGAAACCAGATTGATCTCGTCAATTCTCAGTCTTCTCGGTCTGTAATCAGTGGTATCATCAATAGGCGTGTATAAGCTGGTTTTTGGCTTATTGGTGGTATCGGGCAACGTTTGTGCATAGGCGCCCATGCGGCAAACTATGGCAAATCCGATAACGGATAAATATACTTTCTTCATAAATTAATATAGGGAGGGATGAAAATTAGTTACAGCCGCAGCCGCCACCGGTTTTTCCGGCATTCGCGCCGGATGCTGCCTCGCGGTACGATTGGAAATTCATTTCGTTTTTTTCCACCTTACGGTTGCCTAACACCATCTCCGAGTCGTTAAGCCTGCTTTTTTGATATTCCTTTAAGTTAGTGCACGATGTGATAGCTGCCGTGAGCATCAGGAATGCCGTTAAAATTAAAAATTGCCTCATTATATTGTTTGTGTGTTTATGTAAGATGGATGTTTTTGGATGTATATAGCCTGTTGTAGTCATCGACAATTACCGCTTCGATGTCTTTCATTTGGTTGATCAGGTCGAGCCCGGCCTGTACCCCCATAATAGTTACCGGTGTTGCCATGGCATCGGCAATTTCGGCATTGGTAGTGATGATGGTAACGCTTTTGATCCCGCTTACAGGTAAACCGGTGCGCGGATTAATGGTATGCGAGTAGCGTTTGCCACCTATCATCACAAACTTTTCATAATTACCGGATGTGGCGACCGCCATATCGGTTATAGTCATGTACGAAAACACCTTATCTGCAGATTCAGGATCAGCAATCCCGATGGTCCATTTTTCGCCGTTGGGTTGCAGCCCCCAGGCGCTCATATCGCCCGAAGCATTCACCACACCACTGGTTACACCTTGTTCTTTCATTACTTGCTTTGCCCTTTCGGCCGCGTACCCCTTGCCAATGCCGCCAAAGCCTATCCGCATCCCTGCTTCGCGCAAAAAAATTGTACAATGCTCATCGTCCAAAACAATGTTACGATAGTTGATCAGCTGTACCATTTTTTTGGCGGTCTCCTTATCGGGCAAGGCCGTCATGCTTTGATCAAAATTCCATAACCGCTTGTCTATCGAACCATAACTAATATCAAAAGCCCCTTGTGTAAGCTCTGATATCCTGATAGAGCGTTTAACCAGATTGAACGTTTCCCGACTTACCGTTACGGGTTTGATACCGGCATTGCGGTTAACTTCGTTGGTCTCGCTGTCATCGCTAAACGTGGTGAGCAGCTTTTCGATCCGCCTGATCTCATTTATCCCCGCATCTATTTTTTGGTTGGCCCAACTTTCATCATCCGAAACCGCGCTCAGTTCAAAATGGTTCCCCATCAATTTGCAGCTTCGTTTAAAAACGGTGGGTTGGGTAATGGTCATCATTAATATTGGCGAATGGCGGCTTGTATTTATTATCAATATCCCCCAGGTTACTAAGATACAATTTTAAGGGCTTATTGTGAAGTTGAGATGAATTTTTAGCCTTGTTTTAAGTAAAAAATCAAACAAAAAAATTGCATTTTAACACAATATTTCGCGACATTTAATGTTTTAATGCTGTGATTAAAATTTGACAGATAGCCTTATGAAAAGTAAAATAAAACAGGTGTACCGGCTCGCATTGGCCGTGGCACTTTTAACCTTTGTAACATTGAACGGTATTGCCGCTCCTTCTTCGGCAACTAAAACCAATTACCCTCCAATCCGCATCAGTTTGCGTTATGGATACTACGGTGGTTATTACCGCCCTATTTTCCCGTCATATTATCCATGGGGATATCCCCGGTTGGGCTTTTTTATCAACGTTTTGCCATTTGGGTATATACCGTTTTATTATGGCAGCCTGCCGTACTATTACTATGATGGCGTTTATTACCGTCCTTATGAAAACGGGTATCAGGTTACCGTGCCACCTGTAGGTGCCGAAATACCGCAACTGCCTGCGCATACCAGGCCGATTTTGATCAACAACCAGCAGTATTACGTACTAAATGGTGTTTACTACAAACCATACACTAATCCCGACAATACCCAAGGCTACATTATTGCAGGTAAAGATGGTGTATTGAATACCAGCATAACAGCCCCAATGGCACCAGCGTCTCCCGCGCCAGCCGGTCAGCCAACGGCTCAACCTGCACCAGTCGGCCCGCCGGTGAATGCGCCTGCACCTGTTGTTGGCCCGCCATCGGCCATGCCGCCTGTAGTTGCCGATATGCCAAAAATTGGCGACACGGTAACTCAATTGCCCGATGGCTGTAAATCGGTAAATATAGCTGGTAAAACCTACTTTGTTTCGCCGGCCGAAGTTTACTACGAACAAGCTATTGACGGGAACAACGTGATTTACAAAGTGCAAGGCGTTCCGTCAGCCAATCAAAAGCAATAAATAAAAATTTATCTGTAAAATACGAAGATCAACGCCCCGCTAAATCGTCAGGTTTAGCGGGGTTTTTGTTGTTGGTTATCATTTAAAGGCTGCTTTCGTTCATTTTGGTTGATTTATAAGTATCTCATTAATAGTTGTTTATGTAAATAAATGATGGTAATTGTTTGATTTCAGTCATTTTTTATAAACTGATTTATATCATTTTATATAGTGATTGCAATCACGCTACACCTTGTATTACAACGGTAGTTTAGTCCCCATAAACGAGGTTAAGTATAACAACAATAAACTATCAATCATGAAAGTAATTAAGAGCACAAAATTCTGGGTAATAGCAACCCTAACCTGTACTATAGGTTATATAGTAAGCTGTACGAAAAAAGATCAGGTAATCATTCCCGACTCGGGTTCGGGTTCAACAACGCTGGTATCGTCAAGTACCGCAACGGCACCAACAATTGATGGTGTAATTGACCCGGTTTGGGCCAACGCTACTAAACTGAACGTGACCGCCACTGTACCGAATCCCGGTAACGGTACTTTTGAAGGTTATATCGGTTTGTCTTACAATGTAACCCTCCGTTCGTTATACGATAATAATAACATTTATTTTTTGGCAGAATGGAACGATGCTGATGCCAGTTTGCTTAATACCCCTGTATCGTACAATCCAACCACGAAACTTTGGGCCAGGCAATCAAGCGGCTACACCTTTGATGTGAACGGAAACATTACCAGCATACCTTTTAACGAAGATAAATTTGGCTTTCAATGGAACATCAACAACTCGGTGGCTAATTTTGCCACACAGAGTTGCTATGCAACCTGCCATATCAATCCCGCTACCGATTCACTCAACAACCACGTAAATCCACCGGTATTGGTAACCGTACCCGCTAAAGCTGGCGGTAATCACTTTACCAATGGCCCTGCCGAAAAAGCTGATCTTTGGCATTTTCACTTAATGCAAGATCAGGTTTATGGTTATGGAGATGATGACTATATAGATTATGCAGGCGGGCAATTAAACGCCAACGGCCGCCACTCTGATGGTGCTGTGGTAACCGCTACTACATTAGGCATACCTACTTACTCAACAGTTGCAGGCTCTATCACCAATACACAAACTTTAAAAATAACAGGTACTTCAACATCGGTAACCGTACCAGCCTGGGTAGTTAAAGGCCAAAGCAACGCTTATGCATTAATGACAACAAGTACCACACCCGGACAAGCCGTAGCCACTTTAACGGGTGTAACCGCTACCGATGGTACCACACCCGCACTATTGGTTACCGCAGTTGATGCCAACGGTGTTTTGACTTTGTCTGACGCGTCTAAAATTGACCCTACAGCCACAACAGGCTTTAATACCATTTTTGATGCCAATGGCAACATTACCGGTGTTGGTGCCAACGCCATCCCCGGATTGATTATGGAGAAATACCAGGGCGGCCGTGGTGATTTACCATTTAAAGCTGTTTACACAGGATCGGGTTGGATATTGGAATTTAAAAGGGCATTGAAAACCAATGATGTTGCGGTATTGCAGGATGTTGATTTTTCGCCTTTATCGGATGTGAATTTTGGTATCGCGGTATTTAACAAAGCAAATTCGGCGCACGCCATAATGCCGGGCCTCACCTTACATTTTCAAAAATAACCACAGGCTGATCTTTTAAATAATTAAAAACGAAGAATCATGTCAAAGAAAAAAATAGTGTTGGGGTTGTTATTGGTCAGTTCGCTGATGATATTGGTGAACAGCTGTACCAAAACAACAACCGTTGTTGAAAGCAACGCGGTTGCCGTAACCACTACCGTAAGTTTTTCGAAGGATATTGTTCCGATACTGACCAAAAGCTGCGCTTTAAGCGGTTGCCATGCAGGCTCAATAGCACCCAATTTATCAAGCGCTACAGCCTACACCTCGCTCATTAATGCCAGTTTAGTAAATGTGGGAACACCCGAAAATAGCGATGTGTACTTGTGGCTTACCGGTAAAAAAGCCGCTACCATGCCTCTGGGCAGTGCAAACAATCCATCAAATATAAATGCATTAATGCTTGCCTGGATAAAACAAGGCGCTAAAAACAATTAAAGAAACGGATCATGAAAAAACAAAATAAATATAAATTGGCAATTACCGGCCTTGCGGGGGCATGCCTTATGGCGGCGCTGTGCTGTAGCCCGGCCCAATTAAAAGCGCAGGCTAAAACGGCTAAGGATACCAGCGCAAAAGCAAAAGACACAGCAGCCGAAGCGCCTGTAATTAAGAAGAAATCGTATACAAAAAATACATTCGAAGGTAATTACCTGATTGATAACGAAACAGTAATGGTACCTATAAAAGGGACTTCTGAGTTCGATATTCAACACAGGTTCGGTACTATGGAACACCATTTTACCGATTTGTTCGGGATATTTGGCGGTGCTACCATGCGTTTAGGTTTTAGCTACACACCGCTAAATAACCTGCAAGTGGGCTTTGGCGCCACCAACGAAAGGATGCAGGTGGATTGGAACGCTAAGTACGCCCTATTAAAACAAACAAAAAACGGCAGCATGCCGGTAAGCGTAACCTATTATGGCGATGCCGCAATGGATACCCGTAAAAAAGATGCTACTACTTTGTTTATCACCACCAGCGACCGTTTTAGCTACTTTAACCAGATACTGATAGCCCGTAAGTTTAGCGAAGACTTATCGGTACAGGTTGGCCCGAGCTGGAGCCATTTTAATAATCTGCAAGGTTATACCGACAATGAAGGTGTGGTGCACCCGATATGGAATAACGACAGCTTTTCGTTCTCCGCATCGGGCAGGTATAAAATATCGCCAAAAACAGCCATCATAGCCAACTACGATCAGCCATTGACACAGCACCCGGCCGATAATCCGCATCCTAATATCAGCTTTGGTTTAGAGATGAAATCGAGCGGGCACGACTTTGAAGTATTTTGCGGAAACTACAGCTCGTTGATACCACAGAACAATAATTTGTACAATCAGAATGATTTTACAAAAGGGCAGTTCCTGATTGGTTTTAACATCAGCAGGTTATGGAATTTTTAATCGTAACAAAAAGGCAATTACCCTGTTCACCTAACAACAATATAAAACCCCAAAAACAAATCTCATGAAAAGTAAATTAGTCTTAGCAACAGCAACATTGGCCATAGGGTTGATGACGGCAGCGTTCACACTGGTACAACAGCCAAAGCCATGGCCTGTGCCCGACAAGAACGCCAAAATGGCAAATCCGGTTAAGTCGAGTAAAGAGTCAATAGCCGATGGTAAATCGCTATGGAGTGTTAACTGCGCATCATGCCACGGTAAAGGTGGATTAGGTGATGGAAGCAAGGCAGCACAGTTAAAAACCATCCCGAATGATTTAACCAAGGCTGATTTTCAATCACAGTCTGACGGAGCTATTTTCTACAAAATATCCGAAGGCCGTGATGATATGCCAAGTTTTAAAAAGAAACTTCCGGATGCCGAAGATATTTGGAACCTGGTAGTTTATGTACGTACATTAAAAAAGTGATATAGGTTTTATAATTGGTTAAAGGGGTCCGGCTTATGCCGCACCCCTTTTTTGTTTTGTGATTTAACATCGGATTAAGTATTGTTTTGTGATTTCGGTCATGTTTTTAACTGCCGCTAATCATAGTTTAAGCTAAAAAGCAAGCATAACTTTATCGCAATCAATAACGAAAGAATATTTATGGACAGCAACGATAATATAAACCCTAAAGACCCCTCATCGCGCAGGAAATTCGTTTTAGGGGTAGGGGCATTTTCTGTATTTGCAGCAGCCGCGGCAGTGGTAGGATTTCCGCTATCGTTTAAAAAAAGCCCAAAAGGTGCGCCAACTTGCCAACCTGAAAGCAAAAAGATAACCATGCTCACCCAAGATGGGCAATTGGTTGAGATCGACCAGGAACTGATTACCTCGGCGGCAAAAAAGGTAAGCAACCAGGAGTTGCAAAACTGGATAAAAAAATAAGCATCACACCATAATATAACAGTAATGGAACAAGAGAATAATTCGAGACGCGACTTCCTGGTAACCGGGTTGGTTGCCGCAGCTGCCAGTGTGGTGGCGGGATGCGCGCCCAAGAGCAATGTTTTTGAAGCCGCAGCCGATGAGCAGGTAATGCCATCTGGGAAAAAAGTTAAACTGCTATCGGTAGATGGCGAAGTGATTGAGGTGGATGCTGCTTTTTTAAAACCGGTACCGCATATGCCGCCCGTTTCAAACAGCGAAGCCAGAATAGGTATTCCGGGCAAAAAGTTTGTGATGGTAATTGACCTATCGCGTTGCAAAAACCTGAAGAAATGCCAGGCTGCCTGTAACCATGCCCACGACCTGAACCCCGGCGAAAACTGGATAAAAGTTGACCCGATGAAAAACTCGGAACACTCGGCGCCTTATTGGGAGCCAACAACCTGCATGCATTGTGATGACCCCCCTTGTGTTAAGGTTTGCCCTGTCGATGCCACTTTTAAACGCCAGGACGGTATTGTGCTGATTGACAGCGACCGTTGTATCGGATGTCGCTTTTGTATGGCTGCCTGCCCGTATTCAACCCGTGTGTTTAATTGGGGCGCACCGCAAATATCCGAAGAAGTTGCCGCGCAACCATACTCGTGCGAAACCAGCATCCCGCAAAAGAAAGGCACTGTTGGCAAATGCGATTTTTGTGCAGATATGAGCCGTATGGGCGAATTACCGCACTGTGTTTCGGCTTGCCCCAATGGTGTTTACGCTTTTGGCGACCTGAACGAAGATTCGGTTACCAATGGCGCTGAAACCTTCAGGTTTAGCGATTTGATTCGCGATAAGGCCGGCTACCGTTTAATGGAAGACCTGGGCACCAAACCAAGTGTTTACTACCTGCCGCCCGTAAACCGAAACTTCCCGTTTGAGTCGGGCCTGGAAACTGATAGCTTACAAAACCCTAAAAACTAATTCACCGTGGAAAATTCAGATTCGATAGCCAACAATAAAATAATAAACGACCTGTTGCCCCAAAAATTTGGAAAGGCAGGTAAAATATGGACCGGTGTTTTGGTGGCCATTTGTTTATTTGGTCTGTATGCCTATTATCGCCAGTTAAGGTATGGTTTGATTGTTACCTCCATGCGCGATTATGTGTCGTGGGGTATTTACATCTCTAATTTTGTGTTCTTTGTCGCCATTAGCCTGGTAGGTTCGCTAATAACCGCCGTTTTTAGGCTGGCCGGTGTGCATTGGAGTACGCCGCTTACCCGCATTGCCGAAATGATAGCCGTTGCGGCCATTATATTCGCCTCGCTCATTATCATTGTTGATATGGGTAGCCCTGAGCGGTTTTACAACCTGTTTATACACGGCAGACTCCAATCGCCCATTATCTGGGACGTAATCGTTATCACAACTTATTTCTTTATCAGTATCCTGTTGCTGTATTTCCCGTTGCTACCCGATATTAAGATATTGCTTACGTTTAAAGAACGGTCAGGGCCAAGGCTGAATAAGTTTTACGGTTACATCGGCTCATTTTGGAAAGGCCTTCCGGAGCAATATAAATTGGGCGACAAGGCCATCAATATTTTGTGCATAACCATTATCCCGGTAGCGTTTACCATTCACACCGTAACATCGTGGTTGTTTGCCACCACCTACCGCCCTGGTTGGGATAGTACCAACTTTGGTGCTTATTTTATTGCAGGTGCATTTTTGGTAGGGGCAGGCTCGGTTGTAGTCGCCATGTATGTTTTCAGAAAAGCATACCATCTCGAAAAGTATATAACTGAAGACCATTTTGAAAAAATGGGCCGTATACTGGTGATGCTGGCTATGCTTTACCTGTATTTTAACATCAATGAGTTTTTGACACCCTTCTTTAAGATGAAAGAATCCGAAGCAGCCTATTTGAACGGCCTGTTCACCGGCGATTTCTCGGTGGTATTCTGGTTCGCTATTTTAACAGGAATGATTGTGCCGACCATTATCCTACTCTTCAAAAAAGGGAGGAAACCCTTGCCGGTGATGATAGCAGGCATTATGGTGGTTATTGGTGCCTGGTTTAAACGTTATTTAATTGTAACCCCGACTTTGCTGCACCCATTTTTACCCATGCACGATGTACCTGCCAGTTATAGGCACTATTTTCCAAGCTGGGAAGAATGGGCTATCACTTTCGGCTCATTGGCCGGTGTAATGCTGGTTATCACTATCCTTGCGCGTATATTCCCAATTATCCCAATTCAAGAAACTATAACAGAGCAACATGAAATCGCTGAATAATATCAAAACCGCTGTATTGTCCATTGCAATTTTGTTTTCGGGCTATCATGGCTTTTCGCAAGGCGCAACCAAAGGGGACCTCAGTGTGGCGCTAAGTTACTTTAGTGTAAATAACCAGGTGCCGTACATCACCGCTAAGGTAAAAACCAAAATAGATGGCAGGTTTCAGCCAGTGGCCGGTATTAGCTTGAAACTGTTTTTAGATAAAGACTCTACAGGTACCTTTATCGGAAAGGTAACTACTAACGAAAATGGCGAAGCTTCGACCACTATCCCCGTTTCGGTAAAAAAAGAGTGGACCACTTCAACCAAACATATCTTTTTGGCCACTTTTAACGGAAACAAAAAATATTACGCGGCAAAAGGCGACCTCACTATATCACAAGCCAAAATATTGATAGATGCCGGTAGCGATAAGAAGATAACCGCTTCTGTGCTGGAATTGAAAAACGGTACATGGGTACCTGTAAATGCTGTCGACGTTAAGATAGGGGTGAAACGTTTAGGATCAGACCTCCCCGTGGGTGATAAGCCTACGGTTACCACGGATTCTACAGGCACTGCTGCGGCTGATTTTAAACGCGACAGTATCCCCGGCGATGCCAAAGGCAATATTACGCTGGTTGCCCGTGTTGAAGACAACGACACCTACGGTAACCTGGTGATAGAAAAAACAGTACCATGGGGCGCTAAATTTATCCCGCTAAGTAATTTTAATGAGCGCTCCCTTTATGGTACAAGGTATAAAACACCTATTTGGCTATTGGTGGCTGCTTATTCCATCTTGATTGCGGTTTGGGGTATCCTGATAACGTTGGTGGTGAGTGTTTTCAAGATAAAGAAACTTGGCGAAACGCAAGCTTAAGCCCTTAGTTTAATCATTGCTAAATTATTTAAACTATAAATTCTATGTATTTTATAGTTTAAATGATTTGTTGTTTACATTTGCAGCGTCAACATCTTTTGCAAATGAGTAACACCCCCATAAATTGCCCCGCTGACCTGGTTTTGGTTAATCAAAATAAAATAAGGATTATAGCTTTACAAGTTTGGTTATTGGCCATTGTGTTTTGGCTTACGCATATCGCTGCTAGTGTTGCCTTATTAGTGGTCGATTTTTTTCTCCGTTCATTCAGTCTTCAGCAATATAGCCCCTTGGCATTTATTGCCGATGCTGTAATAAAACAATTGCATATTAAAAGTAAACAGGTAGATCAGGCGCCTAAACGCTTCGCTGCGCGCATGGGGTTTGCCATCACTTCACTATTGCTGCTGCTTAATATTATTGGTATCGCTTTATTGGTTAACGCAATTGTAGCGCTATTGATTTTCTTTTCGTTCCTGGAGTCGTTTTTCGGCATTTGCGTGGGCTGTCACATTTATACCTATTGGATTAGGGTGACAAGAGTGTTTTCAAAATAATGGTAAAGGGGGGCTTTCAACATCCGCTAAAGCCCTACCCTCAGCGATACTTTGAGGCCGGTTTTTGAAATGCCGGGATGGTCGAGGTAACTGAACCGCCGAATACCATCAATCCTGATGAACTTGAATATATTACCGATACCCACGCCCGCTTCGGTATAGGGCGTGCTGCCTAGCGCGTAAGTACCCGATGCTCCCGCTGCAGGCACCGGGAAATTATACAGCCCGCTTGTCAACGCCGGGTTGTTCTCATCCCGTAAGCCACCGTAAAGTATTTTAAATGACAGGAACTCCCGCCATTTCAAACGGTCGATCACAGGTATTTTGTTCAGGAAAAAGCCATTAAAATTTTGCGTGATATTAAAGCCGGCATAATGATCGCTCACAAACTCAAGGTAATGCATTTGGTTGTAGCCGTCGGCCGAGTAAACAATGGATTGGTTGGCATTGCTGATGTTCAACAGGGGGTAGGGGACTTTGCCAGCAATCATACCACCAAGCAGCGTAACGTCCGCGTACCCCAGTTGCGATTCGTAAAGTCGTTTCTGTATGGTCGTGGTAACGGAACTGTACTGATTGGTTCCGCCCAACAAACCCTGGATGCCCTGGCTGAAAAGAACCGTCATGATTGGATAGTTGTTCCTAATCGTGTGCCGGTAATCCGCTCCCTGATAAATTTGCTCATGCGGGGCATAGCGAAGCCCTAATGTAAACACGCTCGACGTGATATGGTCAACCAATGTTTGTTGCGGGTCGTTCATTGTATAGGTCAGCGAGCCAGCCGCCTTGTCGCTGCGTTGATAGAAACCGACATCAAACGATAAATGATTATCATATTCCTTAACATAATCCAACTTAAAAATACGCGAATAAAAATAATAACGATCCGTTCCCGTCTGGAAAGATGATATGGGCGTCCTGAAATTTCCAGCACTGGAATTGTTGCCCGGCAGGCCGATATCATATTGCTGGCTAAACTTTAAATAATTATTCGGGTAACGGTAAAACGGTATGGCGTTAACGGTATAATAAACAGTGGTATTGTATTTAAATTGATGATCAAGCAGGCCTTCGGCAAGGTATCCCTCCAGATAAATGTTTTTATTAAATTTCGGAGTAGTGCGCCCGCCAAGGCCCAAACGTATGCCTTCTATCGTACTGTATGAGGCCAGATAAGCTGTGTTGAACTGGAACGGACCGAGATCTGCATATCCCGTGCTTAACGTTGTCGCAATCCATGTAGCCCTTTTGAACTGAGGCATTTTTTCCAGGCGGCCAACCTGGCGATAGTACTCTGCTTGTTTTTCGGGAAGCGTGTCAGGCCGCTGGCTCGCCCAATACAAGCTGTCCTTTTGATCGAAACCGGGGACAATTTGCTCGGCGTTGCCCCCATAAAATTCCGCGCTCATCGGTTGATTAGCCAAATAACCGGTGTAGCGAATTGTCCGCTCTCCGCTTAATCCGGCGCCTCTGTTCTTCAATATCCCAAAATCTGCTTTGGTATTCGTTTTGGTCAGGAAATAATGGCCGGAGGGCTGTTTCTCGAAATCTAAATTGACCTGTAAACTGCGTAAAAAATTCAGGTTGATCTCCTTGTCCACATTTAAGGCACATGAGGTTACCGCGTAGCTGCCATCAAGCGTTACCAGCAAGTGTCCTTCAAAAAGCAGGTCGCCCTTATTTCGTGGTATAAAACTGAGTTCTATCAGGGTGTCTTTAGCCGTCCTGATGGTATCGGTAATAAAAAATTTATAAAAGTCTGGTGCGTGGTCGGCAATCGGACTTAAAAATTGGTAGTTGACAATGAATATATTGTTCTCATAGATATCGACCTTATCACCATACAGCCGATTTACATAAATATTAACCCCGGCGGTGTCGATGAATTTAAGAATGTTGGCCTCCTTTTGAGCGGTCAGAACCTTAATCGACTTTTCAGGCGTTTTTTGAAGATATAGGCGGTACTTTTTTTCACTAAGGTAAGCCTCCATCGCTATTTTCCCCCCGGCTGTGTCGTACATAAAACGATACGGCTTCAACACAAAATTATTAACCAGTGCAGGATGTATCCCATAAACCCTGAGTGCTGTGTGCTCGTATTGGTCATATTGCAGGTGTTCGGCTTTTTGCGGTCGGTTAGCGTCTTTATGTGCAATAACGCGCCGGATCAGTTCGACCGCCGGGTTATCTTTGTTACGGTAAGATTTGCTACGCTGTCCTTTAATTGAGACCTCCAGAAGTTGTGTTTGGTACTTTTCAAGTTTTATAGCGACTTCGTTTGCGGTTCCGGCTATTATCATTTTTGTGAGGGGGCGATAACCGATGGCCGAAATTACTATTTGCGAAAAATTACCGGCAGCGGATAGGGTGAACTTGCCAAGGCTGTCTGTTCTGGTGGCGTTATGGCTGCCGGCGAAAGTAACGTCGACCATCGGGATTGTTTGGCCGTTCGCGGCATCAATAATTGCACCGCTTACACTGGTGTGCTGCGCGAAACAGCTAAAAGATATTAGCAAGCATCCCCAAAAAAAAGATAACTTCCTGCTAAATAAGGGTAAATAGACCACCGCGACGTTTAAATTAAAACCCACAACGAACACTTTAGCGTGTACGTAATGTTGAACAGCGAATATAATGCTAAATACCGTTTTTAACGCTTGTTGTTTTTTACTTTCAACTTGCGGAAAAATATTTTGCCACTTTCCAACAAAAATAGCTTGTATTACAATCTGCTTTCAGTTGAATTTTAGTGAAATTCATAGTAATTTAATATTTTAATAACAATAGGTGTCTACTTTCGATGAATGCAAAAACCTCTTTTGTTGCGGCTAAGTATGTCAAGTTTTAGCTTCGTTCTGAATTACCTTTCTTATACGCTCATTGATACAAAGGATGCTTTCTGATATGCTTTATCCTGCCTCTCAAAATAATCATATTATAACCATTATGGAAAATTCAAATGCCGCGGCTGTTGAAATAACGAAGTATTTTAACAGAGATTTGAGTTGGTTAAGTTTTAACCACCGCGTGTTGGAAGAAAGTCAAGACCCACAATTGCCGCTTGTCGAAAAAATAAAATTCATTGCTATCCATGCCTCCAATTTGGACGAGTTTTACAGGGTTAGGGTGGCTCATTTAGAAACATTAGCCAAATTAGGGCAGTATAACGATGAAGAGTCTGCTTCTTACCAGGATATATTGACTGCGGTTCGTAAAGAAGCAAGTCATCAAACCAGCTACCTTCGTTATATTTTGGCAACATCGATAATTCCAGGCTTAGAGGAAAATAATATTATCCTTTACCAGCATCATGAAGAAGTACGTGAGGAACATCTTGAATTTATATATGAATACTTTAACACACAGGTGGCCTCGTATTTGCAGCCAATTTGGCTATCGAATGAAACAACGCCATTTCTTGAAGATCGACAGCTGTATTTCGTATGGCAGTTGTCTCATAAAAACAGTTCTGAAAGGCTGATTTTATTAAACTTGCCTACCGAGCATCTTCCGCGATTTATACCACTGCCGAAGATAGACAATAAACATTATGTAATCTATTTGGATGATATAGTAAGGATTGGCGGCGAAATATTTCTTGAAAATTATAAAATCAAAGGGTGCTTCTCAATCAAGTTAAACAGGAATGCCGACCTTAACCTTGACGAATATTCGGGGGCTATCGCCGGCCAAATGAAGATTAGCTTAGAGCAACGCGCTTTCGGAGCTCCATCCCGGTTTCAGTACGATGTAGCTATGCCAAAAAAACTGGTATCGTTATGTGTTGACCTGTTTGGTATAGAGCAAGATGAACTAACCCCTACCGGGAGATACCAACAGATGAGTGATTTTTTCTCTTTTCCGGTACCGGCTAACTCTCTACCCACTTTAGCCAAATGGAAGCCATTAAAACATCGCGAACTTGCTTCTTATAAGAATTATTTTAAGGCATTAGATGAGAAAGACTTCTTATTGCATTTTCCTTATCAGTCATACGACCACGTATTGATATTTTTTAACCAAGCGGTACTCGACCAATATGTAACCGAAATCATGGCTACCTTTTATAGGGTCGCGTCCGACTCTCACATCGTGAATGCGCTCATTAGCGCCTCAAAAAATGGGAAAAAGGTGAGGGCGTTTGTGGAAGTAAAGGCTCGATTTGATGAGGCCAACAACTTACTATGGGCAGAGAAAATGGAAAAAGCGGGAATAGAGATTTCTTACAGCCTACCCGATATAAAGGTTCATGCCAAAACAGCATTGATTACCCGGGTAAAAGATGGAGTAACCAAAACTTATGGATTTTATGGCACCGGGAATTTTAATGAAAGAACGGCCGGTATTTATTCTGATATGGGGCTACTTACCTCCAACCCGGTAATGAATGAAGAATTAAAAGATGTTTTTCTTTATTTGTATACCGGTAAGCAACCCGCGCCATTTAATCATTTGCTTGTCTCTCAATTTAATATCATCGACAGGTTTAAAGAATTGATAAATAACGAAATAAGGGTTGCCCTAAATGGGGGTGAGGGGAAAATCATCATCAAGCTGAATAATCTGGAAGACAGAGAGATGATCGATGCGTTATATACAGCATCGAACGCCGGCGTAAAAATAGAGTTGATTGTACGCAGTATTTGCCGTTTACGACCCGGTGTACCAGGTCTTAGCGAAAATATTACGTTGAACCGTGTAATAGGAAGGTATTTGGAACACTCGAGGGTATTTATTTTTAACAATGATAATGACCCAAGAGTTTTTCTCGGATCTTCCGACTGGATGGAGCGCAACCTGCGATCAAGGGTGGAAGTTGTGTTTCCGGTGTATGATGAAGCCTGTAAAGAGGAAATATTTAGCTTTATAAAGCTTCAGTTAGCACCTTATAGAAAAACCCGTTTGATCGATCAACATCTAAAATCAATACCAATAGCGCCCGGATTGGAATGCGGTGACGATGCCCAGGAAGCTTTTTATCAATTGATAAAGGAAAAATGATGACCAAAAACAAAAAAAGCCTTGACGAAAGTCAGGGCTTTTAGTTTCCGGTGTCGGGATGGCAGGATTCGAACCTGCGGCCTCCACATCCCAAATGTGGCGCGATACCGGGCTACGCTACATCCCGTTTGGGGTTGCAAAGATAGCAAAGCAAAAGCCTTTTGCAAATAGTATTTTAAAAGAAATTAAAGCGCTTTGATTTACAGTATTTTAATCTGCTTTTTTTAGTGGTAATTATCTTGCCGCGGTCGATTCGCGCTCGATTAGAGTTGAAGGGATTACAATTTCTTCACTTTTGGTAAAAACGGTATTGTTTTTTAAAGCCCGGAACAGTGCCAAAGCCGCTTGTTTCCCTATTTCGAACGCCGGTTGGGCTATGGTGGTTAAAGATGGCTTCAACAAGGATGCAATGCGCAGGTTCGAAAAACTTACTATTTTAAGCTTGCCGGGTATATTGATATCCAAAGCATGACAAACTTCATAAGTTGTGATGGCCAGTTTTTCAACCGACGCGAAAATGCCGTCGGGCGCATTAGAGCCGGCAAGTGCTTTGGTCAGTATGTCTCTATTGTCGTCATCGTTTTGGGTGCAGTTGATCACCCGGCTTTGCAGATTGAACTTTTTGCAGGCATCCAGGTAGCCGTCCATTCGTTTTTTGTCAATCGACAAGTTTTGTGATATGGAGAGGTAAGCAACATCCATACAACCGCGTTCAAACAAATGTCCGGTAGCATTATAGCCACTCTGATGGTCGTCAGTTACAATCTTAACGGTCTTGAAATCATCAAACACCCGGTCGAAAAACACTACAGGTATTTCCATGTTTACAAACTCTGCAATATGGTTGGCTTCGTTGGTTTCGCTCGCTACCGACATTAATATACCGTCAACGCGCCCATTCAATAAATGCTGCACCATGGCAGCTTCTTTCACATGGTCATCATGCGTAAGGTAAATAAGCACGTGGTAGCCGTGCTGTTGGGCTATTTCTTCAATGCCATCTATCGCTAAAGCGAAAAAATTATTCAGTATCTCGGGTATAATAACGGCGATGGTTTTGCTTTTCTGGCTCCGCAGACTGCTGGCATACAAGTTGGGAGTGTAGTTCAACTCTTGTGCAAGCAGTTTTACCTTATCGCGCGTAGCCTGACTAATTTCGTAGCTATCGCTCAAAGCACGCGAAACCGTGGATATTGATAGGTTTAAACGCTGTGCAAGCTCTTTGATAGTAATCTGCCCCATAATCAGCAAAAGTACAACAATGAATGAAAACGTTTCCGTAAAAAAAAACAGGCCACTTTAACCAAACTGACAATTTTTTTCAGCAACATTGCATTGCCCCAGCTATCACATGGGTATGTTTCAAATTAAGTACACACAACAATTTATAATTGATAAATTTATGCGTGCATTTATACATAGCTATGTGCACTAACCAAAAC
>NZ_CAITNG010000100.1 GCF_903893715.1 uncultured Mucilaginibacter sp.
GCATGGGCCCGTTCCCTTTTGAAGGTGAAGAAGACCCCGATACCATTAACGCGGGCAAACAAACCATTACCATGCTGCCCGGTTCGGCCGTGTTCGATTCGGCGATGAGTTTTGGCATGATACGCGCTAAAAAGGTTAATCTTACTATTCTTGGTGCGATGGAAGTATCCGAAAACGGCGACATTGCCAACTGGAAAATCCCCGGTAAAATGGTAAAAGGCATGGGTGGTGCCATGGACCTGGTGGCCAGTGCCGATAACATCATTGTAGCCATGCAGCACGTTAACAAAGCGGGCGAATCGAAACTTTTACCGTATTGTACCTTGCCGCTCACCGGGGTACGCTGCGTAAAAAAAATAGTTACCGAGTTGGCTGTTTTGGATGTGTTGCCCGAAGGTGGTTTTAAACTACTGGAACGCGCGCCGGGTGTGAGTGTGGAAGATATTATAGCGGCAACCGCCGGTAAATTGGTAATTGATGGCGATGTGCCGGAGATGGTAATTTAATTGTTGGCTCGGCTATCCAATAACTCCCTTAACTCTTTACTGATCTCTTCTGTGACCGCGATGATATCATCGGGTACTTCAGTATTGTTGATGACCACCTTATGGCACTCAGTTTTAAAAGGGAGCAAATAATCCTTGTAGGCAGGCACTACGTGGTTAATCCATTTATACATCACGTCATCGCTCGAATAGCCACGTTCAACCAAATCGCGGTGCAGGCGTCGTTTCAGGGCAACGTCTTCCTCGGCATCAACAAATATTTTCAGGTCGAGCAGGTCGGCAATCTCACGAAAGTGCATAATAAAAAGCCCCTCAACTATAATGATCGGGGCAGGCTTTATCTCCAGCATTTTTGGTTTGGCATTGGGGTTGCCAAAAGTGTATTCCTTCTTGGTAAAGCTTTTGCCTTCAATTAGTTTGTTGATATCGTGCAAGAAAAGATCATTATCAATGGTATGGGGCAAGTCGAAGTTATAAAGCCTGTTTTCCTCGGGCGTCATATGGTCGGCAACGGGTTTGTAGTAATCATCCTGCGATACCAGGCACACCTCTTCGGCTTTAAAATGTTTTAAAAAGCACTTTAAAAAAAAGGTTTTGCCCGAGCCGCTGCCACCGGCAATACCCATGATAAAAGGTTTACTCATTTGGCGTGCCATAGCTTAGGGTAACATGAAAGCGTTTGTCTAAGGCACCAAGGGCATCGGCCACACTTTTTGTCATCACTACTATCGCGTCTTTTGTGCTTTCGGTATCGTTTATGCGCCCAACAACCCTGGCAAAGGTGGTACGGTTGGTCATTGGGTTGGTTATCTTTATTACGGTGCCTATAGGGGCTGTGCGGTGCAGTATAATCTGTTTGTTGGAGTTCAGGTCGGGGTCATCTGTCCAAACGGCAACGCCTCTTTCGTCTTTTTCCGACAGGCCATAACGGTTAACAGGTACGTGCCTGCCCGAACTGTCCATACTATCAGTATAGGCAACCGCAGTCGAGTCGCGTTTTGCAACAATAGGCTGTTGAACTATTGGTTGTTGTATAACAGGTGCCTGGACGGGTTTTTCAACAGGTTTTTGAGATTCGGCTGAAGGTGGCATTGACCTAACCAACAAAATTTGCCCGGGGGTTACCGTGGTCGATTTCAGGCCGTTTAAGCTGGTAATGTCATCCACTGTAGTATTAAACCTTTTTGAAATGCCATACAATGTTTCGCCTGCCGATACCTTGTATTGCGTGGTTGAAGCAGTGGTTTCGGAAACGGGTATTTGTGTTTGCGGTTTATTGACCGGTTTTTGTACAGGCTGATAAGTAGTGGTTGGCGGTTGCACCGCAGGTTTGTATATAGCAGCCGGATTTGTTTTGGCAACAGGCTGATCGGTAAAAGGCAGATTGGTCGGAACTTTTATCACTTCTCCGATATCCATTTTGGCGCCTTTGTTAAAATCGATAATAGCCTGCGGGCTGACATGGTACCGACGGCCCACTGAATAAAAATTATCTTTTGGATCGAGTTTGTGCAGTATTACCTTTTTGCCATTTTGGTTCTCAACACCTATAGAGTCAACCACACAATGCGCGAAAACTGAACCTGAAAATATTAAAATGGGGAAAATGAGCAGCAAAAATTTAAAATTCATGGCGTATTTTAAAGCATTTATAAATTTAAAACCTTTAATCCGGTTGTGTTTTTAATGTAGATCAGCCTGTTTTGGTATACTATGAACGACTCCGGTTGCAGTTTTTGTATGCCTTCGTTCAATAAATCGTCATATACCACCTCGGTACCATTGCTTATCATAAGCACCTGTTTTAGCAGGCTGTTGTTAAGCAGGTGCAAAGATACAATTCTAAAACTATTGTGCTCAAAATAATGGACATTACCTGTTAGTTGTCCTTCGGGTAAATTGAACTCTTTGGGTATATAGTTAATAATATCAGGGATGCCAATCTCCGGTACCTGGTCAATGTCGATCAGTTTATCATATGGTCTTAAAATACTTCCAGTTACGGCATCTGCCAAAAACAGTTTTTTCGGCTGTATTTGCGTGTTATAAACTATCGGGCCGTTAATGCTGATGTGATGGATAGCGTTATTATAATCGGCCCAAAGTGTTACGCCGGTTTTACCATCAACTGCTGTTATGCCTTTGTGTGCGGGGCTTTGAGCCGATTGGTAACCATGTAAAAAAAGTGTTCCACGGAAACTGCCGGCTATACCTGTGAGCCATTTTTCGGGCAAAACCAAATCTTTAAAATTGGTAATACCATTGTTAAGATCAATAGACGAAAATGTTACTTCGCGGCCTTCTGCGCTCCGTGTCTCAACAAACAGCCTATCCATATCGTAATCGATAATAAATTTCCAGATTTGTCCATGAAATTCTAAGTTGATAAATGGCTGTAACATCATGTCTGCAAATATGGCAATTTAGTTTTGAGCGGGAAGACTACGACTCTTTAACTAAAAAAGAAAAACCCTGTAAAAGAAAAACCCTGTCCGGTCTGAACAGGGTCTTTTATATACTCGAACTTCCGACTCAAATCAAAATTTCATCCCAAAAGTTACAAAAGCATTGTTGCTGGTTTTGTTCAAACTGGCAACAGGTGCACCGCCTGCATTAATGGTATAAGGCGATACTTGTTGAGTGCCGTTAACATTGGTGTAAGTTAAATCGATGTAATAGGCTAAAAATCTGTACCCAATACCACCGCTGATGGTGTTGATATTGGTGCCGTAGTTTTTAACCGGGTCGCCTTGTATGCCATAACCTGCGCGCAGGTACAGGTCGCTTTCCAGTTTAAGCTCCCCGCCTACGTGTATATTGGCGGTCGATTTATAGTTCGTTTGTATATCATGGTTATCTGCACTAACATTGGCTGCTGGGTAGCCGTCGCCCGTTGATGTGCGGATAGACGAGTAATCCACATATTCAATATCGCCGGTAATAAAACCCGAGTGGCCTAAAAAGACGGCAACACCGCCGCTTACCCTTAAAGGGGTATGGAAGCTATAGGTTGTTTGATAATCTGAGGGTCCACTAACAGCAGTACCAACTGCGCCGCCGCTGTACACGGTGGTTAAACCTTCGGCATAATCATCCTGCATGGTGTACCAGGTAGGGCTGGTGAAAGACCCGCCTATGCGTATCTCATCAATGGGTTTGTAAATAAAACCGGCCCTCAGGTTAAAACCTGTACCATTGGTGGATTCGACTTGCGAATACGAAGAATTGAAATTTGCAACCACCGGGTTGTTGTTTTGGTCTAGAATATTGGCGCTGCCAATTTCATTAAAAGTTTGCGACAAGGTGTACCTGATGTTGGCTACACCCAGCCCGGCGCCCAGGTATAATTTGTTGCTATAGTTGCCGCCAACTGCAAAACTAAACTCGGTTTGGCCCCCCTGCCTTATAGTATTGTCCGATTGGATTACGGGTTGGTTTGGTGCCCCGTGGCCTGTGTTAAACACGTTGCTCAAATAACCACCGCTCGAGTAAAGGTCTATTAAGCCGTTGCTATAGGCAAAGTCTTGCAGGCTGCCACCATTGCCATTAGGGTCAACGCCTTGTGTATTGGCGAGGTCGGCAAAATAGTTGGTTATCGAATTGCTTTTATTGGTGCCCTGATAATTGATATTCTCATAAAAATCGCTCGATCGGTTATACCCAACCCCGAAATTTAAACTTAACCAGCCTTTCCCTTTATCGGTACCGGCGGGCGTATTTAGTTTGGAATAAAATACCACCGAAGCGTTGTTGAAATTGAGGGTGTTGCTATTTGAATTGGTTGATTGCCCCAGATAAGTACCATTTACGCCTGTCGAATTAAATTCCGGAGTGATGCTTCCTTCGGTGTGGGTAAAGAACCCTATACCTGCGGGGTTACCGCTAACGGAGCTTAAATCGCCTCCAATTGCTGTACCGGCATTGCCTATAGCTTTAATACGGGCTGTTGCGCCGGGCTCGGATAATGAATAACGAAGAACGTCTTGCGAAAATTGGGCAAAGCCCGTTTTTGTAATGGCTACCATAGCCAATACGATTAACAGATATTTGATTTTCATTGAGGATGTGTTATTAATAGATGTATAAAAACCGTGTACCATTATGATAAACGCAGAAGTACACGGTTCTTATATGTTAGTGTAATTATTTTAAGGCCTAACCGGTCTTCCACCCCCGGATGAAGAGCCCGACGAAGATGAACCCCCGGATGAAGAACCTGAGTTATTGTTACTTGGCGGTGGTGTATATTGTTGCTGTTGCGGTGTGTATTGTGGTTGAGGCTGTACAGTTTGGGTACGTGCAGGGCGCTGGGTTACAACCTGACCGTTGTTGTTGGAACCCCCAACTACCGATGTACGAACCGGCCTTGCTGTTGTTGGTGGCGGATAACTGCCGGCGGTGCCATAGCCTGTATAACCTGTACCTGTGTAGCCAACAGTTGAACCAGGTAAACCTGAACCGCGGTAAGGCCTGTTAGGCGCAAAGGTTGTGTATGATGGCACGGTGTTGTAATAAGAATAAGGCCCCCAATATGATGAGCCTCCATAACCATAAACCGGGTTATAATAGCCGAATGGGCTGTAAGAGTAATATGGATTATAGCCATAAAACGGGTTGTAGCCAAAGGCGCCGTAACCGTAACCCAGCCCAATGCTTAAGCCGGAGTAATACGGGTTAAATGGATTGTACCCGCCATAAAACATGTCGCTGTAATATGATGATCCATAGGGCGAATAGCCGTAAAAACGGTTTAAGCGCGCTTCATAGCTATCGTAATAGTAATAATCGTCGTTTGTGGCGACAGGAGTGGCGTAATTATCCTCGCGATAAGTTTTTGGTTCGTTGCTGGCATAAACTGGCGCATCGCCGGCTTTTGCCTGGGTAAAGTAAACATCGTCTTCAACTTTTGTGGAGGCTAATTTATTTTGAGTAGAACAGGAACTCAGCGCCAAAGCACTAATAAATAGTATTCCTAATGTAATGTTCCGTTTCATTTTTAATTGGTTAAAAGTAAAAGTTCAAATAAAGTATAAATTTATAAATTTGGCGTCAATAATAAAATAACGTATAAGTCATATTTTCAATACACATTATGAGCAAAGGGATCATTAGTAAAGACGAGGATTATTCGCAATGGTTTAATGATCTGGTTATAAAAGCCGACCTGGCAGAACATTCGGCAGTAAGGGGTTGTATGGTTATCAAACCCTACGGTTACTCCATCTGGGAAAAAATGCAGGCAGCGCTCGATCAAATGTTTAAAGATACGGGGCATAGCAACGCGTATTTTCCGCTTTTTATTCCAAAATCATTCTTTTCGAAGGAAGCCAGCCACGTGGATGGCTTTGCCAAAGAATGCGCGGTAGTTACACATTATCGCTTAAAGAACGATGGCAACGGCAACATTATTGTGGACGAAGACGCCAAGCTGGAAGAGGAACTTATTGTTCGCCCTACATCGGAGACTATCATCTGGAATACCTACCGTGGCTGGATACAATCGTACCGCGATTTGCCACTACTCATCAACCAGTGGGCCAATGTGGTACGCTGGGAAATGCGCACCCGTTTGTTTTTACGCACCACCGAATTTTTGTGGCAGGAAGGCCATACCGCCCATGCCACCGCAGAGGAAGCTATTGCCGAAACCGAGCAAATGCTGAACGTTTACGCCGATTTTGCCGAGAACTGGCTTGCCTTACCGGTGATAAAAGGACGCAAAACAGCCAACGAACGTTTTGCCGGAGCATTGGATACCTATTGCATCGAAGCTTTGATGCAGGATGGTAAAGCGCTGCAAGCTGGTACTTCGCACTTCCTGGGTCAGAACTTTGCCAAGGCTTTTGATGTGAAATTTGCCAATAAAGAAGGCAAGCTCGATTTTGTTTGGGCAACATCATGGGGCGTATCTACCCGTTTAATGGGCGCGCTGGTCATGGCACACTCGGATGATGCGGGTTTGGTATTGCCACCCAAATTAGCGCCTACGCAAGTAGTTATCGTGCCGATATTCCGCAGTGATGAGGAATTGGCGCAGATATCGGAATATGTAACCGCTCTGACCAAAGAACTGAAAGCAAAGAACATCCGCGTAAAATATGACAACCGCGATACCCAGCGCCCCGGCTTCAAATTTGCCGAGTACGAGCTGAAAGGTATCCCGTTGCGTGTTGCTATTGGTGGCCGCGATTTGGCTAACGGAACCGTTGAGTTGGCCCGTCGCGATACAAAAACCAAAGAGACCGTACAGCAGGCTGGTTTAGCTGATGTGATAGATAACCTGTTGGTGGAGATACAAGCCAACATCTATCAAAAGGCGCTAAACTTCCGCAACGAGAACACCCGCGAAGCCAACAGCTACGAGGAGTTTAAGAAAATGCTGGATGATACCCCGGGCTTTATATCAGCACACTGGGACGGCACACCCGAAACCGAGGAACGCATCAAGCAGGAAACAAAGGCAACTATACGTTGTATACCGTTGGATAATAAGTTGGAAGCCGGAACCTGTATACTATCGGGCAAACCGTCAATACAACGAGTACTGTTCGCAAGAGCGTATTAATTTTTAGTCCATAGTCAATGGTCGATAGTCCATGGCTATGAACAGTATTTTTTTACTATGGTCTATGGACTATCGACTATGGACCGTGCTAAAAGCATAACAGATGAAATTTGCAACCAAGGCCATACATGCAGGGCAGGAGCCCGATCCAACTACCGGCGCGGTGATGACGCCCATATACCAAACATCCACCTACGCGCAAAAGTCGCCGGGCGATAACAAGGGGTATGAGTACTCTCGCGGAACAAACCCGACCCGTAAGGCTTTGGAAGATTGCTTTGCTGCTTTGGAGAATGCCAAGCATGGCCTCGCTTTTTCGAGCGGTTTAGGTGCTACCGACGCGGTGATGAAACTGCTGCTGCCCGGCGATGAGGTGATTACCGGCGACGACCTGTACGGCGGCTCATACCGCATGTTCACCAGGATATTCGCCAACTTTGGTATCAGGTTCCACTTTATCGATATGTCGGCACCCGAAAATATCCTGCCATACATCAACGATAAAACCAAATTGGTTTGGATAGAAACGCCGACCAATCCCACCATGAAAATTGTGGATATTGAAGGTGTTGCTAAGATTACTAAGTCAAAGAACGTCCTGCTTTGCGTGGATAATACCTTCGCATCGCCATACCTGCAAAACCCGATGGACCTGGGTGCCGATATCGTGATGCACTCAGCTACCAAATACCTTGGCGGACATTCGGACGTAGTAATGGGCGCTTTGATGATGAACGACGACGAACTGTACAAAAAACTGTGGTTCATTTACAACGCTACCGGTGCCACACCCGGCCCGCAGGATAGTTTCCTCGTTTTGCGCGGCATCAAAACCCTGCACCTGCGCATGAAGGCCCATTGCGAAAACGGCCGCAAAGTAGCCGAATACCTCAAAAAACATCCTAAAATCGACAAATTATACTGGCCCGGCTTCGAAGATCATCCTAACCACGCGGTGGCCAAAAAACAAATGCGCGATTTTGGCGGCATGATCTCCTTCACTGTAAAGGGCGCAACGTTGGAAGATACCTTTAAACTATCATCCAGATTCAAAGTATTTACCCTCGCCGAATCGTTAGGTGGCGTGGAATCGCTCATTAACCACCCGGCCACCATGACCCACGGCTCCATACCCAAAGAGTTGCGCGAAAAGGTCGGTGTGGTCGACAGCCTGCTGCGCCTCAGCGTTGGGATAGAAGATATCGATGATTTGCTGGAGGATCTGGAACAAGCATTGGCTTAGTATTGAGTACAGCGTATTGCGTAATGCGATAAAAAACAGGTGCATATGAAGACGTCGCAATACGCAATACCCGATACGCAATACGCTCTCAAAGCCTTCCTCGACGCCAAGGTCATCCAATACAACCAGCCCGGCTTCATCCCCAACGACCCCATCTGCATCCCGCACCTTTTTACCAAAAAGCAGGATATCGAAATCATGGGCTTTTGGGCAGCAACACTGGCCTGGGGACAGCGCGTAACCATCATCAATAAATGCAAAGAACTCATCAGCCTGATGGACGGCGCGCCCCACGATTTCATCATGAACCACCAGGAGCCCGACCTCAAAAAGCTGCTCCAGTTTAAGCACCGCACCTTTAACGATATCGATACCCTTTATTTTATCAGCTTCTTCAGGTATCACTATGAAAAGTACGAGTCGCTGGAATCGGCATTCTTATCACAACCCGTAACGCGTAACAAACAACCCGCAACCGAAGCATCACTCAACCACTTCCGTTCCTATTTCTTCTCCCTGCCCGACTACCCCTCCCGTACCCGCAAACACGTATCCTCACCATTGCAAGGTTCCACCTGCAAGCGGCTTAATATGTTCCTCCGCTGGATGGTGCGAAAAGATGACAAGGGCGTCGACTTCGGTATCTGGAACCATATCAAACCCGCCGAACTTATCATGCCCTGCGACCTGCATGTGGACCGTGTGGCCCGCAAGCTCGGCCTCATCACCCGCAAACAAACCGACTGGCAAACAGCAATCGAACTAACTGAACGCCTGAAAGAGTTTGACCCCATCGACCCTGTTAAGTACGACTTCGCCCTGTTCGGTTTAGGGATAGAGGAGAAGTTTTAACACACCGGCTCAAAATCGCCTATGGGTAATTATGGGTATACAATGCATGTTCAAACGCCCCCTTTCTTTCTTAACGCTTTGCACTCCGCTTTGCGAAACATATGGGTAATTATGGGTATTAAAAAAACACATGTTCCTCCCGATAACCATCGGGATTACATCTCCCGTCTCCCATAACAGCCTATGGGTATTTATGGGTATTGAAAAAACTTTTTATTTCACTTTCGCCGATATTATCATCAATCATTTTAGCCCAACGTCGCCCTTTTTATGGGTAAATATGGGTATATAAAAAACGCCGAAAATTCAACCCTTTCGCTTATACAAAAATACGAAAAATCGATTAAACTTCCTCCATTCAGCCACCCACCACTGCACCAAAATATATCCACCACCGAATAGTCTAACATCCACACCGCCGTCAATAATTGTAAATGCAAATAACCATAGGTTGATATTTATTAACCCTTGGTAAATAAATCGGGATGTTTTCCACATATCTATGCCCTTGTGGGGCAAAGTGGATAACCTTTTATCACAACATAAAACTTTGGCATAAGCATTGCCATATTCCAAATAGCCTGCAATAACTGTATAAAGCTAATAACCTGCTTGTTATGGTGTGTGCAGGTGTTAAAAATCATCATCATGGATACGTACAGAGAAATAAAAAACAACCTCACCTGGCATAACGAAGGCAAGTTTGAGGTAGAACTGGTGAACGGCTTGATCACCAAACTAAACTTTTGTGAACCGGGCAAGGGCCCGCACGATACCGGGCAATGCCTTACATCAACCAATTTTAAATTTTTGCAGGCGGTATATCACAGCCTTGGCGATCTGTTCACTTTTATCGAAGAAGAGAACAAACGTTTGGGATACAGCTACTCGCGCGAGGTAGGGATACAGCATAACGAAATGCAGATGTTGACCAATGAGCACACCGAAGCCAAACTGAGACCATTGATCAACTACGATCACGAAGAAGAAAATGACACACAAATTGCCGACGGTAAACTAAGGGACATAGGATAAAGATTTACTAAATTGCCGGTATGATTTCGGACGCAGAAAACGAAGGTTCGGCATTGGAGCTGCAACGCTTTTTGGCGGGGAAATCAGCCCATACGCTCCTTCTGTTCCATCATTTTATCGATGCATGGAAAGCTGTGGGCCCAATTACCGTGCTCCCCGCCAAAACCATGATAGGTATTGCCACTCCGCGTAAGCGAGTGGTGTATATCACCCAGTTAGGCAAAAACTTTGTCCATGTGGTATTTCCGTTCAAACAACGATATGATGATAACCTGTGCTTCCAAAAAATAGCCCAGGTACCCGGCGATGTGCAATGTAACCATCACTTAAGGATATTTTTGCCCGAGGACGTGAATGAGGAAGTGCTGTATTACATGAGGCTGGCTTATAACTCTTGATAGCTGATAACTAAATATAACGCTAAAGCGCACAAGTGATTTCATTACGCTATCAAAATTAACAATGTCTCTATTCCTGATTCTCGATTCTTGCATCTTTTCGCCTATAGGAACATCCCGCCAAATTCCCGACCTTTGCCCCAATGTCGCAATACGCAAATCGCAATACGCAAATCGCAAAGGAGGATACCATCGTTGCCCTCGCCACCGCCAATGGGATAGGGGCTATCGCGGTTATCCGCCTTTCCGGTCCGGATGCCATTATGATAGCGAACAGCGTTTTTCGTGGGAAAGATTTGACGAAACAGGCCTCGCACACCATCCATTTCGGTAGTATTGTGGATGACGATGTGGTACTGGACGAAGCGCTGGTGTCGCTGTTCATCGCGCCAAGCTCATACACCCGCGAAAACGTAGTGGAAGTATCCTGCCATGGCTCGGCGTATATTATCGAGTCCATCATCAAATTATTTATCAAACAAGGCGCCCGTGGTGCCAAGCCCGGCGAATTTACCTTAAGGGCCTTCGTCAACGGTCAGCTCGACCTGAGCCAGGCCGAGGCCGTTGCCGACCTGATTGCTTCCAATTCCAAAGCATCGCAGCAGGTGGCTATGCAGCAATTGCGCGGCGGTTACAGCAGCGAATTGAAGCAACTGCGTGAACAATTGGTCACTTTTGCATCGCTGATAGAGTTGGAGCTCGATTTTTCAGAAGAGGATGTAGAATTTGCCAACCGTGGCCAGTTAAAGCAATTGGTGGTCGATATCAGCAAGATGATAGGCAAATTGATCCAATCCTTCGAGTTGGGCAATGCCATCAAAATGGGCGTAAACACCGTCATCGCCGGAAGGCCAAATGCCGGGAAATCGACCTTGCTAAATGCCTTACTGAACGAAGAACGCGCCATTGTGAGCCATATTGCCGGCACCACGCGCGATACGATAGAAGAAGTGCTTAACATCAACGGCATTAACTTTCGTTTGATTGACACAGCCGGATTGCGCGAAGCGACCGATACCATCGAAGCCATCGGCGTACAAAAAACCCTCGAAAAAATAAGCCAAAGCGCCCTGTTGCTTTATGTTTTTGATGCTGAGAACATGACAGGCGAAGAGGTGCAACAAGATATTGAAGAATTGCTGCACCCAGGCCTACCGGTATTGGCCGTTGCCAATAAGATCGACCTGCTAAAAAACAGTGCGCTTGCTGCAGACTTTACACTGCCCGAAGAAGTAAAACTCATCACTGTATCAGCCAAGGAAAAACAACACATCACCGAATTGGAACAAGCCATCTACAACAGCGCGGTCCATGGCAAGCTTACCGGCGATGAAACCCTCGTAACCAACATCCGCCACCTCGAGGCCCTCCAGAAAACAGAAGAGGCATTAACCCGCGTACTCAACGGCATAGATAACCCCATTGCTTCCGATTTTTTGGCATTGGATATCAAACAAGCCCTTCACTACCTTGGCGAGATTACTGGCGTGGTTACTACAGATGACCTGCTGGACAATATCTTTTCAAAGTTTTGTATCGGAAA
>NZ_CAITNG010000101.1 GCF_903893715.1 uncultured Mucilaginibacter sp.
TTAACGAGTGGAGGCAGGGCGAGCTCAGGCTGAAAAAAGATGGCAACGCATGGCGGGCCGATGTGCCGATGGACACGGGAAATTATGGTTATAAATTTATAGTGTATGGTAAATGGATGACAGACCCCACCAATCCATGTCAGTACGGAAATGGTGATGAACGTAACTCGTTGCTGGTGGTGAAACCAAATTATACCTTCACGCTGAAGGGCTATGGTAACGCCAAAACCATCCGCCTGGCCGGTACTTTTAATAATTGGGACTATGATGGCTATACCATGGTACACCAGGGCGACCAATGGACCATCAGTTTGCACCTCAAACCTGGCAAATACCTCTATAAATTCATCGTAGATGGTAATTGGATAATCGACCCGGCCAACAAACTATGGGAGCAAAACCGGTTTGGCACGGGTAATTCGGTGTTGTGGTTGGAACCGTAGGGAAGTCATTGAGTCATTGAGTCATCAGGTCATTGACTTTTTAAGCGATATACAAAATGACTTAACGACCCAATGATAAATGATAAAATATAGGAGAAGTGCCCAGGAGCAGATTCGAACTGCCACACCCTTACGAGTGCCACCCCCTCAAGATGGTGCGTCTACCAATTTCGCCACCTGGGCTTATAAATTATCATTGGGTCATTGGTCATTGTGTCATTATGCTTATCGAGCGACAGGCAATGACTTAATGACCAATGATCAATGACCAAATGGATGTGCCCGAAGAGAGACTCGAACTCTCAAGAGACAATTCTCAACGGCTTCTGAGACCGCAACGTTTACCAATTTCGCCATCCGGGCATTATATTAAGAACTGCGTTGGTTTATGGCGCTAAACCCAACGGGCTGCAAATATAACAGATTATCGTTATGCCTTAAAATAAATATAAAATTGATAACGTTTGCTATTGACTCGCCGAAAGGCTAATTTTAGGCTACCAATTATTTAATTTATGATGATGAAGAAAGCAAGTGTGTTAATGTTGCTTATTGTGGCATCGTTAACGGTTTTGGCGCAAAACGGCGATGCGATTTTAGGCAAATGGCTCAACCCTAACGGCGAGGACCAGATATGGATATATAAAAAAGGCGATAAATACTTTGGTAAATTGGGGTGGATAAAATTTCCGGACCGCAACGGCAAACCCAAAATGGACGAAAACAACCCCGATCCGGCACTGAAAACCCGGCCCGACCTGAACCTGGAACTGTTAAAAGACTTTACCTTTAACGGCGAAACATACGAAGACGGTACCATATACGACCCGAAGAGCGGGAAAACATACAGTTGTAAAATGACGTTAATAGATAACAATAACACTTTAAAAATACGCGGTTACATCGGTATATCCCTGTTTGGGCGCACCGAAGTCTGGACGAGGGTTAAATGATAAAACAAGTACTAAAAAACGTTGGCATAACGCTGGCACTTTTTATTTTGATGATTAATGCATCTGCGCAAAAGGTAACTTTATTGCAGCAGGGCAGGGCAGTAAGCATACGCGGTTTATCGGTAGTGAACGATAAAGTGGCCTGGGTAAGCGGCAATAAGGGTTATGTGGCCGTTACCAAAGATGCCGGCAAAACATGGATTTGGCAACAGGTAAGAGGTTTTGAGCAATCTGATTTTAGGGATATTGAAGCTTTTTCGGATAAAGAGGCACTCATCATGAGTTCGGGTACACCGGCCCTGATATTAAAAACAACCGACGGGGGCGCCAACTGGCAGGTAAAATACCGTAATCGCGATACTTCTGTTTTTTTGGATGCCATGGATTTTCACGGCAAATATGGCTGCGCCATGAGCGACCCATCCAACAATCACTTTGTTTTGTTCGAAACTACCGACAAGGGCAACACCTGGAAAGCGCGCGAAATGGCCAAATCGCCCCTGGCGCGGAATGATGAGGCGGCTTTCGCGGCAAGCGGCACGTGCCTCAATATTTTTGATAATGGTTTGATAAAAAGCAATTCGATACTGATGGTCACCGGTGGAAGCGTGGCTAATATGATACAGGCGCATATCGACGAAAAAAAATGGAGCACCCAGCAATTGCCCATTGCTCAGGGGCGCTCGAGCGCGGGGGCGTTTTCTGTTGCCACCAATGGTAAAAATTGGGTAGTGGTAGGTGGTGATTACCAGCGCGATACCCGCACCGATTCGACAGCCTGCTACTCCAACGATGCCGGCAAAACCTGGAAAATAGCCAAAGTTACGCCCACCTTTCTATCATGTGTGCAGCATATTGATAGTAAAATATATTTGGCCACCGGCACAGCGGGTACGTACCTGAGTAAGGACGAAGGGCTCACCTGGACGAAGATAGATGGCGGCAGTTACAATGTTTGCATTAAGACGCAGCACGGCAAACTGACACTGTTGGCAGGCGGCAACGGCAAGATAGCCATGTTCAGCATGAAATAATGAGTTTATGGCCGAGAAAGAGAAATTAAGGATAGATAAATACCTGTGGGCCATCAGGGCTTTTAAAACCCGCTCACTGGCTACCGAAGCCTGTAAGGCTGGCCGCGTGAAGCTGAACGGTACCAATATCAAGCCCTCGCACGAAGTGCGCGTAGGTGAAGTGTACCATGTGTCGAAAGGGTCCGATCGCAAAGTGCTGAAAGTTACCGGGTTGTTGGAGAGTAGGGTGGACGCTAAAACCGCCGTTAATTTTTATGAGGATATTACGCCTGTTGAACAAACTCAGGCTTTTAAAACCATGTTCAACGCGCCGGTATTGAAGCGCGACCGCGGTGCTGGCCGGCCCACTAAAAAAGACCGCAGGGATATTGGCAATTTAACCGATGATTTTTTTGATTAAAATCATTCAATCCTTTAATCATTCAATCATTTTTTTACTTTAGCGCATGGATGCACAAATAAATATTCCGGTATTGGACGATACCGAACTGCGTGTTTTAGGCGCGCTAATGGAAAAATGTAAAA
>NZ_CAITNG010000102.1 GCF_903893715.1 uncultured Mucilaginibacter sp.
CACACCATCTTTCTGCCATGATCTATGAACCATGAACTATCAACCTCTTCCAACTGTTAAACTTTGTTAAAATTCTGTTAAAACCAAACACATTATGTTAAAGTTAAACTATAAATTTAGTTTTAATGTAACACTTCGCCTATATTTACATCACAACGTTAAACTAAACTATTGTACTCATTATCAATAACCCATCACAACATGAAAAAACAATTACTCACTTTATTTAGCTGCATGCTGGTCGCCCAAGCCGTTAGCGCCCAAAAACCCGACTCCGCCCAGGCCATGGTGCATTACAAATTTACCTGGCTGCGCGATACCACCCAACGCGACAAACCCTATACCGAAAACATGGTGTTGTTCGTCGGCCAAAATGCCAGTGTTTATAAAAGTTACGACAAAAAACTTCAGGCCGACTTGATGAAGAAACAAATACAAGAGCAAATGGCATCGGGCGCGCATAACTTTAATGTGAGCTCACGTGGCGAAAGCACATCCAGCGAGTATTTCCAATTCCCTAACGAGAACAAACTGATCCGGAAAGAATCGCTCATGACAGCCTATCTCATCGAAGAACCCTTCCCCATCATCAAGTGGAAAATCAAAGCCGATACCTCAACCATAGGTAACCTGCATTGCCAAAAAGCCATGGCACATTTTAAAGGGCGCGACTATACCGCCTGGTTTTGCTCAGAACTCCCCTACCGCGCCGGGCCATGGAAATTGAGCGGTCTGCCTGGCTTGATTGTAGAAGCATACGATACCAAAAAAGAAGTGGTATTTAAATTCGACGGTATCGACCCTGTGATAAAAACGAACAAAGTTGCTTCAGCCGCCACAGCCGCCCCACAACCTGGCATGCGCATGATCGCGATAGGCGGCGATGACCCCAATGCCGACCCAAACCTGATAGCCCTGCCCGATAACGGCGTTAAAACTACAGAAAAGGAGTTCGACAACCTGAAAGAAGCTATGCGCAAAGACCCGAATGCCTTTATACAATCGGCAATGGGGGGCTCAGGTATGGCCATGAAGCCAAACCCGAACATGAAGACGGATATCAGAATATCAAGCGGTCCAAAAACCGTCATCAATAACCCTATCGAACTCCCCGAAAAGAAATGAGTGCGCATATCAGGTTTTTTGTATGCCTGCTGCTAACGGTAGTATCGGCAGGCGGTTTCGCGCAAACTATTAAAGGTACAGTTACCGATAGTTTAGGTAAACCGGTGTCGTTTGCCAACGTCAGTTTAAAAGGCGCCGGCAATGTAATTCTGTCGTTTACCACCACCAACACCAAGGGCGCCTACTCATTAGACGTACCTGATGATGCCCCGAAAACCAATCTATCCATCGAGGTCAGTTTTGTAGGGTACAAAAAACAAAGCAAAGCCTTAGCTGATATTTCGGCACCTGTAAACTTCAAACTATCGGCCACTAGCAAACAACTCGATGCCGTAACCATCAAAAACAGTCGCCCGCACCTCAAGGTGAGCGGCGATACCACGAGCTATAAAGTGTCCGATTTTAGCAGCCCGCAAGACCGTGTTATCGGCGACGTGATCAAAAAACTGCCGGGTATCGATGTCGCTTCCGATGGTAAGATCAGTTATAACGGCAAGGCCATATCCAACGTTTACCTTGGCGGCGATAACCTGCTCGACGATAAATACAACATCGCCACCAACAGCATACCCAGCGGCTCGGTCGACCAGGTGCAGGTTTTAGAAAATAACCAACCCATCAAAGCCTTAAAAGATAAAGTGGTAAGCGACGACGTAGCCCTTAACCTCACTTTCAAACCCGAAGCCAAAATACACCTGGTTGGCCAGGAAACCGTTGGCGCGGGCCTGCCCGGCAAATACGAAGAAGACCTGAACGCCATGATGTTTAAGGACAAGTACAAGGCCATCAACTACCTGAAAGGCAATAATACAGGGTATGATCTGCAAAATGACATCATATCGCATAATTATTCCGATTACCTTACACGCCTGGATAATGATAAACCAGCAACCGTATTATCCCTCGGCACCGCCGGCGACCCTGACCTGCCCCGCAGCCGTTACCTGTTCGACCAGTCGGGCATCATTAACCTCAACAACCTGTACAACATTAAAAAGGATGTACAGGTAAAGGCTAACTTTTACTACCTGCACGATACCCAAAGTCAGGATTATACCAAAAGCAGCGAGATATTTTCGCCATTGGGCAACGTAAGCTACACCGAAACGCAACAAAACCGCCGTCATCCCGATATTTTACACGGGCAATTTACGCTCAACATCAACCGCGATAAATATTATCTCAACAATGTTTTTTTGGTGGACTATGCTCACAATACCAATAACTCCGACCTCATCACCAACGGCACCTATGCAGGCCAGGTTTTAAAGGACGACCCGCTCGATTTTTCGAACGAGTTCCACCTCATCAACACCACCAAAAGCAATAAAATATTCGAGTACTACTCCTATATCGACCGCATTAGCGAACCCGAAAACCTGACCATTACGCCCGGCCTTAGCCCTTCGGAATTTAACCACAACGCGCCCTACTCGGCCTTGGTGCAAACCACCAATATACCCACCTGGTTTACCAACAACTATTTTTCGTACAAAATACCAACAGACTATGTAACCGAAAGTTATAAAGTTGGTGCCAGTTTGCAATCGCAACAATTACAATCAATGCTGAGCGTGGTACAGCCGAATAATACGATGAACCCCGTGTCCGACAGTACCATCAACAACCTCAACTGGACCAAAACCAAGCTATACACCGAAGCCGCTTATGATGTACCGGGCAAAAAATTAAAGCTCAACATCACCCTGCCACTGGTTTTGCAACAGCTCAACTATTCCGAAAATGCTTTTGCTTTGGATAAATCGCTTACGCGAGTATACTTTAACCCGCACTTTAACCTGAAGTACAATACCGGTATCGAAAACTATGTAACCGCCGCCTATAACCTCAACAATACCATTGGCAGCATTACCGATATTTACCATGGCGATATTTTGACCAACTACCGCAGCCTGTACGCCAACAGTGCCGACCTTACCGAGCGCCAAACCCAATCGGCCAACATTGGTTTCAACTACCGCAAGGCCATCACCTTGTTCTTTTTTGGGATAAACGGCGGCTATACACACTCGGTAGCCAACAACATCACTTCTGTACAAATTGATAGCGCCCTAACCAAACGCATTGTATTGCCTTTCGAAAACGCCTTTAATGCTTGGCAGGCAAGCAGCAGCATCAGCAAATATAATTTTGCATTGCGCACTACCCTAAGCGCGGGCATCAGCTGGCAGGCAAGCCACTCCACGCAATTCCTCAACCAACAGTTCTTGGATTATAACACCATAACTACGACCTACAGCGCGGGCATCGAATCGAAAATAAGCGACAAGCTGAACCTGAGCTATAAGGCCTATTTTACCCAAACCACCAGCCAATTGCAAGGCTCAACAACCGAATCAAAAATTCAGCAATTGCAGCAAACCGGCGGAATTAACTATATGCCCATCAGCAACCTCAACTTCAGGCTCTCGGGCGATAACTATTATACCCATCAGGACGGCTCGCCTAACCTCAACTATACCTTCGCGGATTTTGCCGCCAAATACAAGTTCAACAAGATCAAAACCGACATCGAACTGAGCGCCGTAAACCTTGCCGATACCAAAACCTACAGCGCCCTGTACCTATCGGCCAATACCTTTACCGCCAACACCTACACCATACCCGGCAGGTACTATTTGCTGAAGGTTTACTTCAATATTTAGCCCGGGTAGATTTGACAACTTTTAAAATTTGTCAAATCTTTACTGGCACATGGGTATTTATGGGTATCCTAAAAAAATATTTCACACCTCTCTTATGGGTACAATTTTGCCATTTTCGCAATTAAATACCCATATTTCGCCAATCACATGGGTATTTATGGGTGTTTTGAAGCAAAAAACGAGGTCGTCATTGCCATTTTGATAATCCCGCACCCATAACCCACTCGCCGGGTTTATGGGTATAACTTCAAAAAACTTTTCAGTACGCTTTGCGCTTAGCTCGATGCGCTCCGCTATAAATATGGGTATCTGAATTTTATGTTTTATATCACCATTCACGCCAATGCGCTTCCCTGCAATATACGAAATTTTGACGGGATACGACGAATGAAAACCGGGATGTATTATAGCTATCTCGTCTTGACTCTGGCTTCTTGATTCTCCCCTACGGGGCAAACTTAAATATCTCCTTCTGTATCGCGTAAAGCACCAGGCCCGTGCGCGATTTGATATTCAACTTCTCAAACAACGATTCCCGGTAATTGTCCACCGTGCGTGGGCTCACAAACATTTGTTCGGCAATTTCCTTATAGGTCAGTTCCGAACAGCAAAGCTTGATAAACTCCACTTCATTTTTTGTCAGTCCGGGTACACCCTCATCGTCCGTTATCGAGCGCAGCATTTTGCCCGAAACCAGGTCGTTGATGTAAACCCCTTTGGTGTGGATGGTTTTAATAGCCTCCAGCAAGTCTCTCGGGCGCGATTCCTTTAGCACATAGCCGCTGGCACCGCATTTTATCATCTGTATCACCGCTTTGTCGTCCTCAAACATGCTCAGTGCCAAAACCTTTGTTTTTGGATAATTCGCCTTTATCCACTTGGTGCTTTCGTAACCGTCCATTACCGGCATGTTGATGTCCATTAATATCACATCCGGCAAAGCATGTTTGGTCAGTGCCTGTTGCAATTGCACGCCGTTTTCGGCCTCAAAAACAATGTTCAGTTCGGCAAACTCGCCCATCAGCGCCGCAACGCCATTCCTAAACAGGGTGTGGTCGTCAACAATGGCAATATTGATTTTCTCTGTTTCCATGTTGTTACGGATAGGGGATAAAAATAAGGATAACCGTGCCTTCGCCGGGTTTCGAGGTGATGCCCACTTCACCGCCAACAATGGCCGCCCGTTTGTTGATGTTCAGCAGACCCATCCCCTTCTTGTCTGCCGACAGTTCCTCCGGGTCAAAACCAACGCCGTTATCTTCAATGTGCAACAAAATAGCTTTCTCCAGATAGTCTAATTTGATGTTGATACGGGTGGCCCGGGCGTGTTTGATGATGTTGTTCAACACCTCCTGCACCATACGGAACAAGATCAAATCCTTGTTGGGGTTATTGGCGGCCGGCATTTCGCTCTCCTGCACATAACTGATCTCGTACTGGCCCGACCGCTCCAACCAACTCACCTGGTGCTGTATTGCTTCCGACAGCCCCAAAACAATCAACTGATCCCCCTGCAGCAACTTGCCCAGCAACCGCATCTCCTTGATCGACCGCATCGTCAAATCGATAGCCGCCTCTATCTTCTGCTGGCTTTTCAACCGGTTCTCAATCTCTATCGAGTTCAGCGTCAGCGAAGTCAGGCTCAGCAACTGTCCGATATTATCATGCAGATCGGCACCAATGGTTTGCATGGTTTGCTCTTGTACTTCAAGCTGGGTTTGGAGGATGGTTTTTTCGTAAGTGGCTTTTAATACTTCTTTTTCTTTGAGAAGGCCCTTTTTACTTGTAGAGTAATACGCAGCAAACAAAATTAGGATTACAGCCAGCGTAATCAAAATAATTATGACCGAGACGATTATCGCGATTTCCTGATCGACCTGTGACATAGAAAAAAAGCATAACTATAACCCGTATACAATACATCACTGAGCCCGGGCAATAGATTCTTATAAATGTAGCTGCCCCCTATCTTTAGGTTATGATCGACTATAATTTTTTGAAGCCCCAGCACCATTAGTGTCCCGATACCGAATATTAGCGTCGCTGAACAAATCCAATAATATGGATGATGGTAAATCATCGAAGTATAGTCATCGTCTTTAAATAAATCCATCAAAACAACCAACGATAGCAAAATAAATATCAGCTCAGTTAAGATTAATGAATAGGTATCAAAAGAAGCCTCACCTTGCAAAAAGAAAAAGTTTGCAAGTAGGAAAATACTGATAATAGCACCTACCCCATAGTAAACCATCTTTGTCCTGTTACTAAATCGAAGCATTCGTTCAAATGCATAATATATTATTGGATATGAGACTACGATATAGCAATTATATATCAAATAATTTTTTTTCCACCCAAAATAATGCAGGTTCGAACCTATAAATTCTGTTATACAAACCACAAAAAGCAATGGTATAAATGCACTAAGCTTAAACTTCTTTAGCCCCTTGTTAAACAAAATTGCTAACAAGAGACTAAAGAGTTCAAAAAACAAATATTGTGGCCAAATTAAGCGCATACCTTTATGGTTCTATACCGGCAAAGTTAAACGGGTCAACAGGGGCATCTGCGGTGGTATTGGCTAACGTAGTTGTCGCGCTATACTTCGCTTGTACCGAGAGAGTGCGAATACCTGTGCCAGCATCGTATTCTTCGTGATAAGGATACAAAAAGACTGTTACCCGACCTACTTTTTCCTGCGGCAAAGCGATTATTGGATCGTCCGCCATAGCTTGAGTATAAATGCCTAGGCAAACTTTGATGGTGGTTATATTTGAATTATCTTTTATTCCACTAGCCCAGGTAATTAAGCTGTCAGAGCCAAAATCCGCACTAGCAGTATAAGCTGCCTTCATTGCAGCAAGTTGACCTGTACTAGGGCTTTCATACATGTTTGCATAAGCTGTAAGACAATCGTTGGCGAATTTGGTGGGTACCGGCTTATCATCGGGCCGAGTTTGAACCAAATTAAATAATTGTGCGAAAGACAAGAGTTGTTCTGTAGTTGTCATAAAGTTTAGGGGTTTAAGGGTGAAAATAATAAATTAATTTATGTTTTTTTATTATTTCCAAATTTCCGCACTTAACACTCATAATTCCAGCGTATTTACACCCATTTAATACCGTAAAAACACCCTATTAAAAAGGGTTATGTTACGGTAATCGGTCTGTCATTTCATATTGAGATTTGAGTTATTAATTAACCCCCTAAACTCAAAAACCATGAAAAAGTTATTTATTACAATAACGCTATTGAGCCCTGTAGGATGTTTCGCCGAAACATCGGGCGCAGAAAACGTTATCGCCTTCGCGCCAATCGTATTCTACATACTCATTATGGCTTTAACCGTCATTAAATTGAGAAAAGACGGCACCAAGCTATCTGACCTGTTCGCAGAAAAAGAAACTTCTGTTGCCTCCACTACACCAACACCTCAACAAGAACCCGTACCAACGCCACCTGCCAATACAACGCCCGGCCAAAGCGTAAGCAGGTTTATCGCGTTTGTAACAGGGTTGGTAGCCCTCGCAATCGGCGTTTCGCTATGCACATTTTACATGTATTGCTACTTTGTTAACCCCAACAAAACTGTCGACCTGTCGAACTTGACCAACGTCATCTGGGGCTTGGGCATCGGTGTTATCCCTTATGGCTTCAACAAAACATCTTCCGCACTAAAGAGCAATTAATAAAATTTAAATAAAACCGGGAAAGCTGAAAACGGAATTAGAGTAGGCACAAAAAAACTTAATACCATGAGCACAATAACAATTACAGGGAACTTTAACAACTCAAACAACAACACACTTTCATTGGATGTTTTTCAATTTGGCACGAACGGTTACAACTTTCATAAGAGATATCAAAGTTCATTTACAGAAGTGTTTGATGATCTACTTCCCGACAATACCTATTATATAGAAATCACAGGATCAACAACTGGAACATTCGATATAAAAATTGACGGAGACATTCAAAACAGTATATCGAAAAGCTATTCAAGCTTTTTCATGGCAGATTTCACAATAAAATCCTAATAATCATGAAAAAGATATTTTTATTGTCTGCGCTGCTCATGTGTATCATTCATGAAGTGCGTGCACAAAACAGTCAAAAACAAATTGATTCACTGGAAGTTGAAAATAAAGCTATGGAAATTAGAAAGGTAAATAGCGTCAAAACAGGGCTCGCAAACGATTTACTAACTAACTTTTATCAACTGACCATAAAAGATGTTTTTGGGAATAAAAAACAATTATCTTATTCGTCAACAATTTTTGGGTTGCTTAAATTAAACGCTCAAGATACATCAAAATATACGAATGATGCTGACTATTTAAAATATCGCTGGGCCCGGAATATACAGTTAAGTGTTTCTGGGAAATTAGATAGTAATAATAATGTAGCGAGTTTTGGGGGAGGAATTAAATTTTACTTATTAAACAAAAGGGATATAACAAAAAGAGACAATGTATTTCAGCAGCATATGAGGGGTTTTGTTGACCAAATATCGAGAGATTTTCAAGATGCTATAGGAAAAATCAGCAAATCAGGTATTTCACAGAAAAAGTTCGATGTGATTATGGCGTCTAAAGAAAAGTATAATTTAACATTAAGAATTATGGATTTAGATTCTCAGTTAATCGATACGCTTAAAAGCATACATAGTAAAATAGTATTTGGTAATGGATTAGCTGATTCCGCCAAAAATTATTTTAATCAACAAATTAAAGTAATAAAAAATAGGCCCCTTTGGAGTCTGGCTGGTACTTACTTACACTCTATACAAAACACAATTGACACAGCTACGATACAAAGCGACTTTTTAGTTGGTTTGCGTAGTAAAACAAATAACTTTTGGGAGTTTAACGCGTCAACCTATTTTCAAAGTTATAGAAGTAAACTGCCGCAAACATCACCTTCTCAAAAATTCCATTTCGAAACAGGATTTAATAGAATCCTTCATGAAAATACCGAAGAGGAATCAGATATGGAATTGAAGTTTTTTGGCAGTTATGATAAGAGTTTTAATACAACAACAATACCAACCGCTGTAAAAGCTAATTTAACATATCGCTATCTTGTTTCACGACTCGGAGGTTTTTGGATACCTGTTACACTAAGTTACGATCCAGATAAGGGGAAGTTGTTTGGCTTTATCGACTTAACATTCAATATCGATCCAAAAAATTAATAAGCAAGCAAATCCCTCTTCCCAAAAGCCATCTGCCCCTCACAGATGGCTTTTTCATTTCCCCCTCAACTCAAACATTTTTTCACCATCCCCCTTTAAGCGGTCGTGAGCCTTTTCCTATATTTGCCCCATGGCAGACGAAAAGATCATCTTCTCAATGGCGGGGGTAAACAAAATTTATCCCCCTCAAAAACAGGTTTTAAAAAATATATACCTCAGCTTTTTTTACGGCGCCAAAATCGGCGTTATCGGTTTAAACGGTTCGGGCAAATCGTCGGTGTTAAAGATCATCGCCGGGTTGGATAAGAGTTACCAGGGCGAGGTTGTTTTTTCGCCGGGATATACCGTGGGTTACCTGGCCCAGGAGCCTGAGTTGGACCCTAACAAAACCGTGCGCGAAGTGGTGGAAGAAGGCGTGTCGGAAATTACCGCCATCCTGAAGGAATACGAACAAGTGAACGAAAAATTCGGCCTGCCCGAAATATACGAGGATGCCGACGCCATGGACAAACTGATGGCACGCCAGGGCGAACTGCAGGACCAGATTGATGCCGTTAACGCCTGGGAACTGGATACCAAATTGGAGCGTGCCATGGATGCCCTGCGCTGCCCCGAGCCTGATACCAAAATTTCGGTATTATCCGGTGGTGAACGCCGCCGTGTGGCCCTTTGCCGTTTGTTGTTAAAAGAACCCGATGTGTTGCTGCTCGATGAGCCGACCAACCACTTAGATGCCGAGTCTATCGACTGGCTGGAGCAACACTTAAAACAATATAAAGGTACCGTTATCGCAGTAACGCACGACAGGTACTTCCTCGATAATGTGGCCGGCTGGATACTCGAACTCGACCGCGGAGAAGGCATCCCATGGAAAGGCAATTACTCCTCATGGCTCGACCAAAAGGCCAAACGTTTAGCCCAGGAAGAAAAAACCGAGAGCAAACGACAAAAAACCCTGGAGCGCGAGCTGGAATGGGTGCGCATGGCGCCAAAGGCCCGTCAGGCCAAAGGCAAGGCACGTTTATCAAACTATGAAAAACTGGCGGCCGAGGATGGCAAGGAGCGCGAAGACAAATTGGAACTCTTCATCCCGCCGGGCCCGCGTTTGGGCAATATCGTTATCGAGGCTACCAACGTGAGCAAAGCCTATGGCGATAAGGTATTGTTCGATAATTTGAGCTTTTCATTACCGCCGGCAGGTATTGTAGGCATTATAGGCCCCAATGGCGCGGGTAAAACCACGCTGTTCCGCTTGATAACCGGGCAGGATAAACCAGACGCAGGTACTTTCCGCGTAGGCGAAACCGTGGCCTTAGGTTACGTCGATCAGATGCACGATGACCTGGACCCCAATAAATCCGTTTGGGAAAATATTACCGATGGCAACGAAACTGTGATGTTGGGTAACCGTCCTTTAAACTCAAGGGCTTATGTTTCCAAGTTCAATTTTAACGGCGCCGATCAGCAGAAAAAGATCAACGTACTCTCCGGCGGCGAGCGCAACCGTGTTCACTTAGCTATCACCCTCAAAAAAGGCTCGAACGTATTGCTGCTTGATGAGCCCACCAACGATATCGACGTAAACACCCTGCGCGCATTGGAAGAAGCATTAGTAAACTTCGCCGGCTGCGCGGTAGTCATCAGCCACGACCGCTGGTTTTTGGATAGGATATGTACGCACATCCTCGCTTTTGAAGGCGATTCGCAGGTATACTTCTTTGAGGGCAATTACTCCGATTACGAAGAGAACCGTAAAAAACGCCTCGGCGATATCGCGCCTAAGCGTATCAGGTATAAAAAGCTGGCGGGGTAAAACAACGCTGCAACCGAAAAAAATAGCGATGGGTTTGAAACCCATCGCTATTTTTTATTGCCTTTTAAAGTAATTTTAATCCATATCCGTCATCTTAATAAAAACAAGCAATTACGGATAATTTAATGGCCGACCAACCCAAACACAGCATCGTTAAAACTATAACCGACTATGGAAAAGGTCTGTTCAGCTTTATCCGTGGGCGGGTAGGTACCGAAGAGGATGCCGAAGATATTTTGCAGGATGTTTGGTACCAGCTCAGCAATGTGATTGATGTGGACAAAATAGAGCACATGAGCGGTTGGCTGTTCCGGGTAGCGAAGAATAAGATCATCGATAAATACCGCAAAAAAACTCCCGATTCCATCGACGACCTGGAATACGAGGACGAAGAAGGCGCATTCAACTTCAACGATATTTTATTGGCCGATGATGATGACCCCGAAAGCATTTACCTGAAAGAACTGTTTTGGCAGGAACTGTTTATCGCATTGGATGAACTGCCTGAAGCCCAGCGCAAGGTATTTGTTTGGAACGAACTGGAAGACAAAACCCTGCAGCAAATAGCCGATGAAACAGGCGAAAACCTCAAAACCACTATATCTCGCAAGGGCTACGCGGTAAAATACCTGCGCATGCGGCTCGAAACTTTTTACAATGATTTTTTAAACTCTTAATATTGAAGCTATGTTTAACCGAAATCAACCAGGCAAGCGAAGGATAAGGATATCCTTTCCTGTAGGATTTGCCATCCTGTTTTTTGTGGTGAGCGCGGTAGTGATGCTGTTGTGGAATGCCCTATTGCCGGCGATATTGCATGTTAGCACCGTCTCTTATTGGCAAGCGGCAGGTTTATTGATATTGTGTCGCATCCTATTCGGCGGCGTGCCTTTTGGCCGTCGTGGCCGCGGCCGCTTTGGCGGAGGAGGTATGCCACAACATATCCGCGAAAAACTGATGAACATGAGCGATGGCGAACGCGCCAAATTTAAAGAAGAATGGAAACAGCGTTGCCATGAAAGGCGGCCTTGAGTTACGCCCTGCCGAAAGACAGTTACTTGAAAAAACGTCGGGATTTATTTATGGTTTGTGCAAAATGCCATTGGCCGGATACCTATTAGGCTAAATGGATTAGTTTTAAAAAAACAGAAGGTATTATCCACGCCCATCTTCAACATCATCTTCGCCAGTGAGCGAAAGCAGGTTGGCAGGTTCCTGCTCAAAATTACTCCGTACAAAATGGCACCACTCGCATTCCTTTTTGCCGCAGCCTATGTTAAACTCATGGTTTAGTATCTTGTGGTAAACGTTTACTATTTGCCCGGTTACCGTTTCAATATCCTGCGGATTGATGACCACTTTTTCTTTGATGTATTCTCCTTCGCTCACCGGCTCTACAAACTCAAATTCGGTGCTAATCACCTCCCAATCCGAAGTGCGGTCGTGGTCAATCAGTATCTTATAAAACACCGCCTGGCGCCAATAATCGCCGCCGTTCGGGTCGGCGTCGTTGGGGCGGTTAAATTTGTCTTTGGCATTGCGGTAACGGCCGGTTTTATAGTCGACAACATTTACCTGCTTGCCTGTAAACTCTATCTTGTCCAGCTTGCCGTTTATGGGTACGCCTTGTACCTCCACATTACGGATGCTGCGCTCGGTAATAGTTATCTTGTTCCAACGCGGGGTGTTCAATTCGTAGTAAGGGGGCAGTATCTTTTCGCCAAAATCAACCCGCAGTTTAAAATCCTCTTTGGTAAAGGCGTCGCGGTTGCGGTACATGTACCAGCGGAAATGCCCCATAAATTCATCGGTAGGCGCAAAGTCGCCGTTATTGTCCTTTAATTCTTGGAACACCCTGTTCAGGGCGTAATGCACCGCGTTGCCAAAGGCCATGGCCGGACTTTTGCCCTGCGGTACTTTAATGAGGTTCTGGAAATAAAACTTCAACGGACAATCCAAATAATTGCTCAGGTGCGTTACCGAAAGGGTGTAATTTTGCAAGAGCTGATTGATATAGTTTTTGTCTATCAACTCTACTTTGGGTTTTTCGGCCTCGTTAAATTGGGTGAGGTAAAATTCCATCATCGCATCTTCGCCCACTTTGGGGTATTGAACAGCATAGTCGGTATCGGCCAAAATTTCGCCTACAAATTGGGATGCTTCCTGTTCTTTGCCACTTTTTTCCTTACGGGGATAGGATATGAACAGGCTTTGCTTGGCCCGGGTTAAGGCCACATAAAACAAACGCCGCGATTCCTCTTTTTGCGCGAGGTCATCGGCAGAGGCCTGTGTCAGGGTATCAGGATAACTAAAGCCGGTGTTGCGGCCTTTGCTGTCCCATATTTTTTTGGTGCAGCCGATGAGGAAAACGTACTCAAACTCCAAACCTTTGGAACCATGCGCCGTCATAAAGTTCACGCCGTTCTCGGCGAATATCACCTGGTTGAGTTCCAGCGCGATATTGTTGCGCTTCATCAAATCGATGGTGGCGATAAATTCACCCGGTGTAATCTCGGGGTTTTTGCGACTCTCGTCCTTTAAAAAATTGAAGATACTGGTGAGCACCTGCATATACCAGCCCTTGTCGGGCTGCAGCATGATGTATTTGAGGATGCCCATTTTGGCCACCATCTTCTGGAAAAACTGCTGTAGGGTCATGCTCAGGGCATCGGTCAATAAAAAGTCAATGTCGCCCACTAAAAACTTCATTTTGTTGGTCGGTTCGCCGGTATTGAAAAGGTCGGTCTTGGGCGTTTTCATTTCGCCGATATACCTGCGCAGCGATGTTTTGGCTTGGTTGCCGCTGTAATTATCGCGCGATACCTGTATGCTGGCCTTGGCTATTTCGATGGGCGCTATCCCGAAAAAATCATAATGCAACAGTTCGAACAGCAACTCGTCGCCGCTGTATGGCGAATCGAGTTCCATGGCCATGTAACGAAGTATATTAATGACTTTTTCACCGAAAGGCAGTTCCAACACATTAATTTTTCGCTTAGTGCTTACCGCGATTTTCTTTTGGTCCAAAAAATGCACCAAATCTTCCACCTGACTATGGTTGCGGTATATCACCGCGATTTCGCCGGGCTCGGTGCCATCGGCTATCAGTTTTTCTATCTGCAGGGCAACGTCCACCATTTCCTGGTCGGGATTGTCGTATTCGCGGATGAGCGGTTCAACTTCCAGATCGAAGAACCTTGGGTGAGCCGCCTGCAAGTTTTTATCCAGCGCAAGCTGTTTGGTCAGACGCTCGCGGTTATTGTCGATAAGGGCTTTGGATATGTTGAGGATATGCTGGTTGGAGCGGTAATTATGTTTGAGCACCACGGTGTACAGGGTGTTCACATAGTCATTGGCAAAATCCAAAATGTTCTTCATGTTGGCACCCTGAAACTTGAAAATGGACTGGTCGTCATCACCCACCACAAAAACGTTGGGCGTTTCCCAGTAGTTAAGGATAAAGCGCAGTAGTTCGTTTTGCGAGCCGCTCGTATCCTGAAACTCATCCACCAAAATGTACTGGTAACGCTCCTGGTATTTGCGCAATATCTCTTCATCCTCACGGAAAGCCCGCAGCACCCATAAAATCATGTCGTCATAATCGTACCGTCCTGCGGCTTTCATTTTGGCGGTGTATTGCTCGTACAGACCCACGGCAGCCAACAGTTGCTGCATTTTGTCGGCAACGGCGTCAATGTCTTTTTGTTTGGGGTCGCCAATGGCGATGCCCGCCTTTGCGTTGGCGCGTTTGTACATAAACTCCTCGCGCAGCGGGATGTCGGCCAGGTATTCATCCACCGCATTTTTTATCATCGGGGCATCCCAGCTTTCGCGTTTCATGGTCGAGAACAGGTTTTTCAGTCGCGAAACATCATAATACACATCGCCGGTAAAGCGTTTTAGCAGGTGGGTATTGGGCAATTCATCCACCAACTCACGGAACAGCAATGCCGAATCCAAATCGGACAGAGGCTCCAAATTGATCTTGCCAAAATACTCCAGGTTCTCCTGTATCACCTCGTTGCAAAACGCGTGGAAGGTATAAATATTCACCCTGTAGGCATCGGGGCCTATAAAATCGAACAAACGTTTGCGCATGGCCACAGCGCCGGCATCGGTATAGGTAAGGCATAAAATTTCGTGCGGCAAGGCATCGGTCTCGGTGAGTATCTTGCCTATGCGCGCGGCCAGTATCTGCGTTTTACCCGTACCCGGCCCTGCCACCACCAGCACCGGCCCATCCATTTTATTTACCGCCGCCAGCTGCTGCGGGTTCAATGTGGCTAAAGCTTCCTGGAATTTTGCGTTGTACTTATGGTAGGTGGGTTGCATAGGGTAAAGTTATGAAATGTGGGTGGGAGTGGCTGTAATAACAGAACTATTGAATAGAGTTCAATAGTTGATTAAGTTTCGTTATATAATCACCTTTGAAGTTTCTAAGGTCGCATGGATGTGGAATAACGATATATGTTTGTTTACCCACTTCATTTTTGATTATATACTTATTGCTCTCATATAGCTTTTTTAAACTGGTAGACTTAGACCCCCATTGAGTAAATGAATCCATTGAACTCAGTAGCGCATTTTTAACGTCCTGTCCCAAACAAATAATAGCTTTAGGTTTAACTAAATCTAATTGAGTAATAAAAAAATCTAAACATAGTGCCTTATAATCTTTCTTTAAAGCAACGGCTCGAAAAGTCATTTTTGCACTGCCGTGTGTTTCGTCATCACGAACCCCCAAGTAAAAATTTGTAAAGAATGTTTTATTACAATCTAAATCTGTGTTTTTACACAGATTATTTATTGTTATACTATCTGTTTCACCAACTCTATCGCTATACTTTTTTACATAAGTGAGTGTGCCGAAATCGTTTCCCAAAACCATTATACCATTTTTCCCAATTTCAAGGCAAGAGGTATCGACTCTTCCATTTTTTAAATCTTCTGTTAATATCCCATTCCCTACCGGAAAAAATCCATACTGCATTTTGCTAAAGCAGTTTACGATTCCTGATTCTTCAAAGGTTGCTTCTTTGCCATCAGTCGCTTTTTTTAGCTCGTCGAATAACTGTTTTAATTTCACGGTCTTTTCAAAAATCAACACTACTTTTTCAACTTTTTCAAAGTCTTTAAATCTGTTTTATCCTGCGAACGTCCGCTGGCGGTTTTATTTTTTATAAGGTCATCTAAGCCGATATAATTTACCATCAATCCGTCGATATCAAAAACCAGCTTATTTTGGTAGGCTTCACTAAATGTGATACCATCAATTTCATTTAAAATATCAATACGTAAAGGTGGGTAGCCAATCTGAGTAATGCCGCCACTTTCTAAAAAGTCGGCTTTTGTTAATCCTAATGATGCCATCCCAAATTCATTTAGCACCAAAATCATTTTTTGCGCATTGATGTCGGATATAGCTATCCAAATATCAAGGTCGCCGGTATGCCTGGGTTTACCATGAAAAGCCAAAGCGTAGCCGCCAACCACCAAATATTCTACGTGATAGGTGTTTAACAGGCCAATAAAATCTTCGAAGTTCTTATCGAGTATCATTAATGAAGTTTCCTTTTCACAACAAATGTCTTATCCATCTGCTGGTCCGGCTTTAAGCTAAATGAAATGAGTTTTGTTACCGCGGCAGCACGTTCCTTCACTGGTCTGGATAGCCAATATTGCAGGTTTTCCCAATCCTCGTCAATATCTTTCAATTTGGCTTTCCTTACAACGGGCACTATTTTCATATCCGATTATTTACTATGTAAATATACAAAAATGCCATCAAATATTTTCACCATTTTGGAACCGACCGGTCATCAGAAACCTGAACATTCACCGGCAATTTCCCCGTCGCTTTTAATTTACCGATAACTACTTTGACCGCTGATTGCTGCATTTCATCGCTTTTTTGGTAGCCCATGATGAGCATGTTACTTCTGCCAATATAAGGCATGTCGCTAACCGTATATGGACTGGCAAAAATACTGACAATTGAACCCGGGCGGGTAGCCAATGCCTGTATCAATAGTTTTTCATCTTTACCAAAGTCCAACTTACTTGCAGGACGCAAACGCATATCGTGGATGCCGATAATTACGTGGTCGTAATACTGCAGTGTTTTCAGCAAGCTGTCCAACCCTTGCGCGCTTGCATTCTTTGCAATACTAAACAAGCTGCTGTTGGTAAAATGCTTTTGCAACTCCCGCTGGTAGACCGTTGTATCCGTTGTACCAAAACTGATGATGGCTATTCTCTGAGCAATATCATTCATATCGAACCACGGATTTTTACTCAATAAAGTAACCGCCGAATCTGTTAATTGCTGTACCAATGCTTTGGCTTCGGGGCGGTTCAGGTCTTCGTAAAGGTTTTGGGTGGGGATGGTGCCCATGTTGTTTAGCCCTGCCCAGTATTTGGCGGTCAGTACTTTTTTCACCCGCGCGTCCAGATCGCTCATGGGTATTTGGCCTTTACGGATGGCTTTTTTTATCATTTTGATCGCGCGTTTGCTATCTTGCGATAGTTCGAGCAAATCGTTGCCGGCTATAAATGCCCGCACATCGGCCTCACCGTTCGGGAAGAATTTTACCACGCCCTGCATCCCCATGGCATCCGAAACTACAAGTCCTTTAAAGCCCAGTGAATCCTTCAATATGCCCGTGATGATCGGCTTGGATAAAGTAGATGGTAAATGCAAAGTGGTATCCAAAGCAGGGATGTTCATGTGCGCCACCATTACGCCGCTGATGCCCGCTTTAATCGCTTCCCGGAAAGGGTATTCTTCCAGCGAATCCAAACGCTTGCGGGTAAAGGGCAGTTGGGGCAAATCGAGGTGCGAGTCTACCTCCGTATCGCCATGCCCGGGGAAGTGCTTGGCCGTGGTGAGGATGCCGCCATCCTGCATACCCCGCATATAGGCAATGCCTTTTTCGGCCACGTTGTATTTATTGTCGCCAAAGGAGCGGAAACCGATGACCGGGTTATTGGGGTTATTATTCACGTCCATATCGGGGCCAAAGTTCATTTGTACGCCGAGGCGTTTAAAGTCCTGCGCCACCTGCTGGCCCATTTTGTAGAGCAGGGTATTGTCGCGTATGGCGCCCAGGGTCATTTGGTAGGGATAGGAAATGGTCGAATCGAGCCGCATGCCCAGTCCCCACTCGCCATCCATCGCGATAAGCAGTGGCACCTTTGCCTTGTGCTGGTATTTGTTGATGAGTTCGGCCTGGCGTACCGGCCCGCCCTGGAAAAACACCACGCCGCCCAGTTTTTGGCGTTTGATGACCCTGCCGACCGAATCCTCGTAAGCCTGGCCCAAATTGGTATGCGCCCGCACCATGAAGAGCTGAGCTATTTTTTGCTTTTTGCTGAGGCGATTAAAAACGGAGTCGACCCAATGGTTTTGTTGATTTAACGATTGGATAAAGCTTTGTGCTGATGCCGATACAGCACCGGAACCTAATAAAACGAAAAGCGATAAAATCCGTAATTTCTTCATCAATGCCATTGCTGTTCAATTAACACAATTATCCGCAAAATAGCGCTTAATTGGAAAGCTATTTATGGCTGCGGCGAAAATGTATTTAAAAGAATACATTTTGCTTTGGGGTTTTACTTATTGGTATTTGGTTTTAAATGGCGCAAAAAGCTCATTACAGCACACTTAGCTAACTAAAGCCCATACGGGCACATCATGGCACGTTTATTTCTTATGCTGATGAAATAACAATAACGACCATGAAAAAAATAATATTTTTAGCTGCTGCTCTTTTGGTGGCAGGCGCCACACAAGCACAAATAAGTTTTGGTATAAAAGGCGGACTCGATATGTCGAACATCGTGAAAACAAACGACCCGAATTTTAATACGAGCTTTAAAGCGGGTTTTAATGCCGGCGTTTTGTTGGATATCCATTTGGTGGGCCCGTTGGCTTTTGAACCTGAAATACTGTTTAGCCAAAAAGGTTATTCGGCACAAACCACTTACGGGCAGTTCGACCAGCGCACTAATTTTATCGACGCGCCATTGCTGGCCAATTTTAAACTGGCACCCGGCTTCCATTTTGTGATTGGCCCGCAGGTATCGTTTTTAATGTCGACCACCAATACGTATGATAACGGCTTTTCGACCGTGGTGCAGCAACAGTATGAAAACGACTCGAACAAGTTTAAAAAGAGCCTGATCGACGGTGTTGCCGGTTTCAGTATTGCCCTGAGCAAAGGCGTTGACTTGGATTTGCGCTATACCATCGACCTGCAACAAGACAATCAGGATGGTACCACCCAAACCCCCGCATACCGCAACCAGGTATTACAGGCCGGTTTAGCCTTTAAATGGTTTTAAGAATTTTTAGTGCAATAGTTTTTTTTGAAGCCTTCTTCCTTTTTTGGGAGAGGGCTTTTTATTAGAGTCAAGAATCAGGAGAAAAGGTTTGCTTCTAATACATAAATCCGAAATCGAACATTCGAAATTAACCTACATCTTCCATTTTACATCTTCCATCTTCCATGAGGTCCCTATCTCAACCTATCCGCCGACTTCACCAATTTCTCATCATTTCGGATGTTTTTGATGGCTAACAACACAAAAATAATGCTCACCGAAGGCATCAGCACGCCGTAGGAGTAATTTTCGACCTTAAAAACAACGCCTTCCGATAGTTGTTTTACCGTTTGGGTCATCCAGAAGCTAAAGCCGATGAGGGCTAATATCAAACCATAACAAAGGGCTATCTGTTGCCCGCGTTCTTTATACCTGAAGATGATGATAATGGGTAGCAGTCCTAAAATCACACAAACAATGGTCATGGGTAAAAACGAAACCGTGCGCACCAATTGCCCGCCCATGTCCTGATACTGGCCGTCCACTTTAAAAGTTGTTTCGGTATTGCCGATGTATAAATGGTGCGCCAGCGGTAAAAAAAACAGGGCGAAAACCGCCAGAGCCGCTAAAAATAGATATGTGCTTTGTATGCGTTGTATCATGGTGTGTTAAATTGATGCGCAAAGATAAACTGTTTAGGCAATATTATGGCTGCTGATATTACAGCTTATATTAACTTTGTGCGTGGCCCATACCCAACGTTTTTTTATAGAGATCGCTTTTAACGGCACGCCTTACCACGGCTGGCAGGCACAACCCAATGCCGTGGCAGTGCAGGAGGTATTGGATAAAGCGCTGAGCACGATTTTTCGGCAAGCTATTGAAACAGTGGGTTGCGGGCGGACGGATACCGGGGTGCATGCGCGACAGTTGTTTGCACACCTGAATGTGGAAGAAAAAGACTATGGAGCATGGACCATGGACCATGGACAAAACATCGTGCGAAGCATCAATGCTTTATTGCCGCACGATATTGCTGCCAAGCGGTTGATACCGGTACATGCCGAAGCGCACGCGCGGTTTGACGCAACTGAACGGAGTTACGAGTATCATATCCATTTTGAAAAGGACCCGTTTTTGTATAATTTTTCGTGGCAGTTGCGGGATATGCCCGATATGGGATTGATGAACGAGGCCGCTCAAATTTTGATGGAATATACCGATTTTAGCTGTTTCAGTAAATCGAACACGCAGGTGAAAACCAATAACTGTAAAATTACCCGCGCCGAATGGGTTGAGCAGGATGGCAAACTTGTGTTCTACATCACCGCCGACCGCTTTTTGCGCAACATGGTGCGGGCAATAGTGGGTACGTTGATGATGGTAGGTAAAAAAGAGATCGCGCCGGAAGGTGTGCGTGAAATTATTAAAAGCAAAAACCGTTCGAATGCTGGGACATCAGTTCCGGCATTCGGGTTGTATTTAACAGCAATAAAATACCCATATTTGTAAAGAAGAAGCTAAAAGCAGGAAGCATAAAGCTGAAAGCTATTTAAAACAATAACAATTAAACAAATCAAAAGTCTCTCCGTTAGCTAACGGAGGAGATTTAGAGGGGGCCAAATGTCGCAGGTAACCGGTAAAGCGTTAGATTGGAATTTACTGAGGCGCGTAATGCAATACGTGAAGCCCTACAAGGTTACGTTTATCATCGCCGCCTTCCTCACCGTGTTTTTGGCGGTGGGCGCGTTGGTGCAACCCATCCTGACTGAAAAAGCTGTTAATGATTATATCATGATGGGTAATTACAGCGGGCTGGTTGCGATGGTGGCCCTGATGGTTGGCATTTTGCTTGTACAAACAGCGGGGCAGTATTACCAAACTTACCTCACCAACTCGTTGGGCCAATCGGTTATCCGCAATTTACGCATTGATATTTTCAACCATATCACCAGTCTCAAGTTAAGGTATTTCGACCGCACGCCGATCGGTATATTGATTACCCGAACCGTATCCGACCTGGAAACCATCGCCGATATTTTTTCGGAAGGTTTGATATCCATCATCGGCGATTTGCTATTGGTGGTGTCTATCGTAACCTATATGATCTTCCGCGACTGGAAACTCGGGCTTATCACTTTAGCGCCTATTCCTTTTTTGATAGGTGCTACCTATATTTTTAAAGAGGCCATTAAGTCTTCTTTTCAGGAAGTACGAACACAAGTTGCCCGTTTGAATACCTTTTTGGCCGAACATATTACCGGCATTAGCATCATCCAATACTTCGCCCGCGAAGACCAGGAGATGCGCAAGTTCGTGGATGTAAATCAAAAGTACCGCGACGCCAATATCCGTTCCAACTATTATTATTCTATCTTTTTCCCGGTGGTCGAGATATTTTCGGCATTGTCATTGGGGCTGCTGGTGTGGTATGGTTCGAGGCGAATTTTGTCCGACCAGGAAATTGTACTGCTTACCAGCGGTAAGGACGGTATTACACCGGGGCTTATTTTCTCGTTCATCTTTTTGATCAACTTAATGTTCCGGCCTATCCGCCAACTGGCTGATAAATTCAATACCCTGCAAATGGGCATGGTGGGTGCCGATCGTATTTTTAAGGTATTGGATACCGATGAGGTGGTGGTTAACTCGGGCACCTTGCAGCCTGCCCACATCAATGGCGAGATCGAGTTTAAAAACCTTTGGTTTGCCTATAACGAGGAGAATTGGGTGCTGAAGGATATTTCCTTCCATGTAAAACCCGGCGAAACTTTGGCTTTGGTGGGTGCTACCGGGGCGGGCAAATCATCCACCATCAATATCCTGAACCGTTTTTATGAGATAGGTAAAGGCAGCGCGATGATAGACGGGGTGGATATCCGCGAATACGACATCAACTTTTTACGCACACAAATAGCTACTGTGATACAAGATGTGTTCTTGTTTACCGATACCATCGCTAACAATATCAGTCTGAACAACCCCAACATTTCGCGCGAGCGCATTATAGCGGCAGCTAAAGAAGTCGGCGCCCACGAATTTATTGAACGTTTGCCCGGCGGCTACGATTATAACGTGATGGAACGCGGTGCAACGTTATCGGCGGGACAAGCGCAGCTGATATCGTTCATCCGCGCGTTGGTGTACGATCCGAAGATATTGGTGCTGGATGAGGCTACTTCATCCGTAGATACCGAAACCGAGGAACTGATACAAACCGCCATTTACAAACTGATGGAAGGCCGCACGGCTATTGTTATCGCACACCGTCTCTCTACCATACAGAACGCCGATAAGATCATCGTGCTCGACCATGGCGAAATAATGGAGATGGGCACCCACCAGGAACTGCTGCGCATAAACGACGGCTATTACCGCAAACTATACGACCTGCAGTTCAACTCAACGGGGATAAAGGTGGGGTAGCCGATATTGCCACAAATACACTAAGCCTTTCTTATTCGCGACTTAGTGCCTTAGAGGCGAGACAATTCAATATTAATCTCTAATTTTTGATGGTATTGATGAGCACGATGGCAGTCTTGGTAATAGCATCCATGGTGTTCGGCTCGTCGGTTACTTTGGCTATCATCAGGCCGCCTTCTATCAGGGCCATCAGGCTGATGGCAAACTGCTCCTTGTAGTTGCCCGCTTTAAACTCCCTTGCATCCATACCGGCCTGTACCAGATTGGTGATGCCCCTTTTCCAGCGTAGGATGGCTTTAGCGGCCCGTTCCTTTAGTGAGGTGCTGGTATCATCGGCTTCAATGGCAGTGTTCAGTATCGGGCAGCCGCCTTCGGGGAAGGGTTTGGTGTGATAATCATGGTATACGCGTACATACACCATCAGCTTTTGGCTAAAGGTTTCGGCTTTGCCCATCTGCTCCCTGATCAGTTTGGTAACCGTGTCGAGGTTATGGTCGAACACGGCGAGGGCAACCTCTTCTTTGTTGGCAAAATTGCCGTAAATGCTGCCTTTGGTAAGGTTGGTGGCGTCCGTCAGGTCAGACAGGGCCGTGCCCGCGTACCCTTTGGTATTAAAAATACCGGCCGTGGTTTTTATAATAAACTTACGGGTGCGTTCGGCCTTGGGTAAATTATTTTCCATGCATCAAATATACCATTTGGTATATTTATATTCAAATTTATTTTTTTGGTTTGATGCTGTTAAATTTTGTTACCTTAAGCCAGTAAACTGACCATATGAAGCGTGTTTTACTAAATCTTAACTTCCAGGTACTTGTTGCCATTCTGTTGGGCATTGTTGTCGGGATATATTTCCCTGCATTTGCACCTACGGCGAAAATCATCAGCGAAAAATTTATCGACCTGATCAAATGGCTCATCGCGCCTATCATCTTCCTTACCATAGTGTTGGGCATAGCCAGCATGGGCGATATGAAAAAAGTAGGCCGCGTTGGTGGCAAAGCCATCTTATACTTCGAGATCATTACCACCTTCGCCTTGTTTATCGGGCTGGCTGTGGCCAATATACTAAAACCAGGCGATGGCCTCGCGGTAAACAACTTATCGCATAACGCTAAAGACCTTACCAAACTCGCCGATTACGAAAAGCAAGCCGGCAGCGGCTGGGATTTTCTCACGCATATCATTTCGTCTAATATGTTCGATAGCTTTACCCGGGGCGATATTTTGCAGATATTGCTTTTTGCCATCCTGTTCGGTTTCGGTATCAGCAAAATGGGCGCGGAGGGGCAGTCGCTTATCACCACCTTCGACAAACTGGCAAAAGTATTTTTCAACATCATGAAGATGATCATGCGGTTGGCACCGCTGGGCGCTTTTGGCGGAATGGCCTATACCGTAGGGGCTTTCGGGGTACAAACCTTGCGCCCGCTGGCTGCTTTAATGGGCTCGGTTTACCTCACCATGCTTTTGTTCATTTTTGTGGTGCTGTTCATCGTATGCTGGCTGTGCAAGTTTAGCCTATGGCAATACCTCAAGTTCATCCGGCAGGAAATATTGGTGGTGGTAGGCACCTCGTCCTCCGAAACCGTATTACCAGCCATGATGGAGAAGATGGAGCGCTTTGGCTGCTCACGGTCGGTAGTGGATTTGGTGATCCCGACGGGCTACTCTTTCAATTTAGACGGCACCACCATATACCTGAGCATGGCCGTAATTTTTTTGGCACAGGCTTTCCATGTACCGCTCAGCTTTGGGCAGGAATTAAGCCTGATGGGCATTTTGATGGTAACCTCCAAAGGTGCGGCGGCTGTTACAGGCGGCGGCTTTATCGTACTCAGTTCAACCCTGCTGGCTACTAAAATGATACCGATTGAAGGCCTCGTGATCTTGTTCGCGGTAGACCGATTTATGTCGGAAGCGCGGGCTTTGACCAATATGATCGGCAATGGCATAGCGGCGGTAGTCATCGCGAAAAGCGAGAAGGAATTTGATGAAGCAAAGTACAGGGAAGCAATAAGTTAACGCCTGCACCCCGATGATTATGCTGGTTCAGTCTGCAGTCCATTTTGTATTATAACTGTGATGTTGACAATTTTGATGAAAAAGCCCTTTTTAAATAATAGGTTTGTGTACCAAAAAAATAAACCAGGTATTTGACCATCCTAACCTATTTAAAATGACCGACGATAAAAAACCTTCGATGAGCCGCCGCTCTTTTCTCACCACCACCGGCATTGTGGCAGCGACAGCCGCATTCTACCCAAAAACCGGGCTTTTTGCAAAAGCGTTAACCGCCGTGCCACCTGCACCCGGGGCAGTTTCATTAGCAGGCAACTGGCGTTTCGCGCTCGACCGTACCAACGAAGGGGTAACTGCCGGCTGGTTCGGTAAGCCATTGGCGGCCAATACCGATATCTCCTTGCCCGGCATACTGCAAACCCAGGGTTTTGGCGACGAAATAACGGCCGATACCAAATTTGTAGCCGCGCTGCCCCGCGATATGCGCTGGTACCTGCTGCCCCAATATAAACCATACACCGTGCCCGGCAATATCCAGGTGCCTTATCTGTCGCAACCGGTGCGCCATTATTTGGGCGTGGCCTGGTATCAACGGGATATAGATATACCCGCAACATGGGCCGGAAAACGCATCGAACTATTGCTTGAGCGCACCCGCTGGCAAACCGACGTATACCTCGGCGACAAGCTGGTCGGCAGCAACCGCTCGCTGGTAGCACCACACGAGTTCGACCTGGGTGTGTTAACGCCGGGCAAGCATTTGCTCAGCATCCGCATTGATAACAGCATGCTTTCGCCGGCTTACCGTCCGGATGGGCATGCCGTGTCGGACGGTGAAGGCTCCACCTGGAACGGCATCGTAGGCCGCATCGAACTTTCGGCCACATCGCCGGTTTGGATAGCCGACGCGCAGGTGTTCCCCAACATCGCCGGCAAAACGGCACAGGTCCGTGTTTCGATAGTTAACCTTACCGGTAAGTCCGGGAAAGGCACCCTATCGGCAGGCGGCGTATCCCTGCCGGTTACCTGGGACGATAAGGGCGGCAAAGCGGTGATAGACGTGCCCATGCCCAACGCTGGTTTATGGAACGAGTTTACGCCCGAATTGCAACACCTGACCGTTTCGCTAAACGGTGGCGGGGCCGACCATCAAAAGCAGCTTACCTTCGGTATGCGCGAAATCAAGACCGACGGCAACCGCATCTTACTCAACGGCGACCAGCTATACCTGCGTGCCACACACGATGGCGGTGGCTTCCCCTTAACGGGCTACCCGGCTACCGATGTGCCCACCTGGAAAAAGATCATCGGCATCTGCAAGGCCTGGGGCCTCAACGGTATGCGCTTTCACTCCTGGTGCCCTCCCGAAGCTGCCTTTACAGCGGCCGACGAACTGGGCTTTTACCTGCAGCCCGAATGCGGTATGTGGAACTCCTTTGATACCGAACGCAAGATGCTGGCAGTACTGAACGACGAAACCACCTTAATGCTCAAAGCCTACGGCAACCACCCATCCTTTGTGATGCTCAACGCCACGAACGAACCTGCCGGCCACTACGCCGAACAATTGCCCCTGTGGGACAAAGCCTGGCACACTGCCGACCCGCGCCGCCTCTACAGCGATGGTACGGGCCGTTGGGCGCCGCCACCGGGTGGTAAGGGTACTGCCTTCGCTGCCGACTACCTCGTTACCGGTAGCCCGGCACGCGGCCCGCGCGGTTGGTTCGGGTCGGATTACGAAGAGAACCTGGGCACCATACGCGCCGGCGTTACCGTCCCCTGCATCGGGCACGAGATTGGCCAGTATTGCGCTTACCCCGATTTTGGCGTCGTCGAAAAATTTAACGGCAAGGCCAAATATGCCGCCTTCCCCGAAGGGATTGGCTGGGGCAAGGTGCCCTATATGCACCCCGGCAACTATATCATCATGCGCGATAGCGCACAGGCGCACGGCATCCTCGCCGGTAACAAGGCGCTTGCCCATGCCTCCGGCAAATTCCAGGTGGCATGTTACAAGGAGGAGATTGAAGCCTTGCTGCGCACGCCATCCTACTCGGGCTACCAGCTGCTCGACCTGCACGACTACCTTGGCCAGGGCGGCGCGCTCATCGGCCTGCTCGATGCCTTTTGGGAAGAGAAGGGCTATGTTACCGCCAACGAGTTCAAGCGCTTCAACAATACCACCGTGCCCCTCATCCGCTTGAAGAACCGCATCTTTACCGGCGACCAAACCCTCACCGCCAGTGCCGAAGTAGCGCATTACGGCCCTAAGGCCTTCAAGGGTGTTGTGCCTATGTGGCGGATACACGACAGTGCCGGCAAACCGGTCATGATGGGTGGCCTGCCCGCTTGCGACATATCGCGCGGCAGCGGCCAGGCTTTGGGAACCATCTCGGCCCCGCTTGCAAGCCTGCCTGCTCCGGCAGCCTACTCGCTGGTGCTGGAGATTGAAGGCACAGGCTTTAGTAACCACTGGTCGTTTTGGCTATACCCGGCGGCTGTAAAAACCGAAGCCCCTGCCGATGTATTGGTTACCAGTTCCTGGGACGAGGCCAAAGCACGTTTGGATGCCGGCGGCAAGGTGTTGTTCCTCTCGGGCGCGCCCGAAAAGCCCTCTAACGACCTGGCCCTCACCACCTCGCCCATATTTTGGAACCGCCTGATGAACCCGGCCCGCACCTGGATGCTCGGACTGCTCAACGCAGCCAACCACGGTGCCCTCGCGGGATTCCCGACAGAGGACTGCTGCGACTGGCAATGGGTAAACCTGCTGCCCAAAACCGTAGCCATGAACATGGAAGCCCTTTCGCCAACCTTAACATCGGTGGTGCAACCCATCGACGACTGGAACCGTAACCTGCGGCTTTCCATGCTGTTTGAATGTCAGGCAAGCAACGGCAAGCTCGTGGTCACCTCCTTCAACCTCAGCACGGATGGCGTAGAAGGCAAGCCCGCTGCCGCAACGCTGCGCAAATCCATCCTCGACTATATGGCCTCGGCAAAATTTAAGCCGCAAAACAAACTGGCCATGGCCGAACTGGAAACATGGCTGCCCACCCGTTACGTGGCACCCGTTATCCTCAACTCGCCCCCCGCCGCCAGCGACGTCGCCGACCCGGGACAGGTGAAACAGTAGAAGACGTATACCCACCACCTTTTACCTCAAACCCTCACCGGACGGTAAAAGGTGGTGCATTTTTACACATCTTCCATCTTCCATCAAAATATGGGCATTTATGGGTACGTTTCATTTTCCCCATCGCACCCGAATCAGATTTGACAACTTTCAAAAAGTTGTCAAATCTTTACCCGCTCACCACCACGTCATTGCCAGGCACAGCCTGTCCCGAACTTGTTTCGGGAGAGCAATCTCTGCGCGAGAGGTAAGCCACGACAGGCACCAATGAACTAATGGCCAATGAAATAATGAACCAACCCTATGGGTAAATATGGGTATCCGCAAAAAAATATTTTTCGCCACCCACCGGCCAAATTTTATCATTTTCTTAATACGCGCCAAAATTCCGCCAGGTTATATGGGTAAATATGGGTGTTTATCCTGAAAAATGGGCTTACTATTGCCAATTTGTTAAACCCATACCCACAAGCCAACCGTTGCACCCATCATGGCATTTATGGGTATCCACATCATGCCGTTATTGCCCCTAAACCACCATGTCATCTCGACCGCAGGGAGAGAACTTTACAAACCCGACATTACCGGCGTGCATTGGCGCTACACTCGCTCCGTAAATTTTTCTCACTCGTGCCCCGTTTCGAAATGACATTTTTTACCAGGCACATGGGTATTTATGGGTATCTTTCAGAGAACGTTTTTACTCATGTTCCTTATTCTTTACTCTTTAAAACAATCTATACAAGGTACGAAATTTTGGTGGGATTGGCAAGAAATAGCGACCACTTTAAGTACGCACAACCCCAGCATAGGGAAGGTTGACGGAAAGTCTTTATGCGAAAATTATAAAATTATACATAATATTACATACAAATGGAAACGACTAAGCACAATGACTTTTTACCGCTACTTGAGGTTTTTCGTTTAGGGCTGAGCAGAGGGATCGTACAAAAAAATGACGTAATACAATGGGCTGACAAAATCATAAACGATACCGACGCCCCTGATTATTTTTTTATTGAACTATCGTTAGGTAACAATGCAAATAACCTCATCGAGATAATTGGCCAATATGTTAAACCGCCATACGGCCCCATTTGCTACAGGGTGCTTTTGGCTCTTATTTATCACCGTCACCCTATCCAGGATGTTACAGAGGTTGAAAAAGTAGCCATTTTGGTAGGAAGTATTTCATCTTGGGATATACTCACTTCGTTTGAAACGGACACCATCTACATGTTCGACGATTATGATATATACTATTTACCTGATCTAACCCAATTACAGGTAGAACTAATCAATTTCTTGAGTATCTACGAGGCGTTCACACTCGAAAATTATGAACAATGGGCCGATATTAATGGAAAGGTATTGGAGTTGGTAAATGAGGAAGCAATAAAAGCTGAGATAGTTAATAGATCGATCAGAAAAGCCTGGACAAAAAAAGCAAGGAATGAAAAACTAAAACGGTATATTAAAGGTTTTGCAGGTGTTTTTATCATAAGTTTGTTTGTAATAGTTCTTGCAAACAAGGATGACGGTAACGGTACATTCCCGGTTTATTATTTTTTGGTGATATTTTTTTTTGCAAGAATGGCTTACAGTTGGTGGCGCAGGAAACCGGGATAAAGTGGTGAAGTCCCCCCCCCCGCTATTCGAAGTCTCCCAACTTCGAATCCTTATGCTTGTAGACTGTGTCTACAGTAACCGGCTTCTTAAATCTTACCCCCTTGCTTCGTTCCCTATATTTCGATAGCTTTGTATAACACGGTTTAATTTACGGCTCATGGAACAAATTATTGATTTCGATAACATTAAGGACCCCGGTAAAAAGGAATGGTTGCTACAGTCGTTAAAGTTAATGGGTATTGGTTTTCAGGCTACCGAAAAACCACAAACATTAAAGGAGTATAATGAGGAATTGGAAAGCGGTGAAGCCGAAATAAAACGCTGCGGGTTTATCACTGCCGACGACCTGAAGATTGAGATCCGTAAATGGTAACTATATACTTATATTTGTAATAACAAGGAGGTTTATCATGGAACGTATTGTTTTAGAAGTTGATGATGCGCTGGCAAAGACCTGGAATAACAGCTCGAAAAAGTTCAGGAAGGAATACGAAAGTAAAATTACCGATGTACTGCGGGAAATGAAAGAAGAAGAATTTTTTCAGCTGATTGATAAAGCCGGAAAAATAGCTAAAAGCAACGGCCTTACAGAGGAGAAACTCAACGAGCTTTTAAATGAAAAAGACTGACCATGTATTCGTAATAGATACGAATACCCTGATCAGCGCTTTTATATTACCCGATTCTGTATCCGGTAAGGCAGTAAATAAAGCCATAAAAATAGGTCATATCGTTTTCTCAAGATCAACAAACCGTGAATTTGCCGATGTGTTTATCCGATCCAAGTTTGATAAATACTTGCCGTTGGAGGTTCGTGTCCAGATCATTAATAATTTAAAGTCCCTGGTAATTTTCGTTCAACCCAGAGTAGAGATAACTGCATCCCGCGACAAAAAAGACAATCAATTCCTTGAACTTGCTGTTGCTGCAAAAGCCTCATGTATCATTTCCGGCGATAAAGACCTATTAGTGTTACATCCATTTCAGGGTATACCAATTATCAACGCGTCTGATTTTTTTGCATATCAATTTACCTAAACATTATCCCATGCTCAAAAAACTCATCCTCCCAATCTTCCTCATCCTCCTCATGTCCCAAGCCGCCCTCGCTCAGGACGAATACGTTAAACCGGGCCAAATACCCGTAGTGCCGGGCAAGGCGCCCAACCTCAGGGTAAAACTGGTAAGCAGCAATGGCAATGTAAAAACCTACCTGCTGGTGTTCAACAAAGGCGACGAGATCCTTTCCGGCATGACGGAGTTTGCCGAAAAATACCACGTAACCTGCGCGCATTTTACCGGCATCGGCGCGGTAAGTACGGCAACCCTCGGCTGTTTGGATTACGATAAGAAAATGTACCACGTTGTCCCGATAAAGGAGCAGTCCGAAATATTATCGTTTATCGGCAACATCGCGGTGTTTAACAACAAGCCCGTAGTGCACGCCCATGTGGGTACGGCACCGGCCAGCGGGGTAATGAAAGGCGGCCACCTGTTCGAGGGTTTTGTATGGCCCACGCTGGAAGTTTATGTAACCGTTGAGCCGGCTTCCATCGGCAAAAAACGCGAGCCTGAACTCGGCTTCTTGATGCTCGACCCGGAACCCGACAAATAATTCTAAATATTTGGAATTAATTGTATTTAAGACGATTTATCCTTTGAGATTATATTCATTAAGTTTAGATTTGACCCAACAAAAATAAAGACCATGAGTGTTTTAGTAAACAACGATTCTAAAGTTATTGTACAAGGTTTTACAGGTAACGAAGGCACCTACCATGCCTCCCAAATGATTGAGTATGGCACGGATGTAGTAGGTGGTGTCACGCCGGGCAAGGGCGGTCAGAGGCATTTAGACCGACCTGTATTTAATACGGTAAAAGACGCCGTTGACCAGGTTGGTGCCAACGTATCTATCATTTTTGTTCCACCCGCTTTTGCAGCCGATGCCATAATGGAAGCCGCCGAAGCAGGTATAAAAGTTATTGTTTGTATTACCGAAGGTATCCCCACAAAGGATATGGTGATGGTAAAAGAATATATCAGCGACCGCGATTGTCGTTTAATTGGCCCTAACTGCCCGGGCGTTATTACCGCCGGCGAAGCTAAAATAGGCATTATGCCGGGCTTTATCTTCCGTAAAGGGCATGTGGGTGTGGTATCAAAATCGGGTACCTTAACTTACGAGGCTGTCGATCAGGTGGTAAAAGCAGGTTTAGGCATCACTACAGCTATCGGTATCGGTGGCGACCCGATCATCGGCACACCAACCAAAGACGCTGTTGAACTGCTGATGAACGACCCTGATACACACGGTATCATCATGATAGGCGAAATTGGCGGCGGCATGGAAGCCGAAGCTGCCCGCTGGATAAAAGCAAATGGTACTAAACCCGTAGTGGGCTTTATAGCCGGGCAAACTGCCCCTGCCGGTAGGCGTATGGGCCACGCCGGTGCTATTGTTGGCGGTGCCGACGATACCGCTGCCGCTAAAATGAAAATCATGAGGGAGTGCGGTATCCGCGTAGTGGAATCGCCTGCCGAAATTGGCGCAGCCATGGCCGAGGAATTGGCAAAGCTGGAAAAAGTAGTAGCTTAGTACTTAGTGCTGCGTCCTGATAGCTATCGGGATAGATATTTTAAATCCTGGTCCGGTGGGCCGGGATTTTTTTTGTTTTAAGCTTCTCCGTTAACCATAAAGTCGTAAACAGTATTGGTGGTTAAGTTGATTTTTAGATTAAAAAAGCACGAACCTCCGTCTTCCACCTCAACTATTCCTTTCTTCCAATACGATTTTTCCTCCGGAGTACAGAAACAATTAGCCCAAACAATTTTCTGGCCTTTGGCATCCGTAACGGCAATGAACTGTTTATAATAATCTGCAGGATTATTTATCAAATTGCCCGATATTATCTCATGAGGCTTGGAAGGGTATTTTTCTAACAGTTTTTTATTCTCAGCAAGCTTCATTTTATTATATTCTGAAATCCTTATTGCAATTAGTTTTTCGATGTTTTTTATCTCGTTATCCGACAAACTGGTCGATTTAAATTTCCCTTTAAAAATATACTGGTCAAGTCCGGGATTAAATTTTAAAATTGCATATTTCGATGAATTGATAGATTGGCTTGATTGTGCAATAGTTATAGTGGCGTTATCAATGGATAAAAAGACCAAAATGAGCGCCATTATTAGTTTTAAGTTCATATCATTAAAGTTAGTATTTAAAAGATGCACTTTTTAAAAGGATTCCATAAAGTCAACATTTTGTAAATAACCAATTCCTTACCGTAAGGTTGCAAACCAAAACCCGACTAAAGCGTATATTTAGATATATTTTGTGAGAAGGAAAACCTTCAATCATTCTGTCAATCAATCATTCAATCAATAAAAAATGAACTATAATAAGCTCACCCCCGAAGAAGAATACGTCATCGTACACAAAGGTACCGAAAGGCCTTTTACCGGGGAATATACCAACCATAAAGTACCGGGTGTTTACGAATGCCGCAGGTGCAACTCGCCGCTGTACCGCTCAGCAGACAAGTTCGACTCGCATTGCGGCTGGCCGAGTTTTGATGATGAGATACCCGGCGCGGTAAATCGCGTATTGGATGCCGATGGCCGTCGCGTGGAAATTGTTTGCGCCAATTGCGGCGCGCACCTGGGCCACGTGTTCGAAGGCGAAAGGTTTACGCCGAAAAACACCAGGCATTGCGTTAATTCCTTGTCGATGAAGTTTGTGGCGGATGAAGGCTGAATTTTATTTTAAAAGGAAATTCCGTATATTTATCGTAATAAAAAGAACATTAAAATGTTAAACGAAGTATTGATACCGGACGAAACCCATCATTCTATAGAATTACCTAAAGAATTTTATGGGAAAAAAGTTCAGGTGATAGCTTTTGAAATTAACGAGGCTGCCCCGAAAGACACTCAAAATAAAAATTCTTTTTGGGATGATATAGATTATAATCCTGATTTTCCTTCTATCGAAGAAATTAGAAAAACTGCATGGCCTTCTAAATAATGGTCCTCATTGATACCAACATCCTGATAGAAATTATTAGGCATAATGCTAATATAATTGAAAAATGTGATGCTTTAGGTGTCGATAATCTTGCAATAAGTTCAATATCATATGTAGAATTCCTGGTTGGCAGTCGCGATAAACAAGACCTTTATCGCAACATGAAATTCTTAAATAAATTTCGACAGATCGCTGTTGATGAGAACATCAACGACACATTGATCAGTATTTTTGAAAATTATTCCCTAAGCCACAGGCCATCCATTCCTGATATGCTCATAGCAGCAACTGCAATTTATTATAAAACCCCTTTGTATACCTTGAATAGCAAGGACTTTATTTACTTAGCTGATCTGACACTAATTTAAAATACTTTTGCGCCAAAATATTTTATGGCAAACCCTTTTAAAGCTTTTATTTTTGACCTGAACGGCACCATGATAAACGATATGGAGTTTCATACCCGTGCATGGCAATATTTGTTGAACAACGACCTTGGCGGGAATTTTACCTGGGACGAAGTGAAGCAACAGATGTATGGCAAAAACCCCGAAGTGCTGGTGCGTATGTTCGGTCCGGAAAGGTTTACCATGGACGAAATGGTTGCCTTATCCTTCGAAAAAGAAAAGCGTTACCAACAGGAGTACCTGCACCAACTGGCCCTGCTGCCAGGCCTGATGGAATTTTTGGAAGCAGCCTATCAAAAAGGTATCCCCATGGTCATTGGTTCGGCGGCCATACCGTTCAATATCGATTTTGTGCTGGACAACCTGCACATCCGTCATTATTTTAAAGCCATTGTAAGCGCAGATGACGTGACCTTAAGCAAACCCCACCCCGAAACTTACCTAAAAGTAGCCGAACAACTGGGTATTGAGCCAACCGCTTGCTTAGTATTTGAAGATGTGCCCAAAGGAGCCGAAGCCGCTTTGAACGCGGGAATGAAAACCGTCATCCTCACCACTACCCACCTCCCAGATGAGTTTGTGCATTTGCCCAACGTGCTCCACTTTTCGGATGACTTTACCGACTCCTATTTCGCTGGATTAATCTATTAATACCTTCGTTTTCACCACAAAACTTCACAGTGGTATTTACCGAAATGCTCATCTTTGGTAATGACTGTCAATCGTTCAACTATGCTTTGCGCGATAATGATACGGTCGAATGGGTCGCGGTGGTGAAAATCGAGATTATTGAGACGCTGAATATGTGGAAAGGCCAATGGCAATATTTCGATTGCATTTTCAACTAAAAAGCTTTGGATTTGGTCAAAGGCGGATCTCAGTTCGAGTTTGCCCAGACTTGTTTTTATGGCGATTTCCCAGATACTGGCAATGCTGATAAAGCACTTATTTTCGATGTTCTTTATTTTGCCAGCGGCATCCGGCGGTAGCGAAGTATCGCCGTTGATAAACCAGATAAAGGTATGCGTATCTAACAGGAACTGCATTACATATAGTCCTTAAAATCGGCTAAGGGGTCGTCGAAATCAGGCGACATTTTGAAAAAGCCCTTTGCATAACCAAACTGACGCTCTTTTATACTTTTTGCACTTTTTGATTTTTGATTTAAAAACTCCACAAAATCGCTTACCTCCTTCTGCAGTTCATCAGGCAGTAGCGTAATCTGTGTGTATAGCTCAACATTCGTCATGATAAGTAAAGTTACGAAATTATTGAAGCAAGTTCAAAATACTGTTTGCTGTTGTGCAGGGAAAAACCCACTTCCCGATATATTTAGTTCGATTTGGTACTCCACTTTTCGGATGAATTACCGACTCCTATTTCGCAGGATTAATCTATTAATACCTTCGTTTAGCCATACCGTCATTTTTGGTGACAGAATAGTTTACTATTATAACAGAATAGTTTACCATATAGTCGCGCCATAATGGTTTTTAAATGAGCAAATTGCATTACCAAAAACATTTGTCGTAAACCTTCCACCGGTTAACCGCATTTGAAAACCTGTTTGTAATTATAAACTTATTTAAAACACCTGTTATGAGGCCACAGCTTATCAAACAATTTGTGCTATCTGCATTTTTAATAACGGCATGTGCCATTACCTGCTCGGCACAGCAGGGTAAATTTAAGGCAACGGATGAATCGCTAAAACAATACCAATACCCCGAATGGTTCAGGGATGCCAAGTTTGGCATTTGGGCGCATTGGGGCCCGCAGGCCGTGCCGCGCCAGGGCGATTGGTATGCCAAAAACATGTATGTGGAGGGCAGTCGCCAAAACAAATACCATGTTGAGCATTACGGTCCGCCGGCAAAGTTTGGATATAAAGACATTATCCCGCTATGGAAAGCCGAAAAATGGGACCCCGAAAAATTGATGGCGCTGTATAAAAAAGCCGGCGCCAAATACTTTGTGAGCATGGGCACCCACCACGACAACTTTTTTTTATGGAACTCAAAGGTGCACCGCTGGAACGCTGTGAATATGGGTCCGCACAAGGACGTGGTTGGCCTGTGGCAAAAAGCTGCAAAGGGCCAGGGACTACGTTTTGGGGTTTCGGAGCATTTGGCAGCCAGCTTTAACTGGTTTCAGCCGAGCCACGGGGCAGATAAGACCGGGCCGATGGCAGGTGTGCCTTATGATGGCGCCGACCCGCAATACCAGGATTTGTATCATCAAAAAGCTGACTCATCCGACATTAAAAACTGGCTGAGCAATAACCCCGCCTGGCAAAAGGAATGGTTAACCAGCATTACCGAACTGATAGACAATTATCACCCCGACTTGCTGTACTCGGATAGCGGCATGCCTTTCGGCGATGTTGGTCGCACCATGATATCACATTTTTACAATACCGACATGGCCAAAAACGGCGGCAAACTGGACGCCGTGTACAACTGCAAACAACCATCGGAAGGCAAATGGGCGCAGGATGTGGAGCGTGGCGTGTTGGATTCCATCAGCCCCTTCCCGTGGCAAACAGATACTTCTATTGGCGATTGGTTTTACCGCACCGGCCAAAAATATAAGAGCGCCGATGAGGTTGCGCAACTATTAATAGACATTGTTAGTAAAAACGGCAACCTGTTGCTCAACGTGGTGCAAACCCCCGAAGGCGACCTGGAGCCCGATGTGTTGGCCATTGTGCAGGGTGTTGCCGATTGGACTACCGCCAATGGCGAAGGCATTTACGGTTCGCGCCCATGGAAGATTTATGGTGAAGGGCCATCTACCGTTAAAGCGAACCAGCAAAAGGGCCACTTTGGCGGCCTGAGCGATACCCGCGGCTACCAACCAACCGACGTACGTTTTACCACCAAAGGCGGTAACCTGTACGCTTACTGCATGGCTGCTCAAACCGGCGACATCAAGCTGACTTCGCTGGGCAAAGGCTCGAAATATTTGGACAAGCAAATCGCAGCCGTTACTATGCTGGGCAGCAAAGAAAAACTGACCTGGACACAGCAAGACGATGCCTTGGTGATTACCAAACCGGCCAGCTTGCCCAAATGGCAGGTGGTTGGTTTTAAGGTGGAGTTTAAGAAATAAGATTGGAAATGAACCGGCCATAAAAGACCTAAAGTGTGAGCTGGTAAATTAAAGGGCTTTAGTAAGTAAACATGACACAGAGCAGAAGAAGTTTTTTAAAAACCGGGGCAATTGTTGCAGGTGGTTTGAGTTTAAACAATACGCTATTACAAAGCGCCATAGCTAACACCAATATGTTAGCGAAAGGGCCTTTTGAACCCAATTGGGAATCCTTACAGCAATACAAAACCCCGCAATGGTTCAGCGATGCAAAATTTGGTATCTGGGCCGTCTTTGGGCCGCAGTGCCAGGCCGAATATGGCGATTGGTATGCCAGGCGCATGTACAATGAAGGCGACCGTTGCTACAATTATCATGTTCAAAAATATGGGCATCCGTCAAAATTCGGTTTTAAGGACCTTGTTCATGAATGGAAAGCCGAGAATTGGGACCCGGATGCTTTGCTGAGCCTATATAAAACTACAGGCGCGCAATATTTTTTTGCCATGGTGAATCACCATGACAATTTTGACGCTTTCGACAGCAAATATCAACAATGGAACTCGATGAATGTTGGCCCGAAGAAAGACATTATAGGGGGTTGGGCAAAAGCAACTAAGAAACAAGGTATGCGGTTTGGCGTAAGCGTACACGCTTCGCATGCCTGGACATGGATGGAAACGGCTAAACGTGCCGATAAAAAAGGCCCTTTAGCTGGTGTACCCTATGATGGTTTTTTGCAGAAGAAAGATGGCACAGGCACTTGGTGGGACGGCATGGATCCGCAAGCCTTATATGAACAGAACCATGAACTGAGTATTGGCAGCGATGACGTCAATAGTATCCATAAGCAATGGCGTTGGGATAATGGTGCCAGCATACCATCAAAAGCTTATTGTGATAAATTTTTGAACCGGACCATCGACCTGATTGATAAATATGACCCGGACTTGTTATATTTTGATGATTCGATTTTGCCCTTATACCCCATCAGCGATGCCGGCTTAAAAATAGCCGCACACTTTTATAATACCAATTTAAAAAGAAGAGGCAAACTGGAAGCCATATTGAACGGAAAGGATTTAGATGAGATACAAAAAAAATGTATGGTATGGGACATTGAGCGGGGATCGAGCAATACGCTTGAACCTTTGCCCTGGCAAACGGATACCTGCATAGGAGACTGGCATTACGACCGCACTATTTACGACAGAAACCGGTACAAGACTGCTAAAACAGTAATCCATGACCTGGCCGATATTGTGAGCAAAAACGGCAACCTCTTATTAAGTATCCCCGTAAGGGGCGATGGCACGATTGATGAGAAAGAAACAGCTATTGTAAACGGAATTGCCGAATGGGTAAAGTTAAACGGTGAAAGTATTTTCTCGACACGGCCATGGAAAGTTTTCGGCGAAGGCCCTGCCCAGGAAAAGCCTGTAGCATTGAGTAACGGCCTTGGTTTTAATGAGGGCAAGGGCGTACCTTTTACTTATAAAGATATCCGATTTACAACAAAAGGGGATGTATTGTATGCTATCGTATTAGGTTGGCCCGAAGACGGAAAGGTATTGATCAAAAGCCTGGCCGCCGACAGCAAGCTTCGCCCCGAGCCGATCAATCGGGTTGATCTTTGCGGCGGCCCCTCACTACAATTTGAACGAAAGGCCGAAGGCCTGGAAATCAAATTAGCAACAGACAAACTGGCCACCAACTACGCTTTTGCATTACGTATCTCTTAATTTGCCAAACCGGCAAGCTTGTTTAAGTTGACCAGCTTTGATACCAACAAAAATGCCTTCAGTAATTACTGAAGGCATTTTTTTATTGGGGTTAATTGTTGTTGTGATGTTGGTCGGGATCGTGGTGATCCTGATCGTGTTGGTGCGCTTCGCGGTCGCGGCGGCGGTTTTCCTGATACTCTACCGAGCAGCTCGAGGCTAAACTGCCAACCAGCACCAGCAAGGCGATTATCCTAAACATGTTCTTTTTCATAATGGTTTTATTAATAACTATTACTAACACAACACCGCAAATGCGGAATGGTTTGCGGTATAAATATCCTTCGATACATTTGCGCTGCCATGAGCGATATTTTAGGACAAGCCCTGTACAACCATTACCACCAATTATCCAAACACAAACTTTGGATACATAACCGCTATGGCCCCAAAGAAGAGATGCCTGTTGACGTCTATTTTAGGGATGAAGACGATATGCCCGACCTGGAGTGGCTTGCCCTGAACGAATGCCGGGGCAGCGTGCTCGACATTGGCGCGGGCGCAGGCAGCCACGCCCTCGCATTGCAAGACCGTGGACTGGATGTAAAGGCTATCGATATTTCGCCTTTGGCGGTGCAGGTAATGCAACAGCGGGGTGTTACCCAGGCTGCCGTTGCTGATATTTTTACCTATAACCAGGGCAAGTTTGATACCCTGCTCTTACTGATGAACGGCATAGGGCTGGCGGGTACTACCGATGGCCTCGCGCGCTTGCTGTTGCAACTGGATACTTTACTGAACGAGGGTGGTCAAGTCCTGTTCGATTCGAGCGACGTGGCGTATTTATACGAAGGCAACCTTCCCGAAACAGGCTATCATGGCGAGATTGCCTATCAATACGAATACCATCAACAAAAAACCGATTGGTTTAACTGGCTGTATATGGACGAGGAGCGTATGAGCGACATTGCTGCCGAAGCGGGCTATAACTTTGAGGTGTTGCTCGAGGATGAGTTTGGGCAGTATTTGGCCAGGTTGATAAGGATAGCTTAGGGTGGGCCTTGTTTTATAATCTAAGACTACAAAGTTAGGGGCTTAAAGTTTGGAAAATTAAACAGTGCTGGTACTAAAAAGCTGCAGATTTGTAGTCTGCGGAACAGTAAGCTGTTAGGATGCTATAAATCCCAAGCAAGTAAAACGTTAGTATCACCCCTTGTAATCCATCTTATTTTTAACCAAATCCACAAAGCCTTTAAATACCAGCACCAAAGGCCGGTAGCCTGCAAAGCCGGTAGTAATGCCGTAGGCCACTTTTTCACCTTCCGGGCAATAGGTGCCAAAAAGCTTGTCCCATATAATGAAAACGCCGCCATAGTTTTTGTCGATATAAGCAGGGTTTGAGCCATGGTGCACGCGGTGGTTTGAGTTTGTATCCGTCGTCCTCAACTTCTATCCTGCACGAGGAATCTATCTCTATATGCTTAACCTTATGACCAATGTCAGTCTTATTAGCCACCCAGGAGACGAAGCCATTCCCCCTACCGAAAATATGCCAATCTGCAGGGATTTCAGGTACGCCCAGTCTTCGCCGTGCTAAATTAAAACTCCTGCCATATTTATCCTGGCAGGTCATTTCTTTGTATTCAGTAATATCTTGACGACCTAAAAATCCAAGTAAAAAAAGGTAGGAACAGATAATAAAAACTTTGTAAATTTTCGATTTTCCTTCATTGCTAATGATAGTAACAATCAGCCCTATGAATAAGACAACCAATCCTATCAATTCAAGGGCCAATAAGTAAACAGACTGTGTTTCAGAATAGACCTGCGTATACCCCATAGCAGCGAAAGACAAGCCTACAATAATAATAAAGACAACCCTAAATTTTTTCATTGTTAAGTCAGGTAACGAGTTGCTACCGAATCTCTAATATAAAAAAATCTTTGACAAAAAAAAGCCTCTAACTTTTCAGTTAAAGGCTTCATTTATTGGAGGTAGCGGGAGCAGGACTCGAACCTACGACCTTCGGGTTATGAGCCCGACGAGCTACCAACTGCTCCATCCCGCACTATTTTTGTTGGTATTTGTTTTGGTTCATTACTCCAAAACGGCGTTTTCAATTATCGAAATGCAATTTGTGCTCCGTTTTAATTGGACTGCAAAGATATAATTCGTTTCTTTGCAGTCCAAATAAAATTACATATATTTTTTACATGGCACACAAGGCTGGTTTCGTAAGCATTATTGGCAAACCCAACGCGGGTAAGTCTACACTAATGAATGCATTGGTGGGCGAAAAAATGTCGATCATTACGCCTAAGGCCCAAACTACGCGCCACCGTATACTTGGTATAGTAAACGAGGAAGATTACCAAATTGTTTTCAGCGATACACCGGGCATCATCAAACCACATTACGCCTTGCAGGAAACCATGATGCACCAGGTGGAAGGTTCGCTGCTGGATGCAGATGTGGTTGTGCTGGTTACCGATATCAACGAAAAATATGATGAAGCCGATGTGCTGGAAAAGCTGAACGGGAGTTTGGCCCCGCTCATTGTGGTGGTGAATAAGATAGATAAATCGGACGAGGAAACGGTGAAGGCCAAGATTGCTTATTGGGAAGAAGCACTGAAGCCAAAAGCAGTTTTTGCCACTTCGGCATTGTTGAACCATAACGTACAGTCGATAATGGATTTGGTGCTGGACATGATTCCCGAGCACCCGGCCTATTACGAAAAGGATTTTTTGACCGACAGGAACGACCGTTTCTTCGCGTCGGAAATTATCCGCGAAAAGATATTCAAACTATACGAAAAAGAAATACCTTATAGCACCGAGGTGGTGATCACTGCTTTTAAGGAAGAAGCAAAAATATACCGCATCAGCGCCGAAATTATTGTTGAACGCGACTCGCAAAAAAACATCCTGATTGGCCCGGGCGGCGCCATGCTGAAAAAAGTTGGTACCTACGCCCGAAAGGATATGGAAGAATTTTTCCAACAAAAGGTTTTTTTGGAGATGTTTGTAAAAGTAATTACCGATTGGCGCAGTAAAAAGAATTACCTGAAGCAATTTGGGTACGAGCAATAAGAATCAAGATGCAAGAATCAAGAACCAAGACAACGCAAGGTCTTAATTCTTGATTCTCGGCTCTTGAGTCTAAATTAAAAAAACATGAGCAACATAGTAGCCATAGTAGGCCGCCCGAATGTGGGCAAGAGTACCTTATTTAATCGGTTGATAGAGGCCCGTAAAGCCATTGTTGACGATATGAGCGGCGTTACCCGCGACAGGCACTATGGTGTATCGGAATGGACCGGACACGATTTTACCGTGATTGATACCGGCGGCTACGTAGCCAACAGCGAAGATGTTTTTGAAAGCGCCATACGCGAACAGGTACTGATAGCCATTGAAGAAGCATCGGTGATATTGTTTGTGGTGGATGTTACCACCGGTATTACCGATTTGGACGATGAGATAGCTACTGTTTTGCGCCGCAGCAAAAAGCCGGTGTTTGTGGTGGTGAACAAGGTTGATAATAACTCGCAGCAAATTGATGCTACGGTATTTTACAGCTTTGGCCTGGGCGAGATTTACAATATCTCATCAATGACGGGCTCGGGAACGGGTGAGTTGCTGGATGAGGTAGTGAAGTGCTTTGACGATGAAGTTTTAGAGCCTAATACCCTGCCTAAATATACCATCGCCGGAAGGCCGAATGTGGGTAAATCATCTTTCATCAATACCTTGCTTGGTAAAGACAGAAACATTGTTACCCCGATAGCAGGTACCACCCGTGATTCGATACATATACACTACAACCAGTTTGGCCACGATTTTATGCTGGTGGATACTGCCGGTTTGCGCAAAAAAACGAAGGTGAAAGAGAATATCGAGTTTTATTCGGTGATGCGCACCATTAAAGCTTTGGAAGAGGCCGATGTGGTTTTGCTGATGATAGATGCTGTGGAAGGCATTGAGTCGCAGGACATCAATATTTTCCACTTGGCGGAGAAGAACAAAAAGGGTATTGTTATTGTGGTAAACAAATGGGATTTGATAGAGAAGAACAACAAAACCACCAAGGTTTTTGAAGAACTGATCCATCAAAAAATTGCCCCTTTTGTGGATGTGCCCATTGTATTTACTTCGGTAATGGAAAAGCAGCGGATATTTAAAGCCATTGAAGCCGCCAACCATGTTTACGAAAACCGCATCAAAAAAATACCTACTTCAAAACTGAACGAGGTGATGCTGCCTATCATCGAGGCTTTCCCCCCTCCTGCCATTAAGGGTAAGTACGTGAAGATTAAATACATTACCCAGATACAAGGTACGGCGCCAATGTTCGCGTTCTTTTGTAACCTGCCGCAGTATATCAAAGAACCTTACTATCGTTTTATCGAAAACAAGCTACGCGAGAACTTTGATTTTGCCGGCGTGCCGATACAGGTGTTTTTTAGGCAGAAGTAGTTTTTAGTACTTTTTAATGAGGTGTGTTCACTGCAATGTGTTGATCTATGTTGTCGTGTGATTTGAAATACGCTTATTCAGTCAACCGAATCCCATAAAATATCAAAAAGCAAAACCTGTAATCAAAAAGGCTTAACTTTCCGCTAAGCTTTTTGAGTATGGCAAAAAAAAATCTGCTCGAATTTACAGATCGCGGCATTTATTGCGCGCAGGGTAATTTCTATATTGACCCCTGGCTGCCGGTTGATTACGCAGTAATTACCCATGCCCATTCCGATCATGCCCGTATTGGCAATAAACGTTACTTAGCGCATCATTACTCAGCGCAGGTGTTGCGGTACCGCCTTGGCGAGATACAACTGCAAACCGTTGAATATGGTGAAACCGTAACAAAGAACGGAGTATCCATCAGCTTATTCCCAGCGGGGCATGTAATAGGGTCGGCACAGGTGAGGTTAAGTTATCAGGGTGAGGTATGGGTTGTGTCGGGAGATTATAAAGTAGCCGACGACGGTATTTCCACGCCCTTCGAACCCGTGCACTGCCACCATTTCATTTCGGAATGTACCTTTGGGATGCCCGTTTATAAATGGAAACCACAAGCAGAAGTATTTGCCGAGATGAATAATTGGTGGCGGCATAACCGGGCTAACGGCTTAGCCACCGTGATTGTTGGCTACAGCTTAGGCAAGGCGCAACGTATATTGCAAAACCTCGATCTTTCTACAGGTAAAGTGTATACACACGGTGTTATCGAGAATACCAATGAGGCCCTGCGCCGTAACGGGATACAATTGAACCCTACCGAACGAATAACGCCACTAACCTCAAAAGATGAGGTGCGCAAGGGCATTATACTGGCGCCGCCATCTGCGGTGGGTACGCCATGGATGCGGCGTTTCGGCCCGTACGATTTTGGGTACTGCTCGGGTTGGATGAGTATACGCGGCGCAAAAAAGCGAAGAGCGGCCGACCGGGGCTTTGTACTTTCTGACCATGCCGACTGGGATGGGCTGTTGAGTGCCATTAATGCTACCGGTTGCGAGACCGTATACCTGACCCACGGCTATACCGCCAGCTTTTCGCGATACCTCAGCGAAATCGGTTTCGACGCGCGCGAGGTATATACCTTGTTTGGTGGCGAAGAAGATGCCCCCACCCAAGCTCCCCCGGAAGGGGAGGCTTTTGAAGTCCTTCCGTTATACAACGGAGAGGATCTGGGAGGGGCTTCATGAGAGCCTTTGCCCAACTCTTCCTCTCGCTCGACGAGACGAACAAAACCAACGAAAAGGTACGAATACTGAAAGAATACTTCCTGTCGGTACCCGACACGGACAAAATGCATATGCTGGCTTTGTTTACCGGCCGCAAGCCTAAACGGCCCATCAACGCTAGCCTGGTGCGCACCTGGGCTATAGAGATGGCATATATCCCCGCGTGGCTGTTTGAAGAAAGTTACCATGTGGTTGGCGACCTGGGCGAAACCATCGCTTTGCTGCTGCCAAAAAACAATGTGAGCAATAGCAAAACCCTGACGGAATGGATAGCCGAGATTAATGCGATAGGCAATAAAACGGAGGAGGAGCGTAAAGATTGGCTCACTGCTTCCTGGGATATGATGGACGCACAGGAGAAATTTGTGTTCAACAAAATATTAACCGGAGGCTTTAGGGTGGGTGTATCACAAAATTTGGTGATCAAAGCTTTGGCCGATATCTCGAACCTGGAGGCGGCGACGCTGACGCATCGCCTGATGGGCAAATGGCAACCAGAGACCTACTCCTTTGAGCAATTAATTGCAGAACAAGGCGCGCTGGACGATATATCGCGCCCTTATCCCTTCTTTTTGGCTTATCCCATACAGGAAACATCCGAAAAACAAAAGTCGCCGGTAGAGCTACAAGCCAGTTTGGGCGATGCTGCAGAATGGCAGGCCGAATGGAAGTGGGACGGCATACGCGCACAGATGATTAAACGCCAAGGCCAAATATTTATTTGGAGCCGGGGCGAAGAACTGGCGACCGAAAAGTTTCCGGAATTGCACCCTTTTTTAAATGCACTACCCGATGGCACCGTGTTGGATGGCGAGATATTGACCTTTAAAAGCGGACAGCCATTGCCTTTTAGTATTTTACAAACCCGCATTGGGCGAAAAAACCTGAGCAAAAAGATATTGGAAGAAAGCCCTGTGGCGGTTATTGCTTATGATTGTTTGGAGTTTGAGGGCGAAGACATACGTAGCAAAACACAGATTGCCCGCCGGGCCATTTTGGAGCAATTACAATTAACTACCCCTTTCCCCGAGGTATTCAGGCTTTCGCCAATCATCAACTTTACAAGCTGGGACGAATTGAGCGAAATGCGAACACAATCGAGACGTATGATAGCCGAGGGTATTATGCTAAAGCGCAAAAGCGCGCCTTACCAGGTAGGCCGCCGCCGGGGCGATTGGTGGAAATGGAAAATCGACCCGCTATCGGTAGACGCGGTAATGATATACGCCCAAAAGGGCCATGGGCGCCGCGCCGACCTATATACCGATTATACATTTGCTGTTTGGGACGGCGATAAGCTGGTACCCTTTGCGAAAGCCTATTCGGGACTGACGGATGAAGAGATCCGCAGGGTAGACAATTTTGTAAAGCGCAACACACTCGAGAAATTTGGCCCGGTACGTACCGTAAAACCCGAGCTGGTTTTTGAAATTGGCTTTGAAGGGATTAACCGATCGACGCGGCATAAATCGGGTATCGCGCTGCGCTTTCCGCGGATATTGCGCTGGCGTTTAGACAAGCCGAAGGAAGAAGCGGACACCATAGAGACGTTGAGAGGCATGTTATAAACTTGGGCCAAAATCAGTTTCATGGTTGAAATAGAACGGGAAAAAATTATTTACAGCTTATTTTTTTGCTATGATGGTTTTGGGCGTTTATTTACGTTGGTGAATAGTCATGAAGTTGCCGGGTAAGGTTGCAGCAGCGCATTTGATAACGTAAAAGCTAACCGGTACACACAAATCATTTGCACATTCGCATATTTACAGCACCTCAATAGCTTTTTTTAACGTTGGGTCGTCCTTGTTGATGGTTTTGAAGTAGGCTTCGTCGCCCCATTTAAAGCGGGCGGCGGCGGCTTTAAGGTACAGGCGGATGTTATCTGCCGAGCGGGCTATTTCGTTCGAATCAAGTTCCTTGAGGGTTTGCGTGGCGTAGATGATGAAGTTGGTAAACTCGGCAGGGCTTACCTGATAGCCTGCATTAAAAGTATCGAAATTAGTATATTTCCTGAGTGTTCCCTTCATTTTTTGCAGCACATAGGCATCAAACAGGCGGCGGTTGTTCAGGTCGTAAAAAAGGCTGGTGTTACCCATGGTATCAGCGGGCACAAACACATCGGGCATAATGCCGCCGCCACTGTATACCTTGCGCCCGTTTGCGGTATGGAATTTTGAGGGTTGGCGGAAAACACTGTCGTCCATATTGCTTTTGGCCGAGAAAAGCTCTCCTTTTTGCATGCGGGTGGTCAGTTCGTTATGGTAATCGCCGGTGCCGTTTTTGTACGATTTTTGAATGCAGCGCCCCGACGGGGTATAATACCTGGCCACGGTAAGGTTAATGGCCGAGCCATCATTAAACGCGAATTGCTCCTGCACCAAACCCTTGCCAAAGGAGCGGCGGCCCACGATGGTGGCACGGTCGAGATCCTGCATGGAGCCGGCCAATATTTCGCTTGCTGAGGCCGAGTATTCGTTGATGAGGATGGCGAGTTTACCTTTAATAAAGCTGCCGCTATCGGTAGAGAAGTAATCGGTACGGGGTTCGTGTACACCTTTGGTGTACATAATGAGTTTACCGGCAGGTAAAAACTCGTCGGCCATGGCTGTAGCGGCGTTGAGGTAGCCCCCGCCATTAAAGCGCAAATCGAGCACCAGCTTTTGCATTCCTTGCGCTTTTAGGGCTTTTATAGCAACCTGAAAATCCTTATCAGTGGTAGCGGCAAATTTACTTATCTTAACATAACCTGTTTGCGGCGCGACCATGTAGGCGGCATCCAAACTGCTGAGGGCAACCCGGTCGCGGGTGATGCTGATATTTTTGATGACCGGCGAGGTGCCTTGCAATACGCCCAATTGCAGCACGGTGCTTGTTGTACCGCGGAAAGCATTATCCACCACATTTTCACTGAGGTGTGTACCTGCGAATTTTTGGTTGTTGAGGGTAATCACTTTGTCGCCAATGCCGAGGCCGGCTTTATCGGCAGGGCCGTTTTTTATCACATTGCTTACGTAAAGGGTATCTTTAATGAGCAGGTACTCGATGCCGATGCCCTCAAAGCCGCCGTCGAGCGTCTCGTTGAGCGTGGTAGCGCGCTGCGGCGGAAGGTACATGGAGTGCGGGTCGAGGTTTTGTAAAAACTGGTTGGCGGTTTCGCCCTCCAGGCTGTCGGTGTTTACCGAATCGACATATTTATCGTGCACCAGCTTCACCACACGCGACAGCTTGTCGTCCTTACTAAAAACAAAACGATGGCCGCTAAAGCCATTGTTTACCCAAATGCCCATGATGGCACCGATGATGAGCAGCATCAAGGTTTTCAAAAAGGTTTGGATGTTTCGCATAAGTGCGCTAATTTAACGATTGTATAATAATATTTATAGTTGCGCATTTGATGTATCTGATAAAATTTGCCGATTTTTGTACTATAAAAGCAACAGACCATGGAAAGAGTAACCGAACGCGATTCGAAGTATAACGATTTGGAGCAAATGTCGGTTGCCGAACTGCTCCACAATATCAACAACGAGGATAAAAGTGTTGCTTTAACGATTGAAAAGGCATTGCCCGAACTGGAAAAATTGGTTGCCATCACCGCCGAAAAAATGAAGGCCGGAGGCCGCTTGTTTTATATTGGCGCGGGTACCAGCGGCCGGTTGGGCATTGTTGACGCTTCGGAAATACCGCCGACTTATGGCGTGCCTTTTGATTGGGTAATTGGTATTATTGCCGGAGGCGATGGAGCCATTCGCAAAGCGGTGGAGTTTGCCGAGGATGATACCGAACAAGCCTGGAAAGACCTGCAGAAATACCAAATAAACGACAAGGACGTTTTGGTAGGGTTGGCGGCATCGGGCACTACGCCTTATGTCATCGGCGGTTTGCAGGCCGCCAATAAACACCATGTAACCACGGGTTGTATTGTTTGCAACGCAGGCAGCCCGGTTGCGGCGGCGGCCCAATACCCTGTTGAAGTGGTTACCGGCCCTGAGTTTGTAACCGGGTCGACCAGGATGAAGGCGGGTACCGCGCAAAAAATGGCGCTCAATATGTTAAGCACAAGTGTAATGATATTATTGGGCCGGGTGCAAGGCAACAAGATGGTGGATATGCAATTATCTAACAATAAACTGATTGACCGGGGGACGAAGATGGTGATGCAGGCCACCGGCTTGAACGAGCCGATAGCGGCCGGCCTGTTGGAAAAGTATGGCAGTGTGCGTAAAGCTATTGACCATCATTTTCAAACTTCGTAAATATGCGGATGTGCTCCCGATAGCTATCGGGATGAGTAAATGTGCAGATGATTTGAAATGATAGCGGCGGGTTGACTCACCCCGACTACGCTACGCTGGTCGGCCCTCTCTTTCGCAAGCGAAAAAGAGGGCAAAGAAAAAGAAAATGGGGTTTACCCTCTTTCCGCCGCAGGCGAAGAGAGGGTGGTCGAGCAGAGCGATGACCGGGTGAGTTAAACGAAGCGGCAGGTTTGCCGAATAAAATTAGGAGTATAAAATGCACGAGATAGAACCATATTACCGCTGGCGCGATGATTATGTAGCATCGGAAGATGAGCATTCGCCATTTTACGCGGTAGAATACAATGAGTTTGAGTTTGATAAGCAGGTGTACAATTACCTGCTGCACCCGCAATGGGATTCGTTTGGCTCGAATACTTTATACCTGAAGGTGCTTTATGTGGATTACGACCGTGGCTATACCATTATAGAACTGATTGGCGAATGGAACGACGCGATTGACAATGACATTATGTTGCTCAAGCGCGAGATACTGGAACTGATGATGGACGAAGGCATCAACAAATTTGTGCTGATTGGCGAAAATGTGCTGAACTTCCACTCGAGCGACGATTGTTATTACGAGGAATGGTTTCAGGAGGTGGAAGATGGCTGGATAGCGGGCATCAATTTCCGCGAGCATGTCATCAACGAGTTCAAAACAAACAATATCGACTATTACATCAACTTTGGCGGCGCGTTGGACGATTTGGGTTGGCGGGCGCTAAAGCCTTTGCAGGTATTTAAAAAAGTTGAAGAACAATTGGTGAAACGTTTGAGCTAATAATTTACCTTTGGCTTACTAAACCGAAGGAAAATACGTTTATATTTATATCACAAAATTTTTTAATAAAAGGATAACTTAAAAATGGAAGTAAAAAGAGATGACTACGTTTATGATAACGTAATACAAGTAGAAGACGAAGCCACTATTGCTTCGCGCAGGTTTTTGGCCGGGGTGTTTACCTGGATGTTTGTGGCATTGGGCATATCGGCATATGTTGCTTATTTGTTTTACAGTAACTCGGCTTACCAAGAGCTGGTTTTCAATCCAACAACAGGAGGTTTATCCGGGTTCGGGTATTTTGCGGTTTTCTCGCCCTTAGTTTTTGCCTTAGTGATGCAGATTGGCTACAACAGAATATCATACCCAATTTTGGTTTTATTATTTATTACCTATGCCAGCCTGATAGGCATTAGCCTTGGTTTGATATGCTCCCAGTATACAGGTGGTTCTGTCGCATCGGTATTTATCAGTTCGGCATTGCTTTTTGGTGTTATGGCTGCAGCAGGATACTACACACATCAGGATTTGACGAAGTTTGGAAACATTATATATATTGCTTTCATCGCCTTGTTTATTTCTTTCGGAATAAACTATTTTATTCATAGCGAACAGTTAGACTATATTTTAAGCTTTATCGGTGTGGCTGTATTTACGGGCTTAACAGCTTATTATATGCAACTGTTAAAACGCATTGGCGCGGGTATCGAGTATGGTTCGGCATCGGGCAAAAAGTTAGCGCTGATTGGTGGTTTAGTATTATACATTACGTTGGTAAACCTGTTTATGATGCTGTTGAGGATATTCGGCAGAAGGAGATAATCGATATTGAAATATGGAAAGCCCTGCGAGTTTCGCGGGGCTTTTTTGTTATTTAAGAACAATCGTATACTTCAGGCTATCTAACTGCTTTGGTGTAAGGTCTATTCTACGAAATATATTGCTTGGTGATAGCGGTGTATTTTCAGGTAGTTTTTGAATATCTCTTTTATAAAAGGCAATAGTCAAGCCGCTATCTGCTAATGCAACATCCTTCCAACTATGGGCATTGATTGACGGGTGTATAGTGTCATTTGGCAATATTTTTCTAATGTTAATATTATAAGCAACATCGTAGTCGTACTTGCGATTTGTGCTTGCTGCGGTTGAGTCGAACGAAAAATTGTAGTTGTAATCATTTAATCTCTTGTAGCCGTGAACATAGCAGTATAAAGAGTCCGGTGTGTGATTGATAATAGTTATATCATCATTGCCCGGGTCATAGATACAAGATGCAAAAAGAGCTACAAGGCATAGTAATAGTAGTCTGGTTTTCATACGATGGCAAATCTGGTTTAAATATAGGTGCTGATTTGATAATTTGAAGGATTTTTCTTACATTGTATGGATTGAGACTCAACATTAAAGAATCAAGAGTTAAGACAAAAGCAGTTCTTTGAAATACCCATATTTACCCATATAGTGAGATGGAAGATGTAAAATGGAAAACGGAAGATGTGTTTTGAAATTTACCCATAATTACCCATGGAGTCTGTTATTAGGTCATTATTAATTTGCTTCCCGGTAGCTATCGGGAGCACATAGTGCGGATACCCATATTTACCCATGTAGGGAGATGGAAGATGTGTTTTGAAACGTACCCATAATTACCCATGTGCCATTAAAGGCCGGAGGCCTGGAAATAGTTAGTCACGAGCGATGACGTGGCTGTTGCGCAACGAACTTTTACAAGCATGTTAATTTTGTAGTAAATTGAGGTCCATTAGCTTTTATAACAACAGGGTCAAGTGTCACTTTAGGTTCTAACAGGTTCAATATAGCATCCCAAAGTTCTTTCTCTCC
>NZ_CAITNG010000103.1 GCF_903893715.1 uncultured Mucilaginibacter sp.
AGGCGAAGTGTTACATTAAAACTAAATTTATAGTTTAACTTTAACATAATGTGTTTGGTTTTAACAGAATTTTAACAAAGTTTAACAGTTGGAAGAGGTTGATAGTTCATGGTTCATAGATCATGGCAGAAAGATGGTGTGGTATTACTATGAACGATCGACCATGAACCATAGGCAATCCCTCGTGCCATCCTGTCAGTTAAGTTATGGTGGGTAATTTTTTCGATAGGCAACAACCGTTTGGCTTTTGTATCCGTCTAAAAACTTATAAATACGATGTGTATTGATAAACAACGAGGTATAGTAATTTGTTGAGAAAAGAACGGTTTGTGGATAGGATATGACAGTGGGGTGCTTGTTTTAATGAAAACACCTCTTTATATTTACAAAGTCGGGCTTGGGTATCTGCCGCCTATGCCAAATTTAGTAATGATGCAATGTTATATCATTATTATGTCTGTTTTAACTAATTATTTTCAGCTTGGCAATATTGTTGATAAGTTAGTTAAAACACATTCGTTTAATAACAACTAATTGATAGATTAGTACGTAAATATTGAAAGGTAAAATATGGAAGCTAAATTTTCGCCCCGGGTTAAAGATGTGATCTCGTACAGCAGAGAAGAGGCCTTGCGCCTTGGGCATGACTATATAGGCACTGAGCACCTGTTGTTAGGACTTATACGCGATGGCGACGGCGTAGCAATAAAACTGCTGCGCAACCTGAGCGTTGATACCACCCGTTTGCGCCGCGCTATTGAAGACGCGGTGAAAGGCACATCGGGAACCAATGTTAATATCGGCAGCATACCGCTGACAAAGCAAGCCGAAAAAGTTTTAAAGATCACTTACTTAGAAGCGAAAATATTTAAGAGCGACGTAATAGGGACTGAGCACTTGTTGCTATCTATTTTGCGCGACGAGGATAATATCGCATCGCAGATACTGATGCAGTTTAACGTGAACTACGAGGTATTTAAAGCCGAAGTGGAATCGCATAAAAACGATGTTACGGATGAGATGCCGGGTTCTTCTACAGGTGGTGATGATGATTTCCGCGAGGAGGAGTCATTTAGCCAGCCGAAGAAGGTTTCGGATATCAAATCGAAAACACCGGTACTGGATAATTTTGGCCGCGATTTGACCAAGGCTGCCGAAGAAGGCAGGTTGGACCCGATTGTTGGTCGTGAAAAAGAAATTGAGCGTGTATCGCAAATATTATCCCGCAGGAAAAAGAACAACCCTATATTGATAGGTGAACCAGGCGTGGGTAAAAGCGCTATTGCCGAAGGTTTGGCATTGCGGATAGTACAACGTAAGGTATCGCGGGTATTGTTTAACAAACGCGTGGTTACTTTGGATCTGGCATCATTAGTTGCCGGTACAAAATATCGCGGTCAGTTTGAAGAGCGCATGAAAGCCGTGATGAACGAGCTGGAAAAATCGCCGGACGTGATTTTGTTCATTGATGAGATCCACACCATTGTTGGTGCCGGTGGCGCATCGGGTTCGTTGGATGCTTCGAACATGTTTAAACCGGCTTTGGCCCGTGGCGAGATACAATGCATTGGGGCGACTACCTTGGACGAATATCGTCAGTACATAGAAAAAGACGGCGCTTTAGACCGTCGTTTCCAAAAGGTAATGGTAGAACCGGCCACACCTGATGAAACCATCGAAATATTAACCCGCATTAAAGACAAATACGAAGAACACCATGGCGTAACTTATACTCCTGAAGCGATCTTAGCTTGCGTTAGCTTAACCGCGCGTTATATTACCGACAGGTTCCTTCCCGACAAGGCAATTGATGCTTTGGATGAATCGGGATCGCGCGTCCATCTCACCAATATCCATGTGCCTCAAAACATTTTGGATGTTGAAGCCAAGATAGAGCAGATCAAGATCGAAAAGAACAAAGTGGTACGCAGCCAGAAATATGAAGAAGCTGCTAAGCTGCGCGATACGGAAAAGCATTTGTTAGAGGAATTGGAGCAGGCCAAAGCCATTTGGGAAGCCGAAACCAAAACCAAACGCTATACCGTAACCGAAGATAATGTTGCCGAAGTAGTTTCGATGATGACAGGCATCCCTGTACAACGTGTTGGGCAGGCTGATAGCCAGAAATTATTGAACATGGCCGAAAAGGTTGCCGATAAAATTATTGGTCAGGATGAAGCCATTAAGAAACTGACTAAAGCTATACAGCGTACCCGTGCGGGATTGAAAGACCCTAAAAAGCCGATCGGTTCGTTTATATTTTTAGGCCCTACCGGTGTTGGTAAAACAGAGTTGGCTAAAGAGTTGGCCCGTTTTATGTTTGATACCGAGGATGCCCTGATACAAATAGACATGAGCGAGTACATGGAGAAATTCGCTGTATCGCGCTTGGTGGGCGCGCCTCCGGGCTATGTGGGTTACGAAGAAGGCGGACAGTTGACCGAAAAGGTACGTCGCAAACCATACTCGGTTGTATTGCTGGATGAAATTGAAAAAGCTCACCCTGATGTGTTCAATATCCTGCTACAGGTATTGGACGAAGGGCAGCTGACCGACTCGTTGGGCCGGAAAGTTGATTTCAGGAACACCATCATCATCATGACCTCGAACATTGGCGCACGCCAGTTGAAAGATTTTGGTCAAGGTGTTGGTTTTAGCACTGCCGCCAAGGTTAATCAGGCCGATACCCATTCGCGTGGTGTGATCGAGACCGCTTTGAAACGTGCTTTCGCACCGGAGTTTTTGAACCGTATTGACGACGTGATTGTGTTCAACTCGTTGGGTAAAGAAGAGATATTCAAAATCATCGATATTGAACTGGCTTCGTTGTTTGGCCGCGTACACGCTTTAGGTTACCAAATTGAATTGACGCTGGGCGCGAAAGAGTTCATCGCCGAAAAGGGTTACGACTCGCAGTTTGGTGCACGTCCGCTAAAACGGGCCATTCAAAAATATCTGGAAGACCCGATTGCCGAAGAAATACTGAAAGGCGAACTGGTTGAAGGTGATGTAATGGAGGTGGATTTTGACAAGGAGAGCGAAGGCATCAAAATTATAGGCAAACACTCGGGTAATACCAAAACCGAGGAAAAAGAAGAAAAGTAAGAGGTATACTTTAATATAACAGAAGGCCTGTCGATTGATTTCGGCAGGCTTTTTTTGTTTTTTGAGGTTAGGAGAATCGAATAGCCGGGGTTATAGCATATGCGTTTGGGAGCTACAAGCACATTTGTTAACAAAAACATGTCGACTTATTTACACAAATATCATAAAGTATATAATAATTTGATGTAGCTTTAAATAGCTATCGGCTTTGGCCGTTTTCAAATTATCAACCTATAAACAAACAATATTATGGAAACAATTAAATTGAATTTCATCAACAAATCGAACGACGTCAACGACTCGGATGTGGTTATCTTTCAGAAAAATGTATCTACAGACTTTGAAGAACTGGCGGTCGCCTGGACTGTAATCAGCAATTGTTCGCCGGGGTGGAACCATCCGTTCAACTATCCGTTGCAATCTACTATAGCGGCAAGCGATAGCTGGGGTAACTACAGTCCGCAATTAACGGCAACGCCGGGCCAGCAGTTCAGTGTAACAAAAGGCCCTTCGGGCGATGAGTTGAAACTTTCGGGCAACGCATCGAATCCTGGCGAGATAGAAATGCTAAACGCACTGAGCCAGGGTGCCGTTACCGCCAATATTTTTAAGGATGGGCGATTGTTGGCCACAAAAACCAATGTTGTACCCGGGCAAAAAGCTGTATTTGAGTTTAAACCAACTGTTTTTGTTGGGGTGGTTTCGCAAGTTGTGGAAGGACAGGTAATGAACTCAGCGATTTTGTCGTCAATCAATACAGAGATATCGCTGCTGGGCATCAATAGCGCGGATATTGTAATGACCGGGGGTGGCGCCGGCCCGGAGGCGGAACCGTTTGCGTTTTCGTTGGAGAATGTGATGTATATCTGATATCGGTGGAGGCATCCCGAATATATCAAAGCCTGCCGAAAATTGATCGGCAGGCTTTTTATTTTAATACAAATAGAATACTTAGAACGTTATGAGCGTAATAACCATCCGGTTGTGTGCTTATTTCTCCATCTGCTCAATAACAGCCTGGCTAACACCGGTAAAGGAGAAGCCGCCATCATGAAACAGGTTTTGCATGGTAACCATCTTGGTTAAATCGCTAAACAGGGTTACGCAGTAGTCGGCACATTGCTCGGCAGTAGCATTGCCCAGCGGGCTCATTTTTTCAGCATAGCTGATAAAGCCATCAAACCCTTTTACACCGTTACCGGCCGTTGTTCGGGTTGGCGATTGCGATACGGTATTCACACGTACGTTCTTTTTAATACCATATTGGTAACCAAAATTACGGGCAATACTTTCCAGGTAAGCCTTGTTATCGGTCATGTCGTTATAATCAGGGAATATACGTTGGGCGGCAATATAGCTTAAAGCCACAACCGACCCCCACTCGTTAATGGCATCCATCTTCATGGCAGTAGCCAACACACGGTGCAGGCTCAAAGCCGAAATATCGAGACCTTTATGGGTAAACTCGTAGTTGTTTTCGGTATAGTGAATACCCTTGCGCACGTTGATGCTCATGCCGATAGAGTGCAATACAAAATCGACACCGCCGCCAAAATGCTCCATGCTTTTGGCAAACAGGTTTTCAACGTCTTCGTTGGAGGTTACATCGGCAGGGATAATAGGTGCGCCGGTAATTTCGGCCAGTTTATTGATGGTGCCCATGCGCAAAGCGATGGGTGCGTTGGTTAAAACGATTTCGGCGCCTTGTGCATGGCAGGCCAGTGCGGTTTTCCAGGCAATTGAATTTTCGTCTAATGCACCAAAAATAATCCCTTTTTTACCTTTAAGTAAGTTGTTCGACATGTTGATAATTGATTTTCGGGGTAAAAATAAGTAAAATAATGTAATTGGGGTTGTAGGCGGTAAGAAATGTTGTTAAGGGGATTTTGGATGTCAGAAGTCTGAGGTCTGAGAGAGTAAAGCGGTACATTTAGGTTGCCACGAAGGCACTGAGACACAAAGCCCGCCTTTTGTGCCTTCGTGCCTAAAATAATTTGGTCGGACCTGCCTTTTGAAGCTTAGCTTTCGGCTTTATGCTTTTAGCTTCCTGCCCCCAACAACTCCCTCGCATTTTGCAAGGCACTTTGCCCCGGGTTATCCCCGCTCAGCATTTTGGCTATCTCGAGGACGCGTTCGTCGGGGTTAAGTTGTTTGATGCGGGTATAGGTAGTGGCCGTTTCATTGTCCTTATAAACAAAATAATGGCTTTTGCCCTTGCCGGCGATTTGCGGCAAATGCGTTATGGTAATGACCTGCAGGTTGGCCGACAGCTTCTCCATTACCTGTCCTACTTTATTGGCTACCTCGCCCGATACACCGGTATCAATCTCATCAAAAATAATGGTCGGCAAGGCGGTATGGCTGGCAATAAGCGATTTGATGGCGAGCATCAACCGCGAAAGCTCGCCGCCCGAGGCTACCTTGCTCATCTCCGCCAAAGCGTGGCCCTTATTGGCCGAAAAAAGGAAGCGGATATGGTCGATACCGTTCTGGTCAAAATCGGCGGGTTGGGCAACAGCATTCTCTATTTTGAGAGAGGCATGCTCCATACCCATTTCAGCCAGCGACTGCTGCACATTGGTTTGTATGCCGGGTATGGCTTTGGTTCGGTTGGCCGATAGCTGTTGTGCCAGTTGTTGTAGCAATGCCTGTTCGTTCTTTATTTGTTGTTGCAGGGCTTCAATCTCCTCATCGCCAAACAGCACCTGCGCTATCTTGTCCGATAAGGTTTGCTGTATCTCCAGCAATTCGGCTATAGTGCTTACCCTGTGTTTTTTTTGCAGGTTGTAGATGACGCTCAGGCGCTCGTTTATTTCGAGCGTGCGGGCTTCGTCAATCAGGGTGCGCTGTTCAATATTGTCGATTTCGGCGGCGATGTCTTTTAACTCAATCACCGCGCTGTTGAGGCGATGGTTCAGTTCGCCGATAAGGGGGTTAAACTTCTCCAATGTCGACAAGTGGTGCCCTGCCTCCCTGAGCTGGATGAGCGCGGCCAGTTCGCCTTCATTCATCAGGTGGTAGGCTGCAAACAGGCTGCGTTTTATCTCCTCGGCATTGTTGAGGGCATAAAGCTCCTGCTCTAAAAGCTCCTGTTCATCGGCACTGAGGTGGGCATTGTCCAACTCATCAAACTGGAACTGGTGGTAATCGAGGTCGGCCTTCGCTTTGTCGCTTTCGCCGATGAGTTGCTGCAGTTTGGCTACGGCCTTTTTATGATTCTTAAAGGCATCGTGGTATTGCGTAAGCAGGTCATCATGTTTGGCAACGCCATCCACAATAAGTAACTGGAATTTCGGGTCGTTAATCTCGCGGGTAGCATGTTGCGAGTGGATATCGATGAGCATTTCGCCCAGGTCGCGCAGAATGTTGAGGGTTACCGGTGTATCGTTAACAAAGGCGCGCGATTTGCCATCGGCCGATATTTCGCGACGCAGTACAGTTTCGGCCTCGTAGTCGAGGTCATTTTCCTCAAAAAAGGCTTTGATGTGGAAAGATCCGATATGGAACAGCCCTTCGATAACACATTTTTTCTGCTGGTTGAAAAAATAGCGGCTTTCGGCACGCTGGCCCAATATCAACGAAAGGGCGCCGAGTATGATGGATTTACCCGCGCCCGTTTCGCCCGTAAGTATGTTTAACCCTTTATCAAAACTGATCTCAAGATTATCAATTAAAGCATAATTACTAATAGAAAGCCTCTGCAGCATAGCGTTGTTTAATAGAACGCTAAAATACAAATTAGTTGATAATGGAGGCTATTTCTTTATGGTATCCTGCACCGCCTTCTGCGACTTTTCGTACTCTTTCTGCAGTTCCGCTTGTTGTTTTTCCAGGTCTTGCATTTTCTGTTCCAATTCTTCCTGCTTTTTTAACCATTCGGGGTTAGTGGCCATTTTGCTCATTTCCAAAGCATGTTTAACCAATTCTTCCTGTTGCTTTTTCCATTCCGGGCTGCTCAATTGTTTGGCCAGTTCCTTGGTTTGTTTTTTCCATTCAGGGCTATTGAATTGTTTGGCCATGGCCTCAGTTTGTTTTTTCCATTCCGGGCTGTTGAATTGTTTGGCTATATCCTCAGTTTGTTTTTTCCATTCGGGGCTGTTAAATTGTTTGGACATGTCCTCAGTTTGTTTTTTCCATTCGGGGCTGTTAAATTGTTTGGACATGTCCTCAGTTTGTTTTTTCCATTCGGGGCTGTTAAATTGTTTGGCCAATGCTTCGGTTTGTTTTTTCCACTCCGGGCTATTGAATTGTTTGGCCATGGCCTGAGTTTGCTTTTTCCATTCCGGGCTGTTAAATTGTTTGCTCATCGCCAGGGCATTGGCAGTCATAGCTTTTACCTGTTTTTTCCATTCCGGGCTGTTAAATTGCTTGGCCAAACCGGTAAACTTCAAACTATCGTCTACATTAAGTTTAAAGTTCATGTTATCCTTGAAAAAGGCATCTTTATCTTCTGGTGATAAATCATCAACCGAGTTAAACTCCTTTTTGTTGCCGTTTTCGTCCTCCATCACTATTTTGTATTTCTTCTTTTTAGTGGTGTCGTTTAGTTGCTTAAGCGTATCGGCAATAACGCTTGCAGGCACTATTTTCCAGTGTTTCGGATAGGCTACCAAATTGGCAGCGGCTTGCTTAACGTTCAATGTATTTGTTGTCGAAACATGGCTCACAATAGTTGTGCTTTTAGCCTTTTTGTTGTTTTTTGCCCAAGTATATTGCGGCACGGCCCAGGCCAGTAACAAGCTGATGATGGTAATGGTAACTATAATAGCCAGGTGTTGTTTGGGTAGTTGATGGTCGGTTTTCATGTGGTTTAGTCGTTTAATGCGATTCAATAATGGGTATTTACTTTGGCCCGATGATGCCATGGTCAGGCTGGCGGCATACGAGTTTTGTTGCGCGATAAGAAAGAGAGCTTGCGCGTAGCTGTGGTTGTTATCGAGGTTGCCGGTAACCATATCGTCGCAGCAATACTCGCGTTCGTTGCGTATGGCCTTTGCAATTAACCAGCTGAAGGGGTTAAAGCAAAGCAGGGTTTCCATTACCGTTTGAATGATGTTAAAAAGGTAATCATGTCGTTTTATATGCGCCAGTTCGTGTAACAAAATGCTCTCCACCTGCGCCGCGTCGAGGTTGTTGATAATGGCCAGCGGAAAAATGATAATAGGTTTTAGGTGCCCGATGGTTAATGGGATGTTGATATGCTCCGAAATGTATACCGGGATATTTTTGAGCAGCCCCAATTTTTTACGTAACAAGGCCGCGCGTTGGGTCCAGACCGGACTCAGCATCAGGTTCTTTTTGTTGCGGATGTAACGGATATGGAACAGTCCCTTTATCAAGCCAATGATATGGATGATAAGCCCCAAAACGTACACGCCTGTAATATAAAGCGAATATTGGTTGATCAATTGCTTAACCTCGTCGAGCAGGGATGGCGCCGGATAGTTTTGATGGATGTTTTGATAATAGCCGGTTAAAACATAAGCCGGCGCATCCACCGTTTGCCCGTAAATTTTTGCTACGGTAATTAAAAACCAGCCGAAGATGGCCGTCAATGCAAAGTAATGCACCGCATACCTGTATTTTGCGCTGAGCATAGGGAACAGCTTTAAAAATACCTGCAAAGCAACATAGATGAGCATGGCCTGTATACAACTTTCGAAGAGTGCCTGGCCGAGCGCGTTAATGAGGTTATGGCTTATCATAGCAATGGTTATGTATTGTTTTCTAATTTTTCCAGATAGTTCTTTATCATGTCCAGTTCTTCCTTCGAAGAGGTTTTGTTGCTCAACACCTGCATCACCAGCTGCGATGCCGAACCGTTGAATACCGTATCAATCATTTTGTTCAGCATGTTTTGCCGGGTGTGCTCAATGCTGATGAGCGGTTTGTATATATGCGTACGGTTGGTAGCATCGCGTTCAACCAAACCTTTTTCGAGCATAATTTGCATCAGCTTTAAGGTGGTGGTATAACCGGCATCTTTGTTTTGGGCTAACTCTTCGTGTACATCGCGCACGGTACAGGCTTTCTTTTCCCATAAAACCTGTAGTATCTCTAACTCACTTTCTGTTGGCTTAATTTCCATTTTCTATCATACGAATGTTTTCGTATATCAAATGTACGAATGTTTTCGTAAATGCAAAAAATAATTGAACTTTTTAACAAAAATTAACAGAAAGCCTCAATGAAGGGTGTTGAAGTTGTTTTTAAGATAAGAAAAAGAGATTAGTTCCGTTGCAGGGCTTGGTATTTGTTACCGTTTGATGGGTCAATTTCCATCAGGGTATTGTAGGCGCTTATTTTTTCTGTCTGAGACAGGCCGCTCAATACCGAAATAAATTCATCACTCTTCGCGGTAAAAAATATCTGCGGAAGCACCGCGCCGGTACTCAATCGGTCTATCTGCGACAGCATGGGCAATAATGCTGCTATCGCCTTACGTCCATTATCGGGGTTGTCAGCCATTACATCCAACCCATTGCGATGGTAGTTATAGATAAATTCGCGTAAGCCGGCATAGCGTTTATTGTTCAGGTTTTCGGCTATCCAGTAACGGTCGTGATTATCGTCAAAGGCGTTCCAGCCCTTGTACGAACCTGTTTGCGCAGCATTTACAATGGTTTGCGCTTTGGTAAAATAGGCCGAGCCGCCAAACTTCGAAAACGAGTCGTAATCCATCCCCACAATAATATTGGCATAAAATGCCAGTACCGAACTTAAATTGGTTTGAAAAGTCTGTTCGTTAAAGTCCAAAACCTGTCCTTCGGTAAAAGTAAAGTCGAAGTCTTTATCGTTCACGCTTAATAAGGTACTGTTATATCCCGAACCATACACCGGCCTGGTCGATTGTACCTGCAATTCGCCGCTATAGCTGCTGCTGCCATCCCAGGCGGTGATGTTCAGAATAAAAGTGCAATCTATCCTTTCCTGGGGTTGTATCTGGTCGGTACTCCATTTGCGGCTGTTCAAAAAATCCTTCATGGTGTTTTCCAGCACGTTGAATACCCGTTTATTTGCCGATTGTATTTTTGGCGACAACACCTGCACATGCGCGTTCAAGTCCTGCGCGTTGGCGATGCCCGAGATGGTTGTCAATATAAAAAGGCAATAAACTATCTTTCTCATAGGGTCATCAGTTCAAGTATCTTTTGGCAAATATCGGTAGCCGCGGCTTCTTTTGTTTTTAAATCGAATACAGTTTTCTGCAGGCGGCGGTCAATAATGGTTATTTTATTGGTATCCGTTTTAAAGCCGGCCCCTGCATCGTTCAGCGAATTTAAAACGATAAAGTCGAGGTTTTTATTTTTTAGCTTATCAACCGCGTTTTTTTCTTCATCATTGGTCTCCAGGGCAAAACCCACCAACAACTGGCCGACCCTTTTTTGGCTACCAAATGTCTTCAGTATATCTGTCGTTTTTTTGAGTTCGATGTTAAAAGTATCTTCCTTCTTTTTTATCTTTTGCTGTGCCACATCAACAGGGGTATAGTCGGCCACTGCGGCGCTCATTACGCAGATATCAGCGGAAACAAAGTATTGTTCACAGGCAGTCAACATATCTGCTGCCGATGTGATATTGATACGTTTAATGGCCTTGCTTTTTGTTTGTTGCGATGAGGGGCCCGAAACAAGCGTAACATCAGCGCCAAGCTTAGCCAGTTCATCCGCAATAGCGAAACCCATTTTGCCCGATGAGTGGTTGCCGATAAAGCGCACCGGGTCGATAGCTTCGTAGGTAGGGCCTGCTGTAACCAACGCCTTTATATTAACTAAGGGGAGTTTTTTTTTAATATCGGCCTCCACAAAGCTGATGATATCCTCCGGTTCGGCCATACGGCCTTCGCCAATAAGGCCGCTGGCCAGTTCACCATAACCCGGTTGGATAAATATATTGCCAAATGATTTTAAAGCATCCACATTTTGCTGTGTGCTTTGGTGTTTCCACATATCCAAATCCATAGCTGGCGCAATGTAAACCGGGCATTTTGCCGAAAGGTAAACAGCAGTGAGTAAATTGTCGCAAAGGCCATTAGCCATTTTGCCTATGGTGTTGGCCGTAGCAGGTGCTATAATAATGGCATCGGCCCAAAGGCCAAGGTCAACATGGTTGTTCCATTCGCCGTTATCATCTTTAACATATTCGGTGAGTACAGGGTTTTTTGATAACGTGGCTAAAGTTAAGGGGGTAATAAAGGTATTGGCACCCGCAGTCGTTACCACTTTTACATCGGCCCCCGCCTTAACAAGCAGGCGTACCAGCGTGGCCGATTTATAAGCCGCAATACTGCCGCATACACCTAAAACAATTTTCTTGCCCTCTAACATGCCAATTTGTGTAAAAACAAAAAATCCAAAATTCAAAAAATAAAGGTACACATAAACACACCTTTTGGCTTAACGCCTTTTTGAATTTTGAATTTTTACTTCTGAATTAGCGAAACTCGCTTATTGTTCTTTAGCAGGATTGCGGTAATAAACTTTACCTTCCAAAAACTCCTGTATAGCTACTAACGATGCTTTTGGCAACCTTTCGTAATGTTTCGATATTTCTATTTGCTCACGGTTTTCAAACACCTCTTCCAGGTTATCGTTCGACGATGCAAATTCAGAAAGCTTTTGGTGCAACTCTTCTTTCACATTGTTTGAAATTTGATTGGCCCTTTTCGCCATGATCACTATCGACTCGTATATATTGTCTGTCTGTGTATCTAATTCGCGTAAGTCGCGGGTTATTGTGCTGCCGGCTACAGCTGGTTTGATGTTGTTCATACTCTTTTTTTTAATTTTTCACCTCGGTGGTGTCTTTTACTAACTTAGGTTGACCTTTTCGCTCTTCCTCTATCTTTTTGAACAGTTTCTGGTTGGTTTCCGCTTCGGCTAATATACGCTTAGTTTGTTGTATACCATCCAGGCAATTTTGTTTTAATCCTTGTGCTTCTTTTAAGTATTTACTGGTAGGGTACTTTTCTGTAAACTGGTCGCTAAAACCAATCGCGGTATTATACCTGTCTTCCTGTTTAATTTCCAAACTATTTTTAGCATATAAGTACTGTGCCTTAATGGTTAAAAATTCCATTTCCTCGGCATACTTGGTATCCGGGAAATCGCGCAGCGAGTTACCAAAAGCAATTACTGCCGACTGGTAATACCCTATAGTTAAATACAGTTTTGCATTAGTGTACGATTTTTCTTCCAGTTTGTCGCGCAGGTTGGTTATCAGCTTACTTGCCTCGGCCACACGGTCGCTTTTTGGGTACAGGTTGATAAACAACTGTAAAGCATCAATGGCCTTTTGTGTATTCTCCTGATCCAGCGAGTAAATAGGTGAATCAAGATAATAACAATAGGCAGCCATAAAGCGGCATTCTTCGGCTCTGGCACTATTAGGATAGCTATCGGCAAACTGTTTAAAGTGGTACCTTGCCGATGTGTAATCCTTTAACCTATAATTAGTATAGGAGTAGTAGTAAAACAAATCCTCTGCCTCGGCCTGGCCACGGTAACGTTGTGCAAGGTCGTCAAACAACTCGAGCGCTTTACCATAATCCTTTTTGTTAAAGTATTTGATGGCCTCGGCGTATTTTTTAGCATTGTCGTTGCTGGTCCTCAGTTTCTCAAACTTGCTTTTACAGCCTGCAAGTGCAATAAATAGTACTAATAGTAAGCTCCCAACAAGGGCTCGTTGTTTTTTAAACATTTTGCAAAGATATATCAATATTATAAACCAGTCAATTATTTATTTCGGTGCAATATAAAGGTGTTATTTTAAAGCACCCGTAAGGCTTTTCGTTTTTTAACATCTTTTAACGATTGGCCTTTACCTAAATTGTTTTTGCACCTTATATATATAGTATAAGCTTTTGTTGTTTGCAGCCAAAACAACTACGGGTGGCCATTTTTGATGCTGTATACCCCGGTTTAACTATGGAAGGCAGATTTAATTAAATTATTCCTTCTGATTTGCAGCAGGTTATCCACTAATGGTAAAATATTCGTCCTTACCATTTGTATAAACGTTAAAAGTGCATACCTTTGCAGCCCGCAATAAAGGAAAGACATTTGGTCGAAACGGAGTTCGGGTAGTTCATTAAAAGGCAGAGGAGAAGTTGATGAAGGGGTTTAAAAGCCTCCGAAAAAAAACTTCAAATAAAGTTTGAAGGTTACATAAACTTTCCTACCTTTGCAGTCCCAAAAGAAAGGGGCGAAAAATCTGAAAAGATTTTGGAATAGAAAAGGAGCTTAGCGCAATGTTAAGTGAAAAGAAAAAGCGGCGGCCGGGCGATTCGGTAGCCATAGAAAATGAAAGTTGAAGTCTG
>NZ_CAITNG010000104.1 GCF_903893715.1 uncultured Mucilaginibacter sp.
AATACCAGCCCCATCATTCTTGCCCATTCGCGGTGTAACCATTCCCAAAAGAAAATCGCTTTATAGTCGGCCAGGGTAAAATCGCTATTGACCCTTTTAAATTGCGCTATCTGTTGATACTTATCAAAACTTTGCTGCCAGGCATGCTGGTTTAACGGCGGCAGAGCACCCATCAGCGGGTTCCATTCGGTAATAGACAAGCCAGAACCGGTTAAGCGGGTGATTCCGCCCAAAAGTATCTGGACCATCAGCATACCTACCCCAATGCCTAACCAGGCAACAACGGCTTTGTTGTATTGATGTATTTTTGTTTGGGCATTGTTCTTAAAAGTCTCCGTTAGCATACTGTTATTTGTAAAACGGTGCATTCTATACTATTCCCGTCATTGCGGAAATGATACTGGTCACATTTGCCCCAAAAAGCCCCGGATTAAAAACAGGCCGCTCATTAAATTATTATTTTTGCCGGGTATCATCCTTTTTATGAAAGAGACTAAAATTGAGTTGTTATCACCTGTTGGTTCATTTGAATGTTTACAGGCAGCCATAAACGGTGGTGCCGATGCTGTTTATTTTGGTGTGGAACAATTGAATATGCGGGCAAAGTCAGTTAACTCATTTTTGGTAAACGACATACAGCAAATCACGGCTATTTGCAAGGCTAATGGGGTTAAATCATACATTACACTCAATACCGTGATGTATGACCACGATATGCAGTTGTTGGACAATATTTTAAAAGAAGTAAAAAAATACCATATCGATGCAGTTATCGCTTCCGACTTTGCTGTAATAGCCCAATGCAACCAACTTAATATACCGCTGCATATTTCTACGCAGGCCAATGTAAGTAACATAGAAACGGTAGAATTTTTTTCACGCTTTGCCGATGTGGTTGTACTGGCAAGGGAGCTTACTTTGAAACAGGTGGCGCATATCGTGAAGGAAATAAAGAGGCGAAAAATCAAAGGTGTATCGGGCGAGTTGATGAAAATTGAGGTGTTTATCCATGGTGCGTTGTGTATGGCCGTATCGGGTAAATGCTATTTGAGTTTGCACACACAAAATGCATCGGCCAATCGGGGCGCGTGTACGCAAAACTGCCGCAGGCCCTATCTGGTAAAAGATGCAGAAACAAATGATGAACTGCTGATAGATAACGAATATATCATGTCGCCTAAGGATTTATGTACCATTGGCATTCTCGACCAGGTGTTAAAAACCGGGGTCAGCGTATTGAAAATAGAAGGAAGAAGCAAGGGCGCCGATTATGTTTTTACAACAACGCAATGTTACCGGGAGGCTTTGGACGCCATTGCGAACAACAGCTATACCAATGATAAAATTGACGATTGGTTGAAGCGACTATCCACTGTTTACAACCGTGGTTTTTGGGAGGGGTATTATTTAGGCCACAAACTGGGCGAATGGACAAACAATCCGGGTTCGGCAGCTACCGAAAAGAAGATATACGTGGGCAAAGGCAGCAGGTATTATCCCAAAATAAACGTGGCCGAATTTATTATTGAAACCGGGAGCATTAAACCCGGCGATACTTTAATGATAACCGGGCACCATTGCGGAATGGTAAAAGAAAAAGCGGAAACATTAACAGTAAACGGCAAACAAAGCCACGAAGCAGTTAAGGGCGATAAAATAACATTCCCGTTTGAAACGAAAATTACCGCTCATGATAAGTTGTACAAAATTGTGGATACGATAAATGAGTAAGGTTATTCAATATCGAAACAAGTGCATTGGGTGTGGTATTTGTGCCGAGTTGCAACCGGAGCTATGGCGGATGTCGATGAAAGATGGTAAAGCCACCTTGCTCAAATCAACCCAAAAGAAGGATGTGTTTATATTTGTTTTGAGCCATAACAACAATCAACAAACACTCGAGGTAGCGAAAGCCTGCCCGGTGAATATTATCAAGGTAGTTTGAACTCCCATTACCATTAAGTGCAAACAAGTTTCGCATCTTTTCCCGCATATGGGTATATTTCAATGTAACTTGTCTTGATTCCTGCATCATGATTCCTTTTTCAGTACATCGGTAAATATGGGTACTGAAACATTTTACTTTTTGTCTTAATTCTTGATTCTCGGCTCTTGCATCCTTTCCCGCACATGGGTAAATATGGGTATATTTTCAAAGAACTTTTGTACCTAAGCCCAAACACCAAGGCTACCCGGCTTCCATGCAATATACGCAAAATTATCGGGATATGAAAGGTTGGGGTATACCTTTTCACCGTGCCCTTTGGGATAATAGCAATAGCCTGCGAGGATCCGAAGTAAAAGATACGGGCGGCCAAATGCTACCCCTCCGCTTGATGCGTAAGTGGGTTAAACTACAGGCATAACTGTCCGAAGTCAGAGACCATCGTACAACATATTACGGTCAACGGGGGACGTTCGGAGAATATTCTATAAACAACCCTAACGATAGTATTTTAGCTGAAATTTAATGCATTTTAGGAAGAAGTCCCAGGCTCGACCAGTGTGGGTTACGAATATCAGCAAATATTAGTACCTATAGCATCGTTCAATTCATAATAAAAAAAGCAATTAAAATATTATCAATCAGAATTTTATTTTGCTTGCATATTTGAAATTTAGTTAATAGCTTTAATTCAATATTTTAAAAATATTGTGGAATATATTTTTTGGTACAAAATAACATGTCTTTTTGTAGGCCTTATAATAATTATATTGGGCTATATGCTTTTTGTTAAAGGAATATTTAATGAAAGCGGTGATGTTGATGCAAGTTTTAAAAATTATAAATTGACAGTGAAAAAAGCCGCACCGGGCACCTTTTTTGTTTTATTTGGCGCAATAATAATATGTTTTACTATTTTTAACGCTATTGATTTAAAATCGGGAGTAGGCCCCCCAATTGATCAGACGACTACGCCACCGGTGCTTAAAGACTCGGTAAATTTAAAATAGAAGAATAGATGATATTAGGAAATGAATCTAAACCTCTCGCAAAACGAAGAAAATTTAAATTTAAAACTGTACGTCGTCAAACTAAAGTGAACCAAGGCTTGTGTAGTGTTTCGGGTTTAAAGTAAAGCTAAGTTTTCCATTTTGGGGGTGCAAGTGATCTGTGATTTTATTTTTTCATAGGC
>NZ_CAITNG010000105.1 GCF_903893715.1 uncultured Mucilaginibacter sp.
GCCTGCGGGCTCAATGGGCTCCAACACTTTTAAGGTAATATGCTCGAACGCGCTCAGCGGGTAAAAGCCATATTGCACCATCCGCCACGAATTGTCGATAGCCAGCGGAACCAATAATGCTTCAGGGCATTTTTTAAGTATCGTGGCCACACCACCCACCTGAAACGTCTTTACTTTGCCATCCTTGGCACGTGTCCCTTCCGGGAATATCACCGCCGACCAGTTTTTCTCCCGCATCCTGCCTGCCAGTTTCACAATTTCCATAATGGATTGCTTGGTATCTTTCCGGTCGATATTGGCACCCCCGCCTTTACGCAGGTTATATGATATGGATGGGATGCCCTTGGTCAATTCAATTTTCGAGATAAACTTGGCATGGTGCTGCCTCAAAAACCAGATGATTGGCGGAATATCGTACATGCTTTGGTGGTTAGCCAAAAAAATGATGGGCCGGTTTAATGGCAACTGATAATTGTTGGTAAAAGTTACGCGGATACCCAGCAGATAACACGTGGCAACCAGCCAAAAGTTCATCCAGTCAACAATAAGTTTATGCGCTTTGTACCCACCTATATTATAGGCCAGCCACTGCGTGGGGTGGAATATGCCCAACCAAAACCAAAAGAAAAGGTAATATATTGGCGTAAGGATGTATCCAAAAAACTTATTCATCGTCGGGGCAAAAGTAATAATTTATGGATAAAAGTATAACGCTCCTCTCAGCCAAGCTTTTGCTCCAACAACAGCACCTTTATTTTAAGTACGGCAGCCACTGTCAACGAGTCTGTAATCTCATTATTGCATACCATTTCATATACCTTTTCAAAAGGAAGCTTGCGCACTTCCAGTTGTTCGGTATCCTCAGGCTCGGCTTCAAACTGCTCCAATCCCCGGGCCAAATAAACAATGCCCAACTCATCACTCACCGAGTTTGACAAATGGATGCGCTGCAGCTCGCTCCAATCATTGGCTTTCAGCCCCGTTTCCTCCAACAACTCCCGCTTGGCCGATTCCAAAGGCTCGGTACCCAACGGGCCGCCGCCCTCGGGCATCTCCCAGCTATACTGCCCCAGCGCGAAACGAAACTGCCCCACCAAATAAGTATTCAAATCATCATCCAACGGAAAAACGCCTATTGCCACATTTTTAAAATGCACTTTTCCGTATATCCCCGGGTTGCCCGATGGGTTGATCACCTGATACTCGGTCAATCCTATCCAGGGGTTGCTGTATATTTCTTTTTGGGAAGTTATTTTCCAGGGGTTTTCTTCGGGATGCTGCATGTTTCAAAGGTAAATTAATGCGTAAAAACCAACTAATCTTTGTGCGATTATGTAACATTACCAGAGCAGGGCACTCTAAACAATAGCATGCGTTACTTCCTTTGCTTTATATTTCCACCTATCGCGGTTTTAACAACCGGGCGCATCGGCGCGTTTATATTGAGCATTATCCTTACTATTTGTTTTTGGATACCGGGCATTATTCACGCCATCCTTATCACCAACGATTATTACGCCGAGCGCAGGCACCGCAAAATGGTGAGGGTAATGAAACGCACCGGCCACTACACGTATTAAAGGCATAAAAAAAGCCCCCGTTAGCTAACGGGGGCTTCATATTTTATAAACCAAAGGCAGCTTTTACCTTATCTACATAATCAAGTTTTTCCCAGGTAAACAGCTCCACCTCAAAGGTTTTAGCAGTACCATCGGGCAGTGTAAAGGTTTTGGTTACGGTTTGCGGCTCTTTACCAAAGTGCCCGTAAGCAGCGGTTTCGCTATAAATAGGGTTGCGCAGTTTAAAACGGGTTTCAATGGCGTAAGGTGTCATGTCGAACAATGCCTCAACTTTTTCGGCAATCTGGCCGTCGGTCAGTTTAACCTTTGCTGTACCAAAAGTGTTCACATAAATACCCATAGGCTTGGCAACGCCAATAGCGTAGCTTACCTGTACCAATATCTCGCTGCATAAGCCGGCAGCAACCAGGTTTTTAGCGATGTGGCGGGTAGCATAAGCAGCCGAGCGGTCAACCTTTGATGGGTCTTTGCCCGAAAACGCGCCGCCGCCATGCGCGCCTTTGCCTCCATAAGTATCCACGATGATTTTACGGCCGGTTAAGCCGGTGTCGCCATGCGGGCCGCCGATCACAAATTTACCGGTAGGGTTAATGTGGTAAACAATATCGTCATTAAAAAAGTGGCCGTATTTTGGATATTTAGCTTTTACGCGAGGTATCAATATGCCAATAATGTCTTCGCGTATTTTGGCCAGCATTTTTGCCTCTTCGTCAAAATCATCGTGTTGGGTCGATACCACAATGGCATCAATGCGTACAGGCTGATTGTCATCGCCATACTCCAGCGTAACCTGCGATTTTGCATCCGGGCGCAAATATTTAATGTCGGTATTCTCCCGGCGTATCGCGGCAAGCTCCAATAAAATGGCATGGGCAATATCCAATGCCAAAGGCATGTAGTTATCGGTTTCTACGGTGGCATAGCCAAACATCATACCCTGGTCGCCGGCGCCTTGCTCTTCTTTGGTTTTACGGTCAACGCCCTGGTTAATATCCGGCGATTGCTCGTGTATCGCCGATAACACCCCGCACGAGCTGCCATCAAACATATATTCAGCCTTGGTA
>NZ_CAITNG010000106.1 GCF_903893715.1 uncultured Mucilaginibacter sp.
AAATTTCTATAGAACTCACGTCATTAGGATTAAGTTCTGATATATCACCTTCATATGAAACGCCATCCCAGATAATTAATGGGCTTGTACTGGCACTGATCGAATTTCTTCCTCTTATCAAGATAGATACATCATTTCCTTTGGCACCGCCACCGTTCGTGTTAATTTGAAGTCCTGGAATAGAGCCTTGAAGCGCCTCGGCAATGTTAGTGTTCGGAAGGTCTTGCAGACGTTCTTTCGACAATGAAGCTACGGAACCGGTTACATCGCTTTTTTTCTGCGATCCGTAACCTACAACAATCACTTCATTTAAATTTGTTGCATCTTCAAGCAAAACAATGCTCAAAGGTGTACCTGAGCCCGCCACTTTGTCTGTTGATACATATCCAATGTAGCTAATCGACAACACTGTTGTGGCCGAGGGAACAGTTAGGCTAAACGTGCCGTTAACATCAGAAACGGTACCCTTTGTGGTTCCTTTAATTAAGATGCTTACACCGATCAGCGGAACACCTTGTTTGTCTTTAACTACCCCGGTAATTTTAACGCCGGCATTTTGGGCTAAAATACTCGTGCTAAAAAAGGCAGTGAGCATTAAAGCCAGAAACGGCCTAAGCCATTTTAGATAAAACTTTCTCATAATAAAATAATTAATGTTAGATAATTGGTTTAAACTAGCGCGCTATTTAATGTAGCTTTTATTGAATTAATGTTTTTTTATGAAGCTGCTGAACAAAACCGGCCCATTGAATTTGCTCATGTTCATTAAAACATTATTTCGGCAGTAAAACTAAGCGGATAGCTTATAGATCATAATGGGCATTTGTTTCAAAGATACCCGATGAATGCTGCATGATATTGTAGCATTTTATAGAAAACCCTTTTTTTGAATGTGTTTTAAGCTTTTAGCGTTTAATTTAATTGTATTAAAAGTTAGTAACATTTAAAAAAGCATCTCGATTTTTCGCTGATTTACTTGCCTATATGTTCGCGTGGAGGGTAGCCATATTGCTCTTTAAAACATTTTCGAAAATAGTCGACGTCTATAAAACCTACCATATATGCCACTTCATTGATATTAAACTGGTCTTTTTCCAATAGTTGAACGGCCCGTTTTATCCTGACTCCTCTTATAAATTCAATAGTAGTCTGGTTGGTAAGTGCTTTTATTTTTCTATATAAAGTTACCCGTCCCATACCTATCTCTTTCCCCAAATCTTCAACATTGAGTGTTTGATTCGCCATATTTTTTTCAATGTAAGCCATTACCTTTTTAAGAAATACCTCATCCGGGGAAGTAATAGCTAAATTTTGAGGCTGCAGATTTATTTCCTTGCTGTAACGCTCCCTCAAAAGCTTCCGCGAAGCAATCAGGTTTCGCACGCGTGTTTGTAGAATCCCCACACTAAACGGCTTAATAATATAGTCGTCAGCCCCGGTTTCAAGTCCTTCTATTTTATAAGCCAACGGTGTGCGGGCGGTTAACAAGATCACAGGTATGTGGCTCGTCCTAATATCACTTTTGATCTTCTCGCAAAGTCCAATACCGTTTAATCCGGGCATCATTACATCACTTATCACAATATCAGGAATTACTTCAAGTGCTTGTGTCCAACCTATAAGTCCATCGCCCGCGGTATAAACCTGATAGTCCTCTTCAAATGTACTTTTTATAAATTCAGTTAATTCCAAATTATCTTCTACGATCAACATCACAGGCTTCTCTCCTTGTAACAGATTAATTTCTGCATCTAGGTCTTGCGATCTTTCTTTTTCCACCGAGACCGCTTTATTTTCGTCAGGAATAATCGTAGCTGTATAAATGGTCTGTATTACAATTTCATCTTTGGTTAAATGAGTGCTACCTAAAGGAAGTTTTACCTTAAATATTGTTTCTCCATTTTCAATTCCATTGGCTACCATACTTTTAACAGTCAATTCGCCCTTATGTAGATCAACAAGGTCTTTAGAAAACGTTAGCCCGAGCCCAGTCCCTTTCACTTCTTCACCAGGCTTACTAAAATGCACGAACCGCTCAAAAATTTTGTCGATATTCTCTTTTTCAATTCCGCACCCGTTATCCTTAATCTCAATAATAACAATTCCTTCCGGATATCCTGAAACCGCATCAGCAGCAGATATATTTATTTCAATGGTCCCCTCAATTGGGGTAAACTTAATTGCGTTTGATAAGAGATTATATAAAATTATTTCGAGCTTGTCTTTATCAAAATATACGTTAAGCGATGCAATGGTTGAATTTAGTTTAAGGCTAATACTTTTGTAGGCCGCATAGGGCTCAAACGAAATAAATATCTCGTTAATAAATACTACAATATCTGCTTCGCATGCTTTCAGAGCCAAATTGCCAGTTTCAAATTTCCTAAAATCAAGCAACTGGTCTATCAACCGCAGCAACCGTTCCCCGTTGCGCTGCATCAATAGCAGTTGGTTTTTTACTTTGTTGTTGCCTTCATTCATCATCAAAAGCCTTTCGAGTGGTGATAGAATTAGCGTCAAAGGCGTTTTTATCTCATGCGAAATATTAGTGAAAAATGTAAGCTTACGCTGTGTTAGGTCCTTATCCTTTTCATGACTTAAATGCTCAAAATGTAGTTCGCTTTTAAGTCGTGCGGTCTTTAATGAATAAAAGTTAAAAGAATATAGTAAAGAAAAAATGACCAACCCATAAATAGTATATGCCCACCAGGTTTGCCACCAGGGAGGTAATACAATGATACTTACCGATCGTGGTGTATCGTTCCATAGGCCGTCATTATTTGATGCTTTTACTAAAAAAACATAACTACCCGGGCTAAGGTTGGTATAACTTGCCACGCGTTGATTACTTACATAATGCCAGTCATCTTCTCCCTTAAAGCCCTGCATTTTGTAGGCATATTGATTCTTGTCAGGATTAACAAAACTTAATGCAGCAAATTTAAAGCTGATAAATCGTTGGTCATATGTTAATGTGATGGAGGATGTTTGATCGATATCCTTGGTCAAGGGCGAATTTTCCGCACCAATTTCAATGCTTTTATTCTTTATCAAAAAATCAGTAAAAACTAATTCCGGCTTATTTCGGTTCTGAAAAATGTGCTCCGGGTTAAATATTGCCAAACCGTTGATACTCCCAAAGTAGAGCGTCCCTTTTTCATCTCTTAATGAAGAACCAGTAGAAAATTGATTACTCAATAAACCATCGCTTACCGTATAGTTGATCATGTTTATATTAGAACTACTCAGTGGCTTATGAAAATCATTGATTCGTACCTGAAATATCCCTTTATTGGTACTTATCCATAATTGGCCCCTTTTGTCTTGACTGATTGCATGCACAACTGTGTTTGTTAGCCCATTAACTTCAGTTATATTGTAAAAGCATGATCTTTCTTTATCAAATAAACTTAACCCTCCCTGACTTCCTACCCAAATGCGATGGTCATCGTCCTCAAATAAACTCAATACACTATTTGCGATCAAACTATGCTCATCATTCTTATTGAACCGATATTGTTCAAATCGTTGCGTTTTGATATTTAAATAGTTTAAGCCACGCTGCGTACCTATCCATAAATTACCATTTGAGTCTTTTATGATAGCATTGATATTATTGCTGCTAATAGAGTTTGGCGAATTTTTATGTCGTTGGTACACTGATATCCTACCAGAATAGTCCATAAACTGCAACCCTGCACCATTGGTACCTATCCAAACGCCATTGCTGTCCGCACTCAAAGCATAAATCTGATTTTCGGATGAATTTTTGAAAGATGATGTTGATTTGTAAATATGTTGCGAATGCTCTTTAGTATTGAAATACAATAATCCATCAAAAGCACCCACCCAAAGGTTTCCTTTGTCGTCCTTTGCTAAACTCTTGATATCGCTACCCTTAAAGCCATCCACTTTATTTCCTAAGGGATATGTTTTAAAGATGTTTTTATTTTTGTCGTAAAAATTTAGCCCGCCACCTTCTGTTCCTATCCAAAATTGGTTGTTCCCATTGTTTACTAAAGCGCTCACTACCCTGTGGCTTAAGCCTGCTGTTGTTCCTATTTGTTCGCCAATTTGGGTAAAATTGTTACTGCCATTGTAAAAAATATTAATACCACCGGCAAAAGTACCTATCCAAATATTCCCTGTCCTATCTTGTAACAAACACCTAATAGAATTGTGGCTTAACGAAAAAGGGTCGTACTTATCATATTGAAAGGTGTTCAACTTATCTTTATCAATGACGTTCAGTCCATCGTGTGTACCTATCCATAATTGCCCGCCGGGTGTCGCCAGTACGTCGCGTACCATTTCGCTTAAGAGGCTTTTCCCGTTTTCAAAGTGTAAATAGTTGTTACAAGTTTGATGTTTGGCATCTAACCTGAATAAACCTTTTGATTTGGTTGCAAACCAAATATTACCTTCGGTATCTTGCTCTATCTTTAATATACCGGCGGCGCGCAGTTCGGTGTTATTGGTTAATATATTGGGTAATTTTACAAAATGCTTATTTCGGGTATCGTATAAAAGCAGGTCTGAATTGGTTCCAACCCATAACATACCATCGTTGGTAACTAATAGCGAAAGAACTTTATTAGCTTTTGAATGTTCTTTTTTGATGCCATTTAAGTCAATATCGACAACTTGTTTGGTTCGCAGCGTAAAATTTTTTAACCCATAATTTGTGCCCGTCCACAAATTACCTTGCTTATCTAAAGCTAATGCAGTGATAAAATCGCTGGAATCCGAGCTTGCTTTAGGGATTGTATAAAAAGAATGAAATCTATTGGTTGAGGGATCATACTCATTAATACCGTCGGCGGTACCTATCCACAAATTCCCAGCCTGATCTTCGGCTAAAGTATTTATCTGGTTATTGCTAATACTAAATCTATCTTTGCCTTGATGCTTAAAAATAGCAAAGTCGTAACCATCATATCTATTAAGGCCATCTTCAGTACCTATCCAAATGAACCCTCGATGGTCCTGAAGCATTGCAAATACAGTATTCTGCGAGAGCCCGTCATTGATAGAAAGGTGCTTGAACTTATAACTTATTTGCTGACCGTAAGCCTGAGGCCAAAACATAACGAAGACCAAAAGACAAAATAAAACGATGACTTCTTTCGCGTTCAAATTCTTAAAACTTAATGATCAGATCAATTAATTGGTGATACTAAAGTACAAAATAAATCAAAACAAGAAATTTATAAATTCTTCAAAAAGCAACTTCCAACTATCGGTAAATATAATATCTAGTCGAATCTTCCTTTTTTAACAATTTGGATGTAAGCAATAGCCTCCATATAGTTTTGCCATCCCAAGTTGACTTGAAACCTTGATCCTCGGGCGTCGTTAGCTCAATCCTTTCTTTGCTTATATTCCATTTCATTACATCATAATTTAAGTACACATTGCGTTGGTTGGGTAGTGAAAATACAATTTTCCCAGGTGTAGAGAGGTCAATGTCGCAAATAGTCATAAATGATTGAGTTAGGCTTTTTGGCAGTATATTCGTTTGATATTGGTCGTCAATTTCGATACCCTGATTTTTGTTCATTTTAACCGATCGGTACCAAGCTTTTAAATCGGATTCTCCAGGATAAGATTTTGCGATGTTCATTACCAACGAAGAGCTTTTATTATCCGCCTGATAACGTACGTCGTTTGCTGCAAATTTTAATCCTGCTGCCTGTTCTTGCCCATTAATTGTAGGTAAATTATGATAAGGAGAAGTATTAAACCAAAGTGTATAACGGTCTTTAGAGAAAGTTCGTGCAGTGTAGACTCCCGAGCCAACGTCAATAATCACCGGATAGCCATCTGCGTAAACCATAAAATCGCCTACATCATTGTGATTATGGCTTTCACCATTAGTACCGCCATGTGTAGCTACAAATAATCCGTTTTCCGATCGCGATAGCATTAATTGAACATCGCTAAACCAAGCATCATTTAATGGGTTTTCTTTCGCAACAGATGCTGCGCAGGCTTTTATTGCTAACAAGTCGTACAAGCTGCGTGTACGTCTAAATTGTTTTTCCTCTTCCGTTTCCTTAAAATTATGAAATACCCAGCTGCCAAACTCGGCCATCGGCGTACTTTGAACATCTTTACCAAAACGATAAACCATAATACTGTTTAAATTTAGCCTTGGGTGTGCATCGGCTACGTTCACAAAATAATTATCTGCTATGTGTGTTTTATAAATGTAAGTTGCCATTTGCTTAACAAATGGTTCGTTGTAAATATTAAGTTTCCCGTCGGTTGCATCGTACAACAAATTCAATGCATCGTAAACACAGCCACCAGCAGCTTCCCAGTAACTTGGGCCTTCATCGCAGCCGCCATCGACACCCAAGCCATCCATGTATTGATCAAGTATTTTTAGAGATCGACCTATGTCCTCTCTTCGGGTGGCGGCATCGCCCTCCATCAATAAAACTGTAGCGATATAATTTGAAGTAATCCAGGGTGCCCAGTTGTTTAATTTGGCTTCAGTATTTCCGCCGCCCATCCAATCAAATTTCTTTGTACGCATCGGTTTTAATACTCTTCGGTCAATTTCGTAATGTATCCGTGGCCGCACCAATTTCGAAACTTTATCAAGTTGTGGCCCTAACAAATAGTCGGCCCATGCCAATATGGTACTTGTTTCCGCAGCAAACAGGTCCACTATGGGGTCTTCAACGTCGGGCAAACCTGCTCCGGCTTTCTGCGCGGTCAAATGTGCACTAATGCCCCAAAAACTTTCTTCGCTTATCGACCAAATCCCATTTATGATCTTATCTGCAAAACGCCCCCTTCCTTCCAAAGCTTCCGCCATGATCAGGTCCCATAATTGGTTTCGTTTTGTAAAACACATACTTTCATAATTAGTACGGTTACCTGTTCGTACAAATTCAAGCATTACGGTTGCCGGGATATTTTTAAACTCTTTACCCAACGCCGCCTCTCCTTTTGCAATTATTTTTTTTATCACGGAATCTGGCAACACCTTTTTCCAACCTCCGGGCGTTTGCGGGAACGGCTTAAAACGGGACTGCGGGATGATTAGTTGATTTAAATTTACCGATGCTTTTTGCAATAAGTCGCGATGAATTAACTGCGCTTTTACATAATCCGTGGAAAAAATCATTACAAAAATCAATAAAACGCGAAGCGGCTTTAAAAATAATGGTGTATTCATCTTTTGAGTTGACGGGGGATATTAATAAAATCAATAAATCAGAATTACTGGCTCATAATCAGCTTTAACATCTTTTGAATAACCCAAAGCTGAATCACTTTTAAGTATAAATGAAATTCTTTCTCTGCTGTTCATGTTATTTTTGATGAAATCTGTAACATCAACATCTACATAGTCGGTGATATTTGGAGGTGCAAAAAATGTTGTAATTGGCTTAACAATCAAAAGGTTATTATTGAAATTAACAGTTGTTGGCTCCCAGTTATCATCCGTAAGAGATAAAGAAGTTATAACCTTTTCAAATGATGAGTTTGCAGCATGCAGTCGTATAATCGCTTTTTTGAACTGCTTTTTTGATACAGCTTTTATATCGAAGGCTATAAGCCCCTGATTGCCTTCACCAGTCAATATACTTTTTTCTTTGCTTAAGTTTTTCTCGGGTGCTTTTAAACTTAAATAGGTAGCAACCACTGCTTTTATTTTGAGACAAGCAGGATCTGTGATTTTCGCAAAAATCTTTTTATGCAAAACAATATCCCCATAATGAATCACTATCCTAATTCGTGTCTCCCCATCAGCTTTTCCTAAAACCTCGCCAGCAGAAGATACCGTTGCTATAGACGAGTTTTCGGAATCAAAAGTAATTTTCGCGTTTGAGAGGTTTATTTCTTTTGCATAATTAGTCAGGCCTTTTAGCATGATAGTCATTTTATTTCCAGAAAGCAAATTGATACTGCCAGGTTCAATTTTCACATCAGAAAAAACCTCGCGGTAGGCATTTAAGATATATTCTTTGGCAGAAACTTCGTCGTTATGAAAACGTAGTATCTCTACCGAAAACGAAGGTGAATTTACTGGGTTTTGTACCCGTACAAAGCGGGCTTTAAATGGTTTAAATAAAAATATTTGTGGCATTGCAACAGATAACCCAGGGATCACCTTACTGCTTCCTGAGTATACTTGAGACCAATTTTTGCCATCATTCGAACCCATCAATTCAAAATGATATGATTTAAAATTTTGATTGGTAAATCCAATAGTTAACGCACTAATGCTTGACGGTACCCCTAAATCGTACTCCAAACTTTTACCGGCACTAATTTTAGGAGTTACAATGCGGTGATTAGCAAAGCTTTCATCCCAGCTACTATATTCTTTTGATGCACTACTAATTATTCTAACCGGCTTTACCTTAAAATAAACGAAATATGTAGATGGACTATGCCCAGGCGATTCTACGCTTATTTCTGCCTTTCCAGGCAATTTTGTGGCTTGTTTTATACGTACCTCTGTATTTTTATCGACTGATGCTACAGATACGATAGGTATATTTTCAGAAGTCAAATCAACATCGTAGGTAAAATTCCGAGGGTCGAATTTATCAACGGTTTTGTTATCGACCCTGACATCGTTAATGGTTGCGTCATTTTGTAATGGTGTTGCCCAAGAGGTTAGTCTTTGAAATGGGATATCAACAATCGCGGGGTCATCGCCCTTATGAAGCGGAACAAAAACGATCGCCAATTTTAGGTCGGTTTCTGTATTGGTATGAATAGTGAGTTTTTTTGCACCAAAAGTCCAGTCCTGTTTACTCCCTACAGGTCGCGTATAAATGAGCGGTTCGGTACCCATTACCGTAAATCGAGCGTCAACAGGGGCGGTTGCCATATAAACAAGCAGTTTTTCATTGCCTCGATAAAGCATAGCCGAACGCCCATTTGGCGATATCTCAATACCCGCTTCCGTTTGCATAAACCAATACGAATCGATCGGTTTACCATCCAATGTGCTGATTTCATCTTGCACCAATACCCTCCGACGATGGTCAAATAGCTTCAATCCCCTTTTTGCAGATCTTGCCAGTTTATCATAATCAGGCGTCATGTCTACTACGGCGTATGACTCTTTAAGCGTATTGCCTTCTGCAACTATAGGGCATTTTTCCCAACCTCTATTGTCAATACCCGAAGCAGGATTAATAATATTACAGTTATGTCCTTCGGCCCTTAATTTATAATATAAGCGTGGTTGCACGTCGTATTCTTCTATATTGTAATCTTCCAATCCTAAGTCAACTGCCCATTGCTCGCCTAAAGCTGTTAAAAAAAAAGTTCCGGTGTTAGTGTGCCTGTGGTAAAAATTTGCTTGATGATAATCATCCGTTCCTTTTAATGCAGTAAACAATGCGTTGTTGTTTTCCCAGCCGCTACGCATTACAGCCAACTCGGCGCTTTTGAATGTTTTGTCAAGTGGTAAAGCTTTGTAATAACTGACATTGGATTTAAACTTTTGCGGATTATACCAAAGCAACTGATGTATCTTTCCGCTATAGTCAGGGTTCTCGCCACTGGCAGTAAATACATCGTTTTCCAACGCATATTGAGCCAGGTCGGGGCGGTTAAACTTGTTTGCGATCCAAAAAACCTGCCCCAAATTATAATAATTGCCATTGGTATAACAATCGCTGTATTTTACCGAAATACCTTTCCCAGGTACCGTGATATGCATCATAAAGTCGCCATAACCCATTAATCCTGGATCATCGCTCAAACCAAAGCTATCTCCAAAAGCAACATCCAACGAGGATAAACCTGATATCATAATCAAGCTGCTCCAGTTCATATAATGCGGCCCTTCGGGCGTTACGCCGTCTGGTTCGTACCATGTGAGATTTATGGACTTCAAAGCAACATCAAGCACTTGTTTGGCTAACGCTGGTTCTTCATTTGCGACGGCAATGGCTGCAACCATTGCACCCGCATTGAGGCAATGGTTCATATTATGAAAATTAGTTTTATCAGGATCTTTCAAATATGCTTCGAGACCGCGTTTTAGTTTTTTTAACAAGTTGCCGCGTTGTTCAACACTCATGTATCCGTACAACCAATCATAAGTACAACCTAAAAAGGTAATAGATTTTCCATAGTGATGAGGCCCTTTTTTAATATTGTCTTCTAAGTCATATTTAAGTGCAGTTTCGTAGGCTTGCCGAGCTATTGTTGTATCGCCGGTTAAATTGTACCGAAGTGCTAAAGCATCCATCGTAGTTTCTGTGCCGAGTTCCGCCATCCAACGCTGCATGACCGTATCTGTTTGTAAATTTGCTTTGATCGGTTCAAAGTCGCCAACCATTACTCTTGGATGGCTTTTTTTAATTGAATTTATATCAATCGTTTTATTTATTTTACTGACAAATTGTTGTGCCATCAAAGGATGGAAAAATAAAGACCGTAGCGCGAGTAAAATGGTGACTATTATTAATTTAAATTTCATGGTTACGTTATTCAATAAATTTCAAGTATCCTTTTAATATGGATGGGATTGTTTTTTTTATATTTCTTCTATCAACCGATTGGTTCCACAATTCTAAATAATCGGTAATATTATGATCGGTTATGGTTACATTTTGGCTTGATTGAACTAGATTATCCGCCTGCTGTATATCACTTTGTGTTTTAAAATATCCTTTTTGATTCAATGGTAAATTGAAATTGCCAACCTGGTTACCAATAAAGGCGTCGGTGCTTACGTAAATGCGCTCTTCTTTCATAAAGCTTTTCAATTCAGGGTATCGTTCAAGGTAAAGGGATGGAATGGAGCCCTCAAGCGTATATTGTTTCTGCCAGGCCTTCAAAAAATAATCAGTATACCGTTTTTTTCCCCAAGTCGAAAAGTGAAAGCTGAGTTCGAAGGTTTCGCTGCAATCAAGAAAAATATTGTTTTTAACTAAAATGTACGAGCCTGTATTAGTCATTACACCTGCGACCCTTGCGCCAGCATGCCCTATTTTGTAAAAAAGGTTTCCTTCAATTGTCCAACCCGCGGTAGCTTCATCGGCATATATGGCATAAACACCATCGCCCAATTGTCCTATGTTGTGGAAATAGTTTCCTCGAATAGTCTGCCCGCGCATTAACTGGTTTTTACCTAAAAATCCATAAATAGCTCCAAAATCTCTAAACTCTAGTAATACATCATAAATCTCATTGTTTTCTATCAGGTGATCGTTCCCGCTAACGGTTATGGCACCATGCGGGGCTTGATGCAACTTATTTCTTAAAACAATATTGCCAACTCCGGTTAATGCAATTGCAGGTGTATAAACCCGGTTATAGTAAGCCCAGTCATAAATATCACAGTCAAAAACCTTATTATTACTCTTTTTCAAGGTTTCAAAACTACCACCGTCGAGGCTTATGGCGGTGCCGCCGATAGCGTGGATACGGCATTTTTCAATGTTGTTATCATTTCCTTTGATCGCAATCGCAGAAATACCAAAGTTTTTAAACTCACAATTTTTAAACGATATATTTTTACAATCGCTTACATTTACGGCCCGGTATCTACCCAATTCAAAACAAATATTTTCAAAGGTGATATTCTCAATGGCATCGAGTGTCAAAAGGTCGTACGGAGCTGAGGTTATTTGAAGGGTTGAAGTTTTGATGTTAAAACCATTGGGAGGATATATGTATAGCTTATCAGTCCTTTTGTCGATATAATATTCGCCGGGTACATCAATTTCTTCGAGTAAGTTACAAGCAAAAAAGAACGAATTTTTATTGGTCAAGTTATATTTCTCGTCAAATTCCAGTGTAATCGATTTGGCTGCTGTATCAATTTGTCTTATTTTATTTAGGGACCACGACCAATCTCTTGTAAAAATACCATCCACCCAAGGGTCTTCGGCATGAACCCACTTTTCAACTCTGCTATCAACATATCCAAAGGTTCCGTGTTGGGCTACACTGTTTGTTTCATTATTTGCATCAAGAGGCAAATCAACTAATGTTGAACCAGGATTTATAACCTTCAGTATTGGGATAACTTTCGTTCGATCTTTTAATAGCAAGGGGTCGCCCGCGTTCGGATATCGAGCTAAAGTCATGCGCTGTTCATCACAAAACAATTGCGGCGGAGCAACTCCGGCAATACGGCCAAATCCGATACATTTAAGTTCACCAAGGCTGGTTATGCTATCTTTTATTAAATCATATTCCAATACTTTTTCTCTGGCATCTTTACTTATAATCCTATTTTTAACTTCCTGACTTGAAATTTTGGTTAATAGGGAGTTTTTCAAGTATCTCCCTCCTGAAAACACCACCCTTCCCGTCCCTTTTAGCAAAATGGGGCCACTATTTGTTTGCAAACTTTTACCGACCAGTTTAATTGGTTGATTTAAAAAATATGTACCAGTCTTAAATTCAATAAACAATGTGTCCTTTAAAGTTCCCAATTCTAAATGATGTTCTATTATACTCTTTAATTGGCTTCCCCAATCCCTGTCGCCAGGCGAAAAGATAATATGCTCATTGGTTTTTATTGACCTGCGCGTGATGGAAAGCTCGGTATGACCCGACGCATTTGCAAACTGGCTAAACATTGAAAAAAATATTGCTAACAAGCATATCTTTATAAAATTTACACTGAGCTTGTCCATAGTTTATTACGCTATTTTTAAGATGGTATAATGATGTTTTATTGGCCTATTTAGTATATATATTCTATTGAGGTAGTTGCCCTGGCTAATTTGCAATTCTTTCTCGATAGGCTTATTGGTCATATAACTTTTAAACATGCTCTCGTAAAATCCACCTGCGGGGTTTTTTTGAACCCTGTACTCGTCTTTTTTCATCAGATAAAGCTGCTGAACTGCCGAAATATCATTCTTATTTTGCAGGTCCGACAATAATTTGTACTCACCATACTTTATGCTTCTTAATGCGGACTCAGTTTTCCATAAGTCTTTAAAGGCGCTTAAAACAGTCATTGCTTGTTGGTATTGCGGTGTATTTGTAAATTGGGAAAGGTTAATTCCTGTTTCGAGATCACTGCTCGAGAAGATTCCGATGATCGCTGTATCTATTTGTAGTTTATATTGCCCTTCGGGCAATGTTTTAATCATCACAGATTCGTTATCCAATTCTTTATAAATTGGAATAAATTTAGTCGCGTCAATGGCATCGGGAGGGATCGGGTATGGTATTGATCTTTCGATACAATCAAATTCAACTCGTTTATTTGTGACTCTAATATTACCGAGAGTGCAATTTTTGCAGGTGCTTTTTGAGCCATTTTTTGTTTCGATATTCATAGCGGCTATAACTGCATCAGCATGCGTACCTTTTATAAATTCGTAGGCCATTACTTGATGACCAACCGGTCCTGGATGAACGCGATCTTTACCAATGATCGTTGCCGCACTGTCCTTTTGTTGTAGTTGAAGATTGATCCTGTTTAAAATTGGCCAATAATCAACTATTGAGAGCTTATACTTTTCTGCCATATCCTCCAAAAAAAATCCGCATTGGTGCAAAGCGTCATTTACGCCGTAAAAGTTTTCAGCAGGCATTGTTGACGTCTGATCATAAACAGAAGGCTTTTGAAGAATTACTCTAACTTTCCTTCCGATCAAGGTTTTAATAATATGCTCAACGTTTTTCTTGTAATTAACTATCGCTTGCTCCCTTTGCTGCTTTATACCAGGTATCGAATCTTTCTGCTTACCATAAAGGCCCCTGTTAACGTCATTCATACCGATCATCAATACGCACCAATCTGGCTGATGGATTAAAATGTCACTATCCATACGATTGATGATTCCACTTGCGACATCGCCTGAAATACCACAATTGAATATGCTAATCTTCTGATCTGGAAACCTGGTCGCATAGTATAAATGAATGTCATGGTAAAACTGACCGTTCATCGTGATGCTGTTGCCTATAAAACACACCCTTTCATTAATTTTAAATAGTGTGCTTTGCCCAAAAACGAATGTTGCGATACAAATAAAAAAAAACAATGTACAGCTACGTAAATACAGCATTGTGCGCTTTTTAAATTATTTGGTTACTTGGAAACCGTTTTATTTATCAAAAAAGTGCTTAACTAAAACCATTAGGGTTGGTGATAGTTAAGCACAATGTAATTACCTATCCTCAGTTCAATTTAGTAAACTGAATTATTGATAGGCGCTTGGATAGCAATTGCTGGCGTTCCACCGGAAATGCCTTTAATCAAAATAGTATAATTTAAATTAGGCAAAAGGGACAATTTGGATGATGAGGCCTTAATGGTTGTTGTACCTGTTGCCAACAACTGTATAGTGTAATTGGAGCAGGTATCAACCACGGCCCATTTTGATGCTGAACCATAAGTGTTGTTAGGTAGTATAACGTTACTAACAGCGGGTGTTTTATATGCATTAAGCAATGCCAGATCAACATTGGTGCCTTCATTCTGCCCGAGATTAACTAATCTTATTCTCGCTTTTCCGGAGGGAGGTGCACTTAGTGTATCTTGTGTAAAAAGCACCGTTGGTGATGCCAAATTACCATAAAGAAACGCGCTATAAGAGTTTGCAGGGACAAGTGACAATGATGGCGCAACGCCTGCATAAGTGGTTGTTGAATTGGCAAATGAAGTAGCATTTTTAAACGTACCGTTACTGTAACCGGTTAAAACCGTGTAGTAAGCAGGTGTATTACCATAAGCAAGTGCCGCCGTATTCACCCTTTGCGTATCTAAAAAGAAGTATACCGGGGTTGATGTCGGGCTTGCCAAAGCATTTACTACCATTAAATTTGAGGTTTGCAGCGCAGGTACAGCATTACTTTTCTTACAAGCATTTAATAATGTCATTAAAGCAACGCCGAAAAGCATTACATAAAATAACTTGCATTTTATTTTTGAAATTATTTTCATTCTATAAATATTTTAAACGTTTCTAGTCAGGTTAAAGCCTAGTCTTTTTAATAGCCATCATTCTGGGCCCAACCATTGGCTAAAGCGTCGGCAGGTGGCACCGGGAACAAGTAATGTTTTGGAGCAACGTATGTTGCAGCCACTTGCGAACTTGCAGCTTGTACAAATTGCACCAAAACGCCCCATCTCTCCAAATCAAATCTTCGATTGTTCTCTGTAAGTAACTCAATGGCTCTTTCTTTCATTATTGCTGTTAAGAACGTATCGTGTGTAAGCGTTCCCGAAACGTAATCAGGCAACACAACCGGAAGACCCACTACCTTATTGAGTTTATTCGTCGCCGGACGTGCGCGATACCTTATAGCGTTGATCACGTCATAATCGGTTTGATTAGGAAATAAGGCTACCGGCAGTGAAGCGTTTTTAACACCAGGACCGCTGTTTACCTCATTATCCGCTTCAGCGTAGATCAATAAAATATCGTCGAACCTGATCAATGGGAAATTCGTTGAAAAATTGTTAAAAAATTGACCTAGGGCAGGGTTTATTTTTTGCCATTTGGTTAAACCGCAACTATTACTATTGGTGGCAGTGAAGGTTGATTTAGTCCAATTGCTGCTTCCATAGGTATAATTGGCAACATTCCATGCAACCCGGCTGTCATTAAAATCTAACGTATTTACAAACTCACTATTAACACGTGCCTGACAGTTGCCTCCGCCAGAGGTGGCTGCTCCACCACTACTAAATGCACCAAAGAAGTAAGGGAACTGGGATCCTTTATCTGGGTACTCAAATTGAACATCCCAAATTACTTCAGGATCATACGTGTTTGTGGATAGGTTTTTAAATATCTGTGTATAATCCGGATTTAATGAATATACACCCAGGTTAATCACTTCGAGAGCTTTAGTACGTGCCAGCAAGTAGTTTTGAGAATCGCCCCGCACCATTACACCCTGCGATGTTCTTCGCCAGCCAGCCATCGTAATGTAAACTTGTGCCATAAGCCCTTTAACAGCGCCCGCAGTAAAGCGACCACCACCACTAGCTATTAAGGGCAATTTATTGTCTGCAAATGTCAAATCGTCTAAAATAGCACTATAGATTTGAGTAGCCGGCATGCGAGGTGCCAACAATACAGTTTCGGTTGTTGGATTTAGCCTTAGCGGCAAATCGCCATACATTCTCACTAAATAAAAATAATAGAATGCCCTTAGGGCGCGCATTTCAGCCAAATCAGGCACTACCCAGCTTGCTGTTGCCGATGTATTTAAGTTATTTAACGCATAAATCACGCTATTGCAATTATTAACGCCGCGCCACAAATAAGTCCAAAAAGTTGTCCATATAGCGTCTGATGCGGATAATTGAAATGTCATCGAAAAACCAGGGAATGCAGTAGGTGGCGAGATTTGCGGATGCACTAAATCATCTCCGGTTGACATATAGTTTACCAAATTGTAACTAAACAAATTCACTTCCTGCAATACATTATAAGCACCGTACATTGCAGTTGTTGCTTCGGCCTGATTACTTGGAAAGTTATTTGCTGTTAAAAATGAATTAGGGCTTTCGGTAAGTAGTTTTTTGCAGCTGCAAAGCATTAGCAAAACAAATAGTATATTGAATTTTAATAAGGTTTTCATCGTTATAAGTTTTATAAGCTTAAATTAATACCTAATGTGTAGACTTTAGCACGCGGGTAAGCACCCAAATCAGCTCCCGGAGTTACAATTGAATTGAAATAGGAAACTTCGGGATCATAGCCGGAATAAGGTGTAAGTGTCCATAAATTTGTCCCACTTGCATATATTCGTAATCCTTTCACCGCTATTTTTTTCAAAAGACTGCTGGGTACGGTGTAACCTATAATAACCGTTTTTAATCTAATAAATGACCCATCTTCAACCTGGTATGACGAATTTATATCATATTCGGTATTTGTTGTGCCCCATTTTGCTTCCGATCCTCCAGTATTTTGAGGGGTCCATGAATCCATAATGGTTGATAGACCTGAACGGTAAGATTGAGGTCTGGACAGTACACTTTTCAGAGAATTTAAAATATGATTGCCATATGAATAGGTAAATAGCGCGCTTAAGTCGAATGATTTATATTTAAAGTCATTACTAAGCCCACCAAAAAACAACGGATTACCATTGCCAATTGCAGTAAGATCATTTTGATCAATTTTCCCATCAGGGACCCCGCTCGGGCCACTTAAGTCGGCATAACTACGTGACCCTATAGCTGATGAGCCCGATATTTGTGCTCCATTAACCAGCGCTTCTTGTGACCTAAACAGACCATTATATTGATATCCGTAAATCTCGCCCAAGGGATCTCCAACTTGTACCAGATATTGACCAACAACCCTTCTTCCTAATATTCCTGTCGCAAAAAAAGTTTGGTTATCATTAAGCGATAGTACTTTGCTTCTATTAAAAGCAATGTTAAAACTACTATTCCATTGAAGCGGGCCTTGTAAATTAACCGTAGCCAAGTTAAACTCTAAACCTTTTACCTCAATATCACCTACGTTTCTAAAAACAGTAGTATAACCAGAATACAGAGAGATTGGAGAGTTAAGTAAAAGGTCGCGGCTTTTTTTATAATACCCGTCGACGGTTAGCAAAACTCTGTCTTTAAATAAGCCTAAGTCAATGCCGATATCAGTTTGTACTGTGGTTTCCCATTTTAAATTTTGATTACCCAACTGCAAGGGAGCCACCCCAACGGCAAGCTGCTCGTTAATAATAGGGTTATAGGCTTGGTATTTTGTAAAAGTTGAATATGGCGCGATAGATTGATTACCTGTCATCCCCCAGCTTGTTCTTAATTTAAGTGAGGATACAGCATCTATTTTTTTCATAAATGGCTCATCGGTAACCCGCCATGCAAAAGCTCCTGATGGAAAAGTACTCCATTTTTGGTTCTGGAATTTCGAACTGCCGTCAGATCTGACACTAGCGGTAAAAAGATACCGACCTTTATAAGTGTAGTTAACCCTGCCTAATAGACTTTCCAACCCTTGGTTAATATAATTAGACGTTGGTGCTATGTAGCCGGCTCCTAGGGCAAGGTTACTATAGCCCAAGCTTTGAATTGAGAAGTTAGACGCACCTTCAGTAAGACTATTGGTAACATCATTTTGCGCAGTAAATCCTGCCAATAAACTGAATGTATTATCCTTATTAATTTTATTGGTATAATTTAATGTATTCTCATTTAGCCAATCGGTTATATTATTAGTTATTATATTAGCAAGACCATTAAGGTTTCTTCCCTCCGCTGTGTTACTGGGATAAAACTGGCTATTTATGTTTTGCTCATACTTTGCGCTCAAACTAACTTTAAAGATCAAACCTTTAACGAGGGCAAATTGCAAGTAAGTATTAAAATTAGCGTTAAAGTCGCCATAGTTTAAGCGAGGTGCCGTTAACTCTATTACAGGGTTGTTTACATTGTTTGTACCTTGGTCGCCAATTAAACTTTGGTTTAACAAATTGTCTAAATTGCTATTTGGAACAATTGGCCTAGCCTGCAAAATAGCATAAGCAATTCCGGTTTCGCCATTTAATGATGGACCATTCGTGTTAGCATTTGATAGATATAATGATGTGCCGTTAGTAATATATTTAGAGATGTTAGTAATAGCATTGATGCGACCGGTAACACGGTCGAAGCTCGTGCCTATAGCTATACCGTCTTGACTGGTATACGCTATTGACCCTGATAGTTTAAAATCTTTTGAACCACCCGAAAAAGATAGATTGTGGTTCTGCATTACTGCTTTTCGGTATACTAAATCCTGCCAATCTACCGAGGCTGAATCTTGATAGGTTTGCCAGTTTGCATACAACTGATCGTTTCCAGATCCCACCGGGTTCGACAATAAAAAATGTTGTGTTTGTGCATATTGCTGCGCGTTTAGAACACTCAATTTTTTAACTATTTGCTGTTGACTAACATAACTATCGTAATTGATTGCAAACTTTCCTTCCTGACCTGCTTTGGTAGTAATAATTACCACCCCATTCGCGCCTCTCGAACCATAAATAGCGGTAGCAGAAGCATCTTTTAAAACTTCAATAGAAGCGATATCGCCAGGATTGATATTTAAATTAGATCCGCCAAATTGGGCAAAACCGTCAATTACATACAAAGGCTCGTTACTTGCGGATATAGATGATCCACCACGAACGCTCAGACTAACAGCGGCGCCAGGCGCACCATCAGTTGACGTTACCTGAACCCCCGAAATGCGGCCTTGTATCGCCTCATTTAACGAAAGATCAACGTTTTTTACGATATCATCAGCTTTCAAACTTGCTACTGAGCCAGTTAGGTCCCCTCGTTTAACCGAGCCGTACCCAATAATAACCACCTGGTTTAGAACGGATGGCTTTTCTTTCAGCTTAACATTTAATGAAGTATTGTTTCCAATGACAACTTCCTGTTGCTCATATCCGATATAACTAAAAACCAGCGTTTCTGAAGCATTTGAGATGTTGATGGTATACTTTCCATTAACATCAGTGGTAGTTCCCAACAATTTACCTTTTAAAACAACGCTCACACCAATAAGAGGTAGACCCATATCATCTGTAACGATACCTTTAACAATAACCTTATCATTCATCAAGCTGCCAACACTATTTGTAGCAGACTTGGTTTTTTCGAGAATAATGAACTTCTCTTTAATTGACCAGCTAAGTCCTTTGCTCTTCAAAATAAAATCCATTACGTCTGAAAGGTTAGCCTGAACGAAATTTAATTTTATTTGCTCCTGATCGTTGATCAATTGGTTGTTGTAAAACACGGTTAAACCGGTTTGTACTTTAATCGTGCTGAACGCTTTAGCGATAGTCGAATTTGTGCTCACAATTGTGATCTTTACAGTCGATTGAGCTGAAACCGCCATCGAACAGAGCGTGAGCAACATTAATACCGACAAAAGCCGGCTTAGGTAAAATCTCCTCATAAGTTAATTAATTAGGTTTTGGTTATTAATTGAACTAAAGACTGATTTTTTTTAATAAAGGGTGAACCGCCAACATTTTTTTTTGAAAAAGGTTTATGATAGTACATTAACCGTAAAAAAGGCACAAAGTCAGTACTCAATATTGCCTAAAGCAGCAGGTCAAATTACCAAAAAGTTCAGTTTGCTTTTAAGTGTAGTGTATTGGCTTTAAAATAACTGTCTACACCTGCCGTTGCTTTTAGATTGGCTAAAAAAGTATCAAGTGACTTGTTTTTTTCAATTGCACCAGAAAAGGATAAGGCCTTAGCACTTTGGTCGTCAAAAACTACATCAACAGCAAACCACCTCGGCAAAACGCGAGCTATTTGCTCCAATTTGGTATCGTGGAAATAAAAAACGCCATGCAGCCATGAAGTAACATCATCCTGATCAAACTTAAAAACAGAAAAGCCGCCCTTTTCCTCGTAAACCGCTTGAAAACCGGGCTTTAATAAAATTTCATTATCGTTAGCGGTGGTTTTAACTGACCCTTCTATCAAGGATGTTTCCGCCCTATCAGCATTGTAGGTATTTACATTGAATGATGTTCCTAGTACCGTTATATCCGTATGCTCTGTGTGAACTATAAATGGCTTTTGAGCATTTTTTGATACTTTGAAAAAGGCCTCACCGTGTAAGTACACCTCGCGTGTATTGCCTGGAAATGTAAATGGAAATCTAATGTTTGACGACGAGTTTAGCCAAACTTGGGTGCCGTCGGCCAAAACTAATTTATAATCAAGTACTTTTGGAACAGTAAGTGTTGACCATTCCTGAATATTGTTTTCAACTGTTTTATAGTTTAATTGCTGCCCATTCGAATTGAGTTGTTTATTGCCGATAACAATAGTCTCTTTTCTTGAAAGATCTAATTTTGTTCCGTTTGCCAAAGCTAATGTAACTACAAGAGGAGCGGGTTTAATATATTTTGAAATTGTATCAACCTTGTTTTCAGGGCTATTTATGAAAAGCTTATAGCTTACAAAAACAACTCCTAAAAAAGCCGCAGCGGCGATGGGAAGCCACCAAGTTGACATTTTTGTTTTTACACGGTGGTTTCTATCATTAATCTGGAATAGGGTATTCTGCCAGGCTTTATCTTCATTTATTTGATTCGAAAAAGCTTCACCTTTTTGAAAATGGAATGCTTTTAGTTCTTCATAAAGCAACGCTATTTCATTATTTTCCTTTATTGCATCCAGCACGTTGGCGCGGTCGCCGTCCGAGATAGTGCCTTCTATATACTCAAGGAGTAGGATGAAAATATGCTCTTTATCGTTTATCATATTAAATAGTTATGACAGCCTTATTGCTTAATCGGGTGAATTATTCTTAGTAACAAATTTAAGCCGCAATGATTTCATAGCTAATTTTAAGTGTGTTTTGACAGAGTTTATTGTAATACCCATTTCGTCGGCTGCTTCCTTATATTTCTTATCTTCTAAATAAACCAAATTAAACGCCCTCGACCGCTGCTCAGGCATTTCCCTTAAAATTTCGTTAATTACTTTTACGGCGTGATAATGATCAACTTCAGCTTCTGAGCCTTTATAGTTTAAAAACAATTGATATTGATCTAGCTTCTTTTGCGCAGTATTATGTTTTGAAATGGCATTTAAACACCTATTGTACACTGCTGACTGGAGGTATGCTTTAATTGATGTGTTAATATTGAGGTAAAGTTGTCTATCCCATATCTCGATAAACAAAAGTTGGACGATATCTTCCGCTTCCATTTCGTCTTTCAATATATAAAACGCCTGTGTAGCTAATAATTTGTAATATTTTTTGAATAAAATCCCATAGGCATCCAGGTT
>NZ_CAITNG010000107.1 GCF_903893715.1 uncultured Mucilaginibacter sp.
GTATCTTTTGTTCTGAAGTGAATATTCTTCTGGTCTTACTGCGAATCTCTTTGATATAGTTTTCTGCTGTTTGTTTCTTCTTGGTTTCCATTGTCTTAAAGTTAATTAATCTTTGGAAACACTCCACAAGCTTAGCACCCAATCGGTCCACTTTCAGCTGACGATTTACATTGCGGCTTCGTTATTTATCTGGTTTTACATGAAACGTCGCCAAAACTTAAGGGAGCTTCTTTTGAGCTTCGTCGTTGTTATTATTATATGGCAGTTCGATGTACAAGTTTTGCATTGGAGTTTACGCTACTACCTGTAACTCAAAAAAAATACCGGCCCGCTGGCGCAAACCGGTATTTAATTCAACTATAGTAAAAAACAATTAACACTTTGTACTATCGTTATGATAACGAAAGCGTTATCAATATATTACATCGCTTCTGAAACAACTTCGGTAACTTCGGGCACCATACGTTTCAACAGATTTTCGATGCCCGATTTCAGCGTGATGGTGGATGATGGGCAGCCACTGCACGAGCCACGCAGTTCAACGGTTACCACACCCTCGTTAAAAGATTTATAGGTTATGGCGCCACCATCCTGTTCAACCGCCGGGCGAACATAGTCTTGCAGTATTTGTTGTATCTTGATTTCGGCATCAGTACCTTCAAAGGCAACTTCTTCCTGTTCTTTTAACTGTACTGCCAGCTCGCTTTCAACCGCGCCTTTAACAAACTCTTTCAAAATGGGTTCAAGGTCGTTCCAGTCGCTGCCTTCCGTTTTAGTTACGGTTACAAAGTTGCTGGCAAAAAATACGCCGTTAACAAACGAGAACTTGAACAATTCTTTTGCGAAAGGCGATTTCTCGGCGCTTTCTTTAGTGGCATAATCAACACTTCCGTTAATGAGCAGTTTATTTACAATAAACTTCATAGTGGCCGGGTTCGGCGTCGATTCGGTATATACGTTGATATTCATGTTATCTTCCTTTCAAAAATTGTGCTACAAAATTACTATGCTTTTTGGTGTTTGCGTGCAGGTTTACCAATTATGACCTGTAAATTATATACCCGTGTAAGTAGCCGGGCTAATTGCCCTTATCTCGTTCTTTATCGTGTCGTCCACATCCAATGTGCCAACAAACGCGGCTATGGTTTCGGCATTTATTTCGGCATTGGTGCGGGTAAGGTCCTTTAAAGCCTCGTAAGGGTTGGGGTAGCCTTCGCGGCGAAGGATGGTTTGTATCGCTTCGGCAACCACGGCCCAGTTGGCTTCGAGGTGTGCTTTGAGGGCCGGTTCGTTCAGTAATAATTTGCCAAGGCCCTTCATGGTCGATTTGAGCGCAATGAGCGTGTGCGCCATCGGAACGCCGATATTGCGCAGAACGGTCGAATCGGTCAGGTCGCGCTGGAGGCGGCTGATAGGCAGTTTGGCCGCCAGATGCTCAAACAAAGCATTGGCAATACCCAGATTACCTTCCGAGTTCTCAAAATCAATAGGGTTAACTTTATGCGGCATGGCCGATGAACCTATTTCGCCTGCCTTTATTTTCTGTTTGAAGTAGTTCATGGATATGTAGGTCCACATATCACGGTCAAGGTCAATCAGGATGTTGTTGATACGTTTAAGGTTATCGCAATGTGCGGCAAAGTTATCGTAATGCTCAATCTGTGTGGTGTATTGCGAACGTTTAAGTCCAAGCGTGGCATTTACAAAAAGGTTACCGAAAGCTTTCCAGTCGATAGCTTTATAACCAGTGTTATGTGCGTTAAAGTTGCCCGTAGCACCACCAAACTTGGCCGAGTAGGGTATTGTGTAAAACAACTCCAGTTGAGCTTCCAGGCGTTCCACGTATACCATCAGCTCTTTGCCTAAACGGGTTGGCGAAGCTGGTTGGCCGTGGGTATGGGACAACATGGGTATTTCGGCCCAATCGGCAGCATAAGTTTTTAACAAGTCTATCACCTCTTGTAATGCCGGCAGGTAAACCTGATTGACAGCCAATTTAAACGAGTAGGGTATGGCGGTATTATTGATATCCTGCGAGGTGAGGCCGAAGTGGATAAACTCTTTATAAGCATCCAGTTTTAGCGCGTCGAATTTTTGTTTGATGAAGTACTCAACCGCCTTCACATCGTGGTTGGTTATTTTTTCAATGTCTTTGATGGATTGGGCATCGGCTTCGGTAAAGTCAAAATATATCCGGCGCAGGCTATCGAACAATGTTTTATCAAAACTCTGCAGTTGCGGTAAAGGTATTTCGCAAAGGGCGATAAAGTATTCTATCTCTACAAAAACACGGTATTTTATGAGCGCGGCTTCCGAAAAGTAGGCCGATAGTTGTTTGGTAGTATTATGATAACGGCCATCGACCGGTGATACTGCAGATAGTGGAGAAAGCGTCATTGTCAAATTTTTTGCAAAGATAGTGATAAGATGGAAGATGGATGATGTAAAATGGAATATGGGTAATTATGGGTGTTTGAATTTTTAATTTCGGATCCCGATAGCTATCGGGACGGATGTTCAATTTCGGATTTGGCCCATGGGCATTTATGGGTGTTTGAATTTTTAATTTCGCTAATATTCTCTTTAGTCAACATTCCATACAATATAAGAAAATTTGCAGGACTTTACAAAAAGTGTTGATGAAATGGCTCCTGGAGCTTACAGGTCGTCCGATTTATAACCTATTCTTTTGCGCGGTTTGGGTACCTCTTTTCTCTCTAACTCATCCAGGTATTGAAAAACCAGTTCAATGTTTTGCGTATTGTTATTCAGTTGCTTGTTCATCTCTTTTAGCTGCGCGCTAAATTCGTTATGGTCCAAAACATGTTTTCTAAAACGAGTAAATATGCGCATTACCTGGATATTTACCTGTATGGCCAGAGGACTATTTAAAACACTTGACAGCATTAATACTCCGTGCTCGGTGAATGCGTAAGGTGGTTTTCTTCTACCGCCTCTTCCTATCTTTGATGTCGCAATTTGCGACATCAAACTTTCAAATTCGTCACCGGTTAATCGGAACATGAAATCTTCTGGAAAACGATCTGAATTCCTTGCTACTTGTTCATTGAGCCTTCGTGTTTCAACACCATAAAGCTCTGCTAAGTCGCTGTCTAACATTACTTTTTGATCGCGAATATGATAAATTTTGTTTATCACTAATTCATCGGGTATAATTGACTGGTTTTGTAATTCCTTCATATTTCAATCGAAATTAATAATTAATTTCCAATGTTTGAGGTCGCAATTTGCGACCTCAAACATTGGATTTATCCCAACAAAAAAGCCCCGCATGGTACAATCATGCGGGGCTAACAAACAAATAAACTAATTTTAGGCGACTGTTTCTTCAAGCTTTACGATGCTCTCGTCATCGCTGATTTTTTTGCCTGAAAAAAAGTTCTTCATATGTACACGGATAATGTACATGCATGGCACCAATATCAACGTAATAATGGTGGCAAAACCAAGCCCGAATATCATCGTCCACGATAACGGACCCCAGAAGGCTACGTTATCGCCACCGAAGAAGATATGCGGCTGGAAACTGGTAAACAAACCCGTAAAGTCAATATTAAAACCTACAGCCAATGGCACCAATCCGAAAATGGCAGCTGTTGCTGTCAACAATACCGGCGTCATACGGGTACGGGCAGCTTCAACAACGGCGTCATGTAGGCTTCCGCCCTGTTCTATCAGCATATCGGTAAATTCAACGAGCAATATACCGTTACGCACTACCACACCGGCTAAGGCAATGATACCAACCCCTGTCATTACAATCGAGATGGTCATCCCAAAGATGCTCACGCCCAGGAACACACCGATGATACTGAAGAATATCTCGCTGATGATGATAAAGGTTTTACCGATGGAATTGAACTGTGTCATCAATATTACCAATATCAAACCAAAAGATACGCCCAGTGCTGTCAATAAGAAGGTCATGGCCTCCATTTGGTCTTCCTGGCCACCGCCCATCCTGATGGTTACATCATCGGGCTTGCTAAAGGTATTGATGGCCCTTAAAATGTTGGCGTTTACCTCGTTGGCGTTGTAGGGCTGCACCACGCTCGAGCCTAGGGTAAGTACACGCCTTTGTTGTTTACGCTTTATATTGCTGTAGGTGTTGGTAAACCTGATATCTGTAAAGGCAGATATGGGTACCTGACGGATAGCACCGCCGGTAGCAAAATCGCGGTAGGTGATTTTCATGTTCCGTATGGCATCCAAATCGTTGCGTTGCGACTCTTTACCACGAACGGTAATCTCGTAATTGTCCTCTTTGGTGTTTTTAAAATCACCGGCTTTGGCACCATAAACCGTAGCACCTAAAGCCTGGGTAATCTGGCCCGTGTTAATGCCTTCGCGGTTGGCACGCTCACGGTCAACATCAAACACAATTTCAGGTTTATCACTTTGCACGTCGGGTTGCAGGTCTTCAATACCGGCTATGCCTTGCGCGGCAATGTGTTTTTTCAACCTTTCGCCGGTTTTAACCAGGCTATCCAAATTATCGCCAATAATTTCGATACTGATATCTTTTTGCGTTGGCGGGCCGCCATGCTCTTGTGCTACGGCTATTTGCACGCCCGGCAGACCTTGTACTTCCTTTCGAATGTTAGCCAATATCTTTTTGGTATCCTTACCGTGGCGTTTGGCAAATTCAACAAAGGCTACGGTAATTTTGCCTTTATTATAGTAGGTGCCCTGGTCTTCGTCTTGCGGGTCGGTAACGCCAACGCTTACGTTGGATATAATGGAAGATACCACATCCTTATCAGGTTCTACCACATCGGCAACACGTTTTTCCAACTGGCGGGTTATCTTATCGGTATATGATTGGTCGGTGCCTATCGGTAGCGTAATGTACACATAAGCAAAGTTAGGGTCGGCATTGGGGAAGAACTCCACTTTGGGGGCCCGCGCCGACATAAATACAAATGTTAGGATGAACAATACTACCGCGCCAAGCAAAATGGTACCCGGCCTGCGTACCGCACGTTCTAACCAGCGGGCATACCACGACTGGAACTTGGGCCATATATTGTTTTGAAATGCATCTATGGTACGCAGCAATACAAAATGATTGAACAGGTATAATATAGCCGCGAATACAACAAAGTTGCCCAGGCCCTTATTGATCAAATACGCCAATACGGCAATAACCGCAAATATGAGCAACGAGCGCAGTACCTTTTTATCGAACTTAGGATTGTCGTGCTCGCCTTTATAATGCGGTTTCATAAAATCGACTGCGAAAACCGGGTTCATGATGTATGCAACCAGTAACGATGCCAATAAGGTGATGATCAACGTTATAGGCAGGAAGAACATAAAATGCCCGATCAAACTGTTCCAAAACGCTAAGGGCACGAATGGCGCAAGGGTGGTCATGGTACCCGAAAATACCGGTAAAAACACTTCGCCTGCGGCCATTTTTGCAGCTTGTTTAATAGGTACTTTACCGTTGGCAAAAATACGGTGCGTATTTTCAATTACCACAATGGCATCATCTACCACAATACCCAGGGCCAGCAGGAATGAGAATAATACGATCATGTTCAGGGTAAAACCGATAGCCGGCATCACCAAAAAGGCCACAAAACACGACAGGGGCACCGATAGCGCCACAAATACAGCGTTGGTAGTACCCATAAAAAACATCAGGATAACGGTTACCAAAATAAAACCGATGATGATGGTATTGATAAGGTCGTTCAAGGTTGAACGGGTTTTGTCCGACTGGTCGCCAGTAACGGTAATACTTAAACCTTTAGGGAAAACCGTTTTTTGTTTTTGAGCAATCAGCGCATTAATCTTATCCGATGCCTGAATCAGGTTTTCGCCGGCACGTTTGCTAATGTTTAGTGTAATTACATTTTTAAAGTTGGGGTTATCATTGGTTTTTAAGCGCGCATAGCTCTCCTGATCTTTAAAGCCGTCTTTAATTTCGGCAATGTCTTTCAGGTAAACTGCTTTGCCTGCCGGATTACGGATAATCATGGCGCCAACTTCATCGGCACTTTTAAAGTCTTCTTTAATGTCAATGGGGCGTTGTACACCATCCATAATCACGTTACCTGCCGTGCTGATGATGTTTTCGTTGCCAATGGCCTGGATAATATCGCCGTAGCCAACTTGCGCTGCAGACATCTTGTCCAAATCCACATTCACCTGTATGTTTGGCGTAAGCGCGCCAACTTCGTCAACTTTCGAGATTTCTTTAAAGCCTTCAATATCGTCTTTCAGGTTGTCGGCGTATTCCTTTAACTTTTTCAGATCATAATCGCCCGAGATATTGACGTACATGATAGGCAAATCGGCTACGTTGATATCACTTATGATAGGATCTTTTAGGTTATTGTCGTTTTGCGGCAGGTCTTGCTTGGCCTTGTCAACAGCATCCTTAACATCCTGCTTGGCATCTTTAATGGCAATATTGGCATTAAACTCGGCGGTAATAATGGATACGTTTTGTACCGAGTTGGAAGTGACCTTTTTTAATCCTTTCAGCGATTTTAATTGCTTCTCGATTTGACGGGTAACCAACAACTCGATGTTTTGGGGCGATTGGCCAAGGTATTGCGTGGTAACAAATACCTTCGATTGCGCGATATCGGGGAAGTTTTCCTTGGGCAAATTGTTATAACTGATCAAACCCAGTACCGTGATCAAAAATATGAGCACATATACCGCGGTTTTATTTTTGATGGCCCAGCTTGATGGCCCAAATTCTTTTTCAAGATCTTTCATTTCAGATCGGTTTTTAGTTTAAAACTTATTGAGAAACTTTTACTTTATCGCCATCTTCCACATCGCTTGCGCCGCGGGTTATCAATTGGTCGCCTTCATTTAAGCCCGATAATATTTCGGTTTGGCTGTTATAGGTTGCGCCCAAGGTAACGGCTTTGCGTTTGGCTGTACCGCCATCGTTAACGAAAACAAAATCGCCTTGCTCCGATTTTTGTATGGCATTTAGCGGCACCACAATGCTATTGGTTTTGCTGTAATCGGCAATTTTTATCATCACGGTCATATTGGGGCGCAATGTTTTGCGGGTAGGCAGTTTTATTTCGATGGCGAAGCTGCGCGATGCCGGGTCGATTACTTTTGCGGCGAAGGTCAACTTAGTGGTTAGCGAATCATTGGCATCGGGTACCACAATTTTAACATCCTGCCCTTGGTTTACCTTGCTCGAGTACGACTCAGGAACATCGGCTTTCACTTTCAGGTTATCGGCATTTACAATACGGATGCCTGTTGCACCCGGCGATGCGGCCTGTCCTAATTTCAGGTCCATTTGGTCAATTGTACCATTGATAGGTGATGTAATGCGGTATAGATCGGCCTGTTGGCGTAATGCGGCAACTTGTTTTTGCGCGCTTTGCAAATTAGTTTGGGCTTGCAAAAATTGTATTTCGGTACCTATTTTTTGGTCCCACAGGTTTTTTTGGCGGGTAAATACCTCGTTAGCCAGCGTGGCTTGCGATTCGGCTTGCGCGATATTTTGTTTTAACACGCTGTTATCTAATTGCGCCAATACTTCACCTTTGGTAACATGGTCGCCGGTTTTAACATACAAGTTGGTAATCATACCGGGTGCTTGCGGGTAAGCTGTCACGTTGTCCTGCGCGTCAATTTTGCCTTGCAGTTCGACATAGGTGATAAAACTGCCTTTTTTTACCGGCATGGTGCTTACGTCGGTCAACTTAACCGAATCTGTTTTACCGGTCTTTAATTCAAGCGCCGATATTTTCGACGCGAGGTCGGCCTGTTGTTTTTTAAGGTCGGCAAGCTCGGCCTTTGGATCTTTGGGTTTATTGTTGCAAGCGGCCAAAACTATCAGGGCGCTTAGTAAAAATATTCTTTTCATGTTGTGATGGTGTTGTTACGTGTTTGGTTAAATATTTTAGTTGATCCTTCCGTAGGCTTTGTCCAGATCCACCTTGCTGATCAAAGCGTTGTACAATGCCTGTATATATTGGTTGTCGGCAGTTTCCAGGTCGGTTTGTGCCTGCGTTACCTCGATGCTCGAACCTACGCCCTGTTGGTATTTTATTTTTGATACCCGCAAAACCTCCTGTGCCAAATCCTGACTGCGTTTTTGGTTGTTGAGCGATTGTATGCTGTTGAAAAACGTAACCTGCGCGGCAGTGGCCTGCAGCATAAAGCCGTTTTTGGCGTTATACAAATCGTTTTGGGCTTTTTGAACGTTGATTTGGCTCTGTTTTAATTGGTTAAGCCTTTGGCCCCCGCTAAAAATAGGGACATTGACAGACAGCCCGATAAAGTTGAAAGGATAGCTGTGGTCGTACAAATATCTCCAATGGTTTTCTTCAAAAGCTACTGTATAGCCCGCATTGGCGGCCACGGTTGGCAGATAGGCTGCTTTCTTGTCTTTAACGTCAAGCATATTCAACTTTACGTTGGTTTCCAGCAAACTGTATTCAATGCGGTTTTTATAAAAAGTTGTGTCAACACTCAGCTCGGCCAATTGGTGGTCTAATTTAATATCTTCCAACTTATCGGTGAGCGTAATTTGTTGCTCAATGGGCATCCCCATTTGAAATTTGAGCATTTGCACATATAATTGAAGTGCGCGTGCCACATTCTCACGATTGGTAATCAGGTTATTGTACGAAACAGTGAGGCGGTCAACATCTATCTTCTCCACAAAACCTTGTTTGTTCATGGAAGTAGTTTGATCCAGTTGTTGTTTTAATTGATTGATATTGGCATCCAACAACTTTATTTGCTCGTTGCTTACCAGTGCCTGATAGTATGCCTTGGTTACGTTTACATTGGTCTCAATTTTAGAACGAACAAGGCTTTTGTTGTATAACTCCTTAAAAGTTTTTACCGCCTGTAAGCCTACAATAAAGGTGCCGCTAAAAATAAGCTGACTGGCCTGTACCCCATAGTTATTGGTGTACGTTGTGGCGCCAAAAGGGAACTTGACCAATGCTGCTTCAGGGTCGTAAGGTTGGCCCGTAAAAAAGCTAGACGGCCCTACTGTTGCCGGCGCCTGAAAATACTTCTGGAAACTAATTGAACCATTAACTTGCGGCAGGCCCGTGCCGATAGTTTCCTTTATTTTATAATCGGCGCTTTTAACATCCAGTTCAGCATTTTTTACTGAATCCTGATGTTCATAAGCATATTTGATACAATCGGCAAGGCTATAGTTGTTTTGCGCCGGTGCCGTTTGTTGTGCCATGCCGTTTTTCGCGTAAAACAGCAGGCAGATGATGAGTATGTATAAACTTTTTTTCATTGTATATGGTGGTTGTTTGGTTTGTTATTCTTGTTCTATAATGTTTTTATAATGATCCAACAGCTTTCGCCCCTTTGCAGTACAAATGCCGTAGGCAAAATGTTCCATCAGCTGGATCTGTACTTTCCAGGGGTTAAATGTTTGAGGGGGGAAAACCTCGGTATTAAAGCCCAATTCAATTTGCCATATCCGCATACGCGCAATAATACCTAAATCGATATCCGGCCTTATGTACCCCTGTTCAATACCTTTAGCCATCATCGTCCGCATGCTGTCCACAACAAACTGTGCCTTAAACTCCTGAAGTTGTTTCCATGCGCCCGGGTGGTATTTTTGCAGGTCATATATCACAACAGGGTTTATCCTCGAAAAAAATTCCTCCGAACATTTCATCATATTGATCAACTCCTCCAAAACGTTCGCCGAGTTTTCTATAACGTTCTGCATTTCGCATTTGTCCTGCTCAAGCTTGGTGTGCACCAGGGCCGTAACCAATTCGTCCTTGTCCTTATAATGAAGATAGATCGTCTTTTTGGACATGCCCAAATGCTTCGCAATATCATCCATGGTGATACTGCGGATGCCTGCTTTAAAAAACAGCTCTTCTGCCCCTTCTAAAATCCGCTCTTTTTGTACGTCTGACATAACGAGACAAAACTATGGAAACATTTTTTGATTTCATAGTTTCCTTGTGTTATCATTACGTTAAGCTGACAAAGCAAGCTGCCGAGCCACATTAGGGGATGTTTTAGATCGTTTTTTTATTGACATGTTACATTTCTATCCATTGTGCTATCGTTAAAAATGTAAATTAACAACCCGTGATTGACAACCCTATGTCAGCAGAAAGTTAAAAAAAGTTTGAATGACCGGTTATTTAAATTTTTTTTAGGAAGGTTTTTAAGGGTGTCCATTCTTTAAATCAACTAAACCCACTATCTATACCAAAAACCGTTTTATTCTGTTATTTAGATAGTTTTTGAACCCGGGCAGGTGCTTTTTTATTTACTATGTTTGCATATAAACTTAAAAAAAGAGATGGATTTTAGTGCCGAAGTATCCACCGGGTACGACTTTTCGATGAGCGAAAACCAGCGCATGGTGGCTCAAATGGTTAAAGATTTTGCCGAAAAAAATATACGACCCCATGTAATGGACTGGGACGAAGCACAGACCTTCCCGATAGAACTGTTTAAGCAATTGGGTGAGCTGGGTTTGATGGGTGTTTTGGTACCCGAGGCGTATGGCGGTTCGGGCTTTGGATACTTTGAGTATGTAAGTGTAATCGTGGAGATAGCAAAGGTTTGCGGTTCGATTGGTTTATCTGTAGCAGCACATAACTCATTGTGTACAGGGCATATTTTAGCTTTCGCGAATGAAGAGCAAAAGCACCGCTGGCTGCCAAAATTGGCTACTGCCGAGTGGATTGGTGCCTGGGGGCTCACCGAAGCCAATACCGGATCGGACGCGATGGGCATGGCCACAACAGCTTTTTTGGATGGCGATTATTATGTGGTGAACGGATCGAAGAACTGGATAACCCACGGAAAATCGGGCAATATCGCTGTGGTGATGGTGCGTACAGGGGAGAAGGGCGATTCGCATGGCATATCGGCATTGGTGATAGAAAAAGGTACACCGGGCTTTACCCACGGTAAAAAGGAAAACAAACTGGGCATGCGCGCATCCGAAACTACGGAGCTGATATTTGACAATTGCCGTGTGCCGAAAGAAAACCTATTGGGTGCAGAGGGCGAAGGCTTTAAACAGGCCATGAAGGTGTTGGATGGCGGGCGTATCTCCATCGCGGCCCTATCATTAGGTATTGCTAAGGGGGCTTTTGAGGCGGCGGTTAAATATTCGAAGGAAAGACATCAATTTGGGCAGCCCATCAGCAGTTTCCAGGGCATATCCTTTAAGTTGGCCGATATGGCAACCGAAATAGAAGCCGCCGAGCTATTGATACTACAGGCAGCCGATTTGAAGAACCGTGGCCAACAGGTTACCAAGCAATCGGCCATGGCAAAATATTATGCATCCGAAGTTGCGGTGCGGTGCGCCAACGAAGCGGTACAGATATTTGGCGGCTATGGCTACACCAAAGATTTCCCGGTGGAGAAATTTTACCGCGATGCCAAACTGTGCACGATAGGCGAGGGGACGAGCGAGATACAGAAGATCGTGATCGCGAGAGAAGTGATAAAAGAATAGGGTACTTGCATTACTTAGAACGATTTTTGCGTTAATGTTATAATTATTATATTTACAACATGACTACCATAACATTACAGGTACCAGATAACCTTGCGGAGTATGAAAAGGATACCGTGCGGTTCATTGCAGCAAAGTTGTATGAATCCGGTAAACTTTCCTTGGGCCATGCTGCTGAAATGGCCGGATTATCTAAACGCACCTTTGCGGAAATTTTAGGCGATTATAATGTATCTCTTATCAACTATTCTATCGAAGATATTGTTGAAGACGCCTCCAAATTTTAATATAGTAATTGCTGATACAACCTGTTTTATCCTTCTTGAAAAGATAGGAGAAATGGAGTTGTTAAGATCTGTTTTTGACAATATAATCACTACAGATATAGTAGCGGCAGAATATGGTTTTCCATTACCAAATTGGGTCGAAATAAGAAAAGTGGCCGATATTCATTTACAAGAAGTACTCCAAATTGAAGTAGATGCAGGAGAAGCGAGTGCAATAGCGTTAGCTACTGAATTATCACCCGCCCTATTGGTTTTAGATGATTTGGAAGCAAGGCGACTTGCAAGACAGTTAAATCTGAACTATACCGGTACATTAGGGGTTGTTTTGAGAGCAAAGTGGTCGGGCCAAATTGAAAGTGTTAAACCCATCATGGCTAGAATTCAAAACACCAACTTCCGGATAACAGATCAACTATATTTGGACGTGTTAAAACAAGCCGAAGAATAATTGTGATCCAATTAAAATTATATTTTTTCTAATTACCTTTTAACTTACAAAAGATCGTTATTGCGAGGGAAGTGTTGAGCAAGTAGGTGTTGAATATAGAACGCTGAATTTTGAATGACGAATATTGAAGTATTGGGTTTACCTTTACTTCAATATTCGATAATATAATTCTTTTCCAATTACCTTTTTGATTTTCAAAACATTGTCTGTACATTTGCAGCCCTTGAAAGGAGGTATTTTTTAGAACTATGATCATTATCAACGTAAAAGACGGCGAATCATTAGATAAAGCACTAAAACGCTTCAAAAAGAAATTTGAAAAAACAGGAGTGTTAAGAGAACTTCGCAGCCGTCAGGCCTTCGAAAAAAAATCTGTAGCACGCCGCACCGAAATTAAGCACGCCATCTACATTCAAAACATGAACTCTGAAGGAAACTAATTTGCTTTTGTTGTTAACAGAAGTTTAATTTTTTTTCTACTTCATATTAAAACTATTTGTACATTCATGCTATTGAATGTATAAGTAGTTTTTATGGTTTTAGAGCGGTTTGTAAAATATCTTCAATACGAAAAGCGGTTCTCGCCGCATACGGTTACCGCTTACCAAAACGACCTGAAACAATTCTTTTTGCATACGGCCACATCGGGCCAATATGCAAAACTCCCGGCAGATGAGATAGATACCAAAGTAGCGCTCCTCATCGCCAATATATCGTCTATCACTTATAACGACATACGCGACTGGATAGTGGAGCTGATGAACCATCAGCAAACCGCAAAATCCGTCAATCGTAAAATTGCTGCGCTGCGTACTTTCTTCAAGTTTTTGGTGCGCGAGGGCTTAATTACGCAAAACCCGGCATCAAAAATACAGGCGCCCAAAATACCCAAGCGTTTGCCGGTGGTGGTAGAAGAAGACAAGATTATGTCGCTATTATCCAACAGCGATAACTTTGAAGACAGCTTTACCGGTGTACGCGATAAGCTCATCATCGAAATGCTGTTTGGTACGGGTATACGCCTTGCCGAGCTGGTAGGGCTTAAAGATAGCGATGTAAACCTGTACGACAATACCATTAAGGTATTGGGCAAGCGCAACAAGGAGCGCATCATCCCCATCAATAACGAACTGAAGGGTTTATTGATAATCTATCTAAACTTAAAAAAAAGTGAAGATTTTTCTAACAATTCTTTAACATTGTTCGTTACAAGTAAAGGTGCCAAAGCCTACCCAAAGATGATATACCTTATTGTGCATAAATACCTCTCGTACATATCCACCCAGGATAAAAAGAGCCCGCACGTATTAAGGCACTCATTTGCCACCAGCTTATTAAACAACGGAGCCGATTTAAACTCCATTAAAGAACTTTTGGGCCACGCCAACCTGAGCGCGACCCAAATTTATACCCACAATTCAGTTGAGCGATTAAAGTCTATTTACAAACAAGCCCATCCAAAGGCTTAAAAAAGGAGTACATCATGAAAATCAGAGTCCAATCCATCCACTTCAATGCCGACAAAAAACTATTGGATTTTATCCAAAAAAAAGCAGACAAGCTTGATCTTTTTTTCGACCAGATTATTAGCGGCGAAGTTTATTTAAAACTTGAGAATGTTGAAGATGAAGCCAATAAGGTTACCGAGATAAAGGTAACGTTGCCGGGCAACCAGTTATTTGCCAAGCACCAGTGCAAAACGTTCGAAGAAGGGACAGATTTAGCCATCGAATCGCTGATAAAGCAGATAGATAAGCATAAACAAAAGAAAGTTAAGGGGGTTGAAGCTGTTAACAAAGCTGTTTTATCCATCCTGGCCGACGAAGTATAGGCGCAAAAACACCGTTTTTTGATGAAAATCGGCAGGTAAATAACCTGTCGATTTTTTTTATAAAAAAATTTTGTTCAGGGTTTAAAATGTGTAGATTTGCAATCCCTTTTGGAGAGGTAGTCAACACGCACCTCGTAATTCAAATGGATTGTTCTTAAAAATAGTTTTGCCTCCTTAGCTCAGCTGGTAGAGCGACTGACTTGTAATCAGTAGGTCATTGGTTCGATCCCGATAGGAGGCTCTCTTGATTTCGAATATTCGATTTCGGATTTTTTCTCTTAAGGGTTTAAATTCGAAATTGTGAATCGGAAATCCGAAATTGAGACGGGGGGATACCAGAGCGGTCAAATGGGACGGACTGTAAATCCGTTGCTTCGGCTACGAAGGTTCGAATCCTTCTCCCCCCACGGGATAATTTTTGAGTGATTGAATGAGCGAGTTATTGATTAATCAATCATTCATTAAATCAATCACTCAAACTTTAAACAAAAGCGGAAGTAGCTCAGTTGGTAGAGCGATAGCCTTCCAAGCTATAGGTCGCGAGTTCGAACCTCGTCTTCCGCTCGAGACTTGGTTCATTGGTTTAACTGTTCATGAGTTCATTGGTTTGAACAAATGAACCAATCAACAAATGAACTGCTGAACTTTAAAAGCCGACGTAGCTCAGGGGTAGAGCACTTCCTTGGTAAGGAAGAGGTCATGGGTTCAAATCCCATTGTTGGCTCAAAATTGTGTATTATAATAATTAGAAAATAAATTAACCTACAAACATTTTATAAATCATGGCAAAAGAAAAGTTTGACCGCAGCAAGCCGCACTTAAACATCGGTACTATCGGTCACGTTGACCACGGCAAAACAACCCTTACAGCAGCTATCACAAAAGTATTAGCTGATGCAGGTTTATCAGAAGCCCGTTCATTTGATTCAATTGACTCGGCTCCTGAAGAAAAAGAGCGTGGTATTACTATTAACACTGCGCACGTTGAGTACTCGACTGCAACCCGTCACTACGCACACGTTGACTGCCCGGGTCACGCTGACTATGTGAAAAACATGGTTACAGGTGCTGCCCAAATGGACGGTGCTATCATCGTAGTTGCTGCAACTGACGGTCCGATGCCGCAAACACGCGAGCACATCCTGTTGGCACGCCAGGTAGGTGTACCTGCATTGGTTGTGTTTATGAATAAAGTGGATATGGTTGATGATCCGGAATTGTTAGAGCTTGTTGAGATGGAAATCCGCGAACTGTTATCGTTCTACGAATATCCAGGTGATGATATCCCTGTTATCCAAGGTTCGGCCTTAGGTGGTTTGAACGGTGATGCAAAATGGGTTGGTAAAATTATGGAGTTGATGGATGCTGTAGATAACTACATCCCAATCCCTCCACGTTTAACTGAATTGCCTTTCTTGATGCCTGTTGAAGACGTATTCTCGATCACTGGTCGTGGTACCGTTGCAACCGGTCGTATCGAGCGTGGTGTAATTAACTCTGGCGATCAGGTTGATATATTAGGTATGGGTGCTGAGAACTTGAAATCGACCGTAACAGGTGTTGAGATGTTCCGCAAAATCCTTGACCGTGGCGAAGCTGGTGATAACGTAGGTTTATTGTTACGTGGTATTGAAAAAGAAGCTATCCGTCGTGGTATGGTTATTTGCAAACCAGGTTCGGTAACCCCGCACACCGATTTCAAAGCAGAAGTTTACGTATTATCAAAAGCAGAAGGTGGTCGTCACACACCATTCTTCAACAAATACCGTCCGCAATTCTATTTCCGTACAACTGACGTAACCGGCGAAATTTCGTTGGCCGAAGGTGTAGAAATGGTTATGCCTGGTGATAACGTTACCATCACTGTAAAGCTGATCAACGCTATCGCAATGGAAAAAGGCTTACGTTTCGCTATCCGTGAGGGTGGTCGTACAGTAGGTGCCGGTCAGGTAACTGAAATATTGAAATAATTCGGATACCTCGAAAAAAAGGTACTGAACGGTTAATTTTATTACAAAAAGTACCGGGATTTACGTCCCGGTACTTTTGTACTAATATATAAAAAACAATTAAACCCGATTTTTGGGTTTAGGGTATACGGGAATAGTTCAATGGTAGAATAGAGGTCTCCAAAACCTTTGATCAGGGTTCGAATCCTTGTTCCCGTGCAGAATATAATGAAATGGCTAAAGTAACAGAATATATAAAAGAATCGTACGAAGAACTGACCCAGAAAGTAACCTGGCCCACTTGGAGCGAACTGCAAAGCAGCGCGATGTTGGTATTGATAGCGGCTATTATTATAGCGTTCATCATATTGGCCATGGACCAGGCGTTTGGTAATTTGTTGCATTATTTTTATAAAACCTTAGCGTAATATTTTAATAGGATGAGCGATCAATTGAAATGGTACGTTGTTAGGGCCATTAGTGGTAAAGAAAAAAAAGTTAAACAATATATAGATGCCGAAATAAACCGTTTGGGCATATCGCATTTGGTTCCACAGGTTTTGATACCGATGGAAAAATATTATCAGATGCGCGACGGTAAAAAGATAGCCAAGGAGCGCAATTTTTTTCCGGGCTATGTATTGATGGAAGCCGCTTTAGACGGGGAGTTGGAGCACATTATCAAAAATATCAATAGTGTGATCGGCTTTTTGGGCGATAAACAAGGTAACGCCATCCCATTGCGCCAGGCCGAAGTTAACCGTATTTTAGGTAAGGTTGACGAGATGAGCGCGCAGGGCGAAGTAATGAACGTACCGTATTACGTTGGCGAAAACGTTAAAGTAATGGACGGACCATTCAATGGCTTTAGCGGCGTGATAGAAGAGGTGAACGAAGAGAAAAAGAAACTGAAAGTAATGGTAAAAATATTCGGAAGGCGTACACCTTTGGAATTGAATTACATGCAGGTAGAGAAAGAGTAATCTTATTCCGGATGTCGGATTTTCGACGTCGGAATTAAAAAATTAAAAATATAGATAGAGGGATAGGATAAATTCGAAATTGAACATCCGAAATCCGATATCAAAAAATCTTAAATGTTACATAGCTTCCACTTACTAACATTGAGTATTAAATAAAGTAAATTAAAATGGCAAAAGAAGTCGGTGCGTTAGTAAAACTACAGGTAAAGGGCGGCGCGGCAAACCCATCACCACCAATAGGCCCAGCATTGGGTGCTAAAGGTGTTAACATTATGGAGTTTTGCAAGCAGTTTAATGCCCGTACCCAAGACAAGCCAGGTAAAGTGTTGCCGGTAGTAATTACCGTTTATGTCGACAAGTCGTTCGATTTTATCATCAAAACTCCACCGGTTGCTATCCAGTTAATGGAAGTATCAGGTTTAAAGAGTGGTTCGGCCGAGCCAAACCGTAAAAAGGTTGCCAGTGTAAACTGGGGTCAGGTTGAAACCATAGCGAAAGATAAAATGACCGATTTGAACGCGTTTACAGTAGAATCGGCCATGAAAATGGTTGCCGGCACAGCACGCAGTATGGGAATTACCGTTTCCGGTACAGCGCCCTGGAATAATTAATTAATTAAAATCAGTTAAAAGACAGTGGCAAGATTAACAAAAAATCAGAAAGCGGCACTATCCAAAATTGAGGTTAATAAAGCGTATTCTTTACAGGATGCAGCAAGTTTGGTAAAAGATATTACTAATACCAAGTTTGACTCGTCTGTTGATATAGATGTTCGTTTAGGTGTAGACCCGCGCAAAGCCAATCAAATGGTGCGTGGTATTGCCACCTTACCTCATGGAACCGGTAAAACTGTACGTGTATTGGTGCTTTGTACTCCCGATAAGGAGCAAGAAGCAAAAGACGCAGGTGCAGATTTTGTAGGTTTGGATGATTATATTGCCAAGATTGAAGGCGGATGGACTGATGTTGATATTATCATCACTATGCCAAGTGTGATGGCTAAGGTAGGTCGTTTGGGTAGGATACTCGGACCACGTAACCTGATGCCTAACCCTAAATCGGGTACAGTAACTACCGAAGTTGGTAAAGCTGTAACCGAGGTAAAAGCAGGTAAGATCGATTTCAAGGTTGACAAGACCGGTATCATCCATGCATCAATAGGAAAAGTATCTTTCCCTGCTGAGAAAATTTATGAGAATGCTTTGGAGATCCTCCAGATCATATCGAAATTAAAACCATCAGCAGCAAAAGGAACATATTTTAAGAGCATTCACGTTTCTTCAACTATGTCTCCGGGAATCGAAATTGAAACTAAAACAGTAGCGGGGATCTAAAGTCATGAATAAAGAAGAAAAACACGACGTAGTAATTGCCCTTACTGAGCAAATGAAAGAGTATGGTAATTTTTATATTACCGATACTTCAAACTTAACGGTTGCGAAGATCAACGATATCCGCCGTAAATGCTTTGAAAGCGACATCAAAATGCAGGTAACTAAAAATACACTGATCAAGAAAGCCATGTTGGCTATTGACGGCGATTTTAGTGAAATGTACGATGTTTTGAAAGGTTCGTCATCTATTATGTTCTCAAAATCAGGCACTGCCCCGGCAAAACTGATCAAACAATTACGTAAGACAGGTGATAAGCCAATTTTAAAAGCAGCTTACATTGATACAGCGGTATTTGTTGGCGATAACCAGTTAGATGCACTGATCAACCTGAAGTCGAAAGAACAGTTGATTGGCGAAATTATTGGCTTATTGCAATCGCCTGCTAAAAACGTTATCGGTGCCCTGCAATCGGGTGGTAACAAATTGGCCGGCATAGTTAAAACATTACAAGAAAGAGGTTAAACAAACTACCTTAAAGTTTGAATTTAAAAATCACAAAGCATTAATTAAAAATTATAATAATGGCAGATTTAAAAGCGTTTGCTGAACAGTTGGTAAACTTGACAGTAAAAGAAGTTAACGAATTAGCTCAGATCTTGAAAGATGAGTACGGTATTGAACCAGCTGCAGCAGCAGTTGCAGTAGCAGCAGCACCTGCAGGCGGTGGCGATGCACCAGCAGCAGAGGCAGTTCAAACAGCATTCGATGTTATATTGAAAGAAGCTGGTGGCGCTAAATTAGCGGTTGTTAAATTGGTAAAAGATTTAACCGGCTTAGGCTTGAAAGAAGCAAAAGACTTAGTAGATGCAGCACCTAAAGAAGTAAAAACAGGTGTTACTAAAGAAGAAGCTGAAAGCTTGAAAAAACAATTAGAAGAAGCAGGAGCTGTTGTTGAGGTTAAGTAATTTAACCATACAGCTAATTTGACATGAGACTCCGACCCTTTTTGGTCGGGGTCTATTGTCGTTTATATTGCCTAATAGATTTGAGACCATAGATTTGATGTTTGAGTTTTTGCCACGGTTACCAAGGCATTTAAATTGAACCCATCATCCCAACGCTCACATCTAAGTTCTCATAATCTATCTAAGTTTATCAATAAACTAAAATTATCATCCCTTGGCAAACAAAAGTAATCAAAGAGTAAACTTTGCGACCAGCAGGAAAGTATTGGAATATCCTGATTTTCTGGACGTGCAGTTACAGTCGTTCCAGGAATTTTTTCAATTGCAAACCACATCGGATAACCGCTATAAAGAGGGGTTGTTCAAGGTATTTGCCGAAAACTTTCCGATCTCAGATTCAAGAAATATTTTCGTACTGGAGTTTCTTGACTATTTTATCGACCCGCCACGTTACGATATACAAGAGTGTATTGAGCGCGGGTTAACCCACAGTGTGCCATTAAAGGCCAAACTGCGCTTATCGTGCAACGATGAAGAGCATGAGGACTTTGAAACCATTGTTCAGGATGTGTATTTGGGAACTATCCCTTACATGACACCTAAAGGTACCTTTGTTATCAATGGCGCCGAGCGCGTGATTGTATCGCAATTGCACCGTTCGCCAGGTGTGTTTTTTGGACAAAGCCGCCACACTAACGGAACAAAATTATACTCGGCACGTGTTATCCCTTTTAAAGGATCGTGGATAGAATTCGCGACAGACGTTAACAACGTGATGTACGCCTATATTGACCGTAAGAAGAAATTCCCGGTTACCACATTGCTGCGGGCCATTGGTTATGATTCGGATAAGGACATTTTGGAATTATTTGAATTGGCCGACGAGGTTAAGGTAAGCAAATCGGGCCTGAAGAAATTTATTGGACGTAAGCTTGCTGCAAGGGTGCTTAAAAAATGGGTTGAAGACTTTGTGGATGAAGATACCGGTGAGGTAGTTTCAATCGACAGGAACGAGATCATTTTGGAGCGCGAAACCGTTTTAGAAGATGACCATATCGATATGATCATTGACGCAGGTGTAAAAACCATCATCCTGAACAAGGAAGATGCTGCCACCAGCGGTGATTATACCATTATATACAATACATTACAAAAAGATACATCGAACTCTGAAAAAGAGGCCGTTGAACATATCTATCGCCAGTTACGTAACGCTGAACCACCTGATGAGGAAACTGCTCGTGGTATCATCGACCGTTTGTTCTTTTCGGACAAGCGTTATGACCTGGGTGATGTGGGCAGGTACCGCATCAACCGTAAATTGAAATTGACCACGCCTAACGAGGTGAAGGTTTTAACCAAGGACGATATCATCGCCATTGTTAAATACCTGATCAAACTGATCAACTCGAAGGCTGAGGTGGATGATATTGACCACTTGTCAAACCGTCGTGTACGTACCGTAGGTGAGCAATTGTTTGCACAGTTTGGTGTTGGTTTGGCCCGTATGGCCCGTACCATCCGCGAGCGTATGAACATCCGCGACAACGAGGTATTTACACCGACTGACTTAATTAACGCACGTACCCTATCATCTGTGATCAACTCGTTCTTTGGAACTAACCAGTTATCGCAGTTTATGGACCAAACCAACCCACTGGCAGAGATTACGCACAAGCGTCGTCTGTCGGCCTTAGGGCCCGGTGGTCTGTCGCGCGAGCGTGCCGGTTTTGAGGTGCGCGACGTTCACTATACCCACTACGGTAGGTTGTGTACCATTGAAACACCTGAAGGACCGAACATCGGTTTGATTTCTTCGTTGTGTATCCACGCCAAGATCAATAACCTGGGCTTCATCGAAACGCCTTATAAAAAGGTAGTTAACGGTGTAGTGCAAATGGCAGAGCCTGTTATTTACTTATCTGCAGAGGATGAAGATGGCAAAACCATCGGACAAGCCAACGCGGTTTATGGTGATGACGGTGTGTTTAAAACTCCAAAAGTGAAAGCTCGTTTTGAAGGTGACTTCCCGATCATTGAGCCCGACCGTTTGGATTATATGGACATTGCGCCAAACCAGATCACGTCGATAGCAGCTTCGCTGATTCCTTTCCTGGAACATGATGATGCTAACCGTGCGCTGATGGGTTCGAACATGCAACGCCAGGCCGTACCGTTATTGCGCCCCGAAGCGCCGATAGTAGGTACAGGTTTAGAAGGCCGTGTGGCAAAAGATTCGCGTACGCTTATTAATGCCGAAGGTGATGGTGTTGTTGAATATGTTGACGCTAACGAGATACGTATAAAATACGACCGTGATGAACTTGACCGTTTGGTTTCGTTTGAAGGCGATACCAAATCGTACAGGTTGATCAAGTTTAAGAAAACCAACCAAAGTACCACCATGAACCTGAAGCCTATCGTTAAGAAAGGCCAACGTGTTGAAAAAGGACAGGTACTTTGCGAAGGATATGCCACTCAAGATGGCGAATTAGCACTTGGACGTAACCTTAAAGTGGCTTTCATGCCTTGGCAAGGTTTCAACTTTGAGGATGCGATCGTGATTTCTGAGCGTGTGGTATCGCAGGATATCTTTACTTCTATCCACGTTGAAGAATTTGAATTGGAAGTACGTGATACCAAGCGTGGTGAAGAAGAATTGACACCGGATATACCTAACGTATCGGAAGAGGCCACTAAGGACCTTGACGAGAACGGTATTATCCGTGTAGGTGCCGAAGTTAAAGAAGGCGATATTTTGATCGGTAAGATTACCCCTAAAGGTGAGTCGGACCCATCGCCGGAAGAAAAACTGCTACGTGCCATATTTGGTGATAAAGCAGGCGACGTTAAGGATGCATCGTTAAAAACCCCGCCATCAATCAATGGTGTGGTTATCGATACAAAATTGTTCAGCCGTGCCAAGAAAACTTCGAAAGCTGAAGAAAAAGCAGCGATCGAGAAGTTGGATACCAAACATGATAAAGCTATTAAAGACCTGAAAAACTTGTTAGTTGATAAGTTATTCGAGATCGTTAACGGCAAAACATCGCAAGGTGTGTACAACGTTTACAAAGAGCTGTTGGTAGCTAAAGGTGTTAAATTCACCCAAAAAATCCTTTTGGAACTTGAATTTAGTAACATCAACCCAACTAAATGGACCACTGATGATGACAAGAACGATCAGATCAAGTTGCTGATCCACAACTATGGCATCAAGGTGAACGAAGAGCTGGGTGCTTACCGTCGTGATAAATTCGCGATCAGCGTAGGTGATGAGTTACCGTCAGGTATCGTACAAATGGCCAAAGTTTACATCGCTAAAAAGCGTAAGCTTAAAGTAGGTGATAAGATGGCCGGCCGCCACGGTAATAAAGGTATTGTTGCACGTATTGTACGTGATGAAGACATGCCTTTCCTTGAAGACGGAACACCTGTTGATATTGTGTTGAACCCGCTGGGCGTACCTTCGCGTATGAACCTTGGCCAGATATACGAAACTGTATTGGGCTGGGCAGGTAAAGAGCTTGGTGTTAAATTTGCTACTCCGATTTTTGATGGTGCAAGCCATGAAGAAGTAGAAGAGTGGGTGAAAAAGGCCGGCATACCTGAATCGGGCAGAACATACCTTTACAACGGTTTAACCGGTGATCGCTTTGATCAGCAAACTACTGTAGGTATTATCTACATGCTGAAATTAGGCCACATGGTTGATGATAAGATGCACGCACGTTCAATCGGGCCATACTCGTTAATTACACAACAACCATTGGGCGGTAAAGCCCAGTTTGGTGGTCAGCGTTTTGGTGAGATGGAGGTTTGGGCACTGGAAGCATTCGGTGCAGCAAACATACTGCAAGAGATTTTGACTGTTAAGTCGGATGATGTTGTGGGCCGTGCCAAAACTTATGAGGCTATTGTAAAAGGCGAGAACCTGCCAACACCATCGGTTCCTGAATCATTCAACGTATTGGTTCATGAGTTAAGAGGTTTAGGTTTGGATATCACATTGGAATAAGTTGCGGGTTATGGGTTGTGAGTTACCGGTTAAATACCGATCACTCGCAACCCGCAACTCATAACTCAAAACACAAAAAGAGCTATGTCATACAAAAAGGATAATAAAATCAAAAGTAATTTCACCACGATCACGATCAGTCTGGCTTCTCCGGAGTCGATACTGGAGCGTTCAAGTGGCGAAGTTTTAAAACCAGAGACCATTAACTACAGGACCTACAAACCTGAGCGTGATGGTTTGTTCTGCGAGCGTATTTTCGGTCCGGTTAAAGATTACGAGTGCCATTGCGGTAAATACAAACGTATCCGTTACAAGGGTATCGTATGCGACCGTTGCGGTGTTGAAGTAACCGAAAAGAAAGTTCGTCGCGAGCGTATGGGCCACATCAATTTGGTGGTGCCTGTTGCGCACATCTGGTATTTCCGTTCGTTGCCAAACAAGATCGGTTATTTATTGGGCTTGCCTACTAAAAAACTGGATCTGATCATCTACTACGAACGTTATGTAGTAATACAAGCCGGTATTAAAGAAGCTGACGGGATCAATAAAATGGATTTCCTGACAGAAGAAGAATACCTGGATATATTGGATACTTTACCAAAGGAAAACCAGTACCTGGATGACAAGGACCCTCAGAAGTTTGTTGCCAAAATGGGTGCCGAAGCTTTGGAAGAGTTGCTAAAACGCCTGGATTTGGATCAGCAGTCGTACGACTTGCGCCACCAGGCAGCTAACGAAACATCGCAACAACGTAAAAACGAAGCTTTAAAACGTTTGCAGGTTGTTGAGGCTTTCCGCGACGCGAAAACACGTATTGAGAACAACCCTGAGTGGATGATCGTGAAGATTGTTCCGGTTATACCTCCTGAATTGCGCCCGTTGGTGCCATTGGAGGGCGGCCGTTTCGCTACTTCGGATTTGAACGACTTATACCGTCGTGTAATTATCCGTAACAACCGTTTAAAACGTTTGATCGAGATAAAAGCACCGGAAGTAATCTTGCGTAACGAAAAACGTATGCTGCAGGAAGCTGTGGATTCGTTATTTGACAACTCACGTAAAGTTAACGCCGTTAAAACTGAAGGTAACCGTGCATTGAAATCGCTTTCAGACATCCTGAAAGGTAAACAAGGCCGTTTCCGTCAAAACTTATTGGGTAAACGTGTGGATTACTCGGCACGTTCGGTAATTGTTGTAGGCCCAAGCCTTAAACTGCACGAATGCGGTTTACCAAAAGATATGGCTGCTGAGCTGTTCAAACCGTTTATCATCCGCAAGATGATAGAGCGCGGTGTGGTAAAAACAGTAAAATCGGCTAAAAAAATAGTTGACCGTAAAGACCCCTTAGTTTGGGATATTTTGGAAAACGTATTGAAGGGACACCCTGTATTATTAAACCGTGCGCCTACATTGCACAGGTTAGGTATCCAGGCCTTTCAACCAAAACTGATTGAAGGTAAAGCTATCCAGTTGCACCCTTTAACCTGTACAGCATTTAACGCGGATTTTGACGGTGACCAGATGGCTGTTCACGTACCGCTGGGCAATGCTGCCATTTTAGAGGCGCAAATTTTGATGCTTGCGTCGCACAATATTTTGAACCCTGCCAACGGTACGCCAATTACAGTACCATCGCAAGATATGGTTTTGGGCTTATATTACATTACCAAAGGACGTAAGAGCGAGCCGGGCCACACTGTTGTTGGTTCAGGCTTAAATTTCTACTCACCTGAGGAAGTAATTATTGCCTACAATGAGAAGAAAGTTGACCTGCACGCCTTTATCAAAGTAAAAGTAAACGTTAAGCAAAAAGACGGAAGTATAGTTAACCAGTTGACTGATACTACTGTTGGACGCGTATTGTTTAACTTGCATGTACCTGCCGAAGTTGGTTACATTAACGAATTGCTGACCAAGAAATCACTGCGTGATATCATTGGTACCGTTGTTAAGGTTACCGGTATGGCGCGTGCCGCACAGTTTTTGGATGACATTAAGGAATTAGGTTTCCAAATGGCATTCCGTGGTGGTTTGTCGTTTAACCTGAAGGATTTGAATATCCCTGCTGAAAAAGTTACCCTGATTGAGCAAGCTTCGAAAGAAGTGGAAGACGTAATGGCCAACTACAACATGGGTTTCATTACCAACAACGAGCGTTACAACCAAATTATTGACGTTTGGACACGTATCAACAACCGTTTGACTGCAAACGTGATGGAAATACTGTCGACAGATAACCAGGGCTTCAACTCGGTTTACATGATGCTTGACTCGGGTGCCCGTGGTTCGAAAGAACAGATCAGGCAGCTGGCAGGTATGCGTGGATTGATGGCGAAACCGCAAAAATCAGGCTCAGGTGGTGAGATCATCGAGAACCCGATCCTTTCGAACTTTAAAGAAGGTTTGTCGGTATTGGAGTACTTTATATCCACCCACGGTGCACGTAAAGGTTTGGCGGATACAGCGTTGAAAACAGCCGATGCGGGTTACCTGACCCGTCGTTTACATGATGTTGCACAAGACATGATTGTAGGTGATGTGGATTGCGGTACACTGCGTGGTATCTATACAACAGCGTTAAAAGACAACGAAGACATTGTTGAACCATTATATGATCGTATTTTGGGCCGTACATCGTTACACGATGTTTATGACCCGATCACGAACGAATTGTTGGTTTCGGCAGGTGAAGATATTGAAGAAGAAATAGCACGTAAGATCCAGAACTCTCCGTTAGAGGGTATCGAGATACGTTCGGTATTGACCTGCGAAAGCAAACGCGGTGTGTGTGCTTTATGCTATGGCCGTAACCTTGCAAGCGGTAAACGTGTGCAAATGGGCGAGGCTGTCGGTGTAATTGCCGCGCAATCGATTGGTGAGCCGGGTACACAGTTAACATTGCGTACCTTCCACGTGGGTGGTACCGCGTCGAACATTGCAGCTGAATCACAGATCAACGCTAAGTTTGAAGGTGTTATCGAGTTTGAAAACGTACGTACCGTACCTTTCACAACCGAAGAAGGGCCTGTTGAAGTGGTATTAGGTCGTTCGGGCGAGTTCCGGATTGTTGAAGCCGGTACAAACAAGGTTATTGTAAGTAACAACATCCCTTACGGTGCTTATTTATATGTAAAAGACGGCAGCAAGATCACTAAAGGCGACCGCATCTGTTCATGGGATCCGTACAATGCGGTTATCATTTCGGAATTTGCAGGTAAAGCACAGTTTGAAGCGATACAGGAAGGTATTACTTTCCGCGAAGAATCGGACGAACAAACCGGTCACCGCGAGAAAGTAATTATCGATACACGTGATAAAACTAAAAACCCTGTTATCCAGATTGTGGAAAAAGGCAATGTGGTTAAAGGATATAACATCCCGGTAGGCGCGCACATCGCGGTTGACGAAGGTGAGAAGATCCAAACAGGCCAGGTTATCGCTAAAATACCACGTTCGACAGGTAAAACCCGCGATATTACAGGTGGTTTGCCGCGTGTAACCGAGTTGTTTGAAGCACGTAACCCATCGAACCCTGCGGTAGTAACCGAAATTGACGGTGTGGTAACCTTAGGTGGTGTTAAACGTGGTAATCGCGAAATCACCATCGAATCGAAAGACGGGCAGGTTAAGAAATATTTGGTTCCATTGTCGAAACACATCCTGGTACAGGATAACGACTTTGTGAAGGCAGGTATGCCTTTATCTGATGGTTCGATATCACCAGCTGACATCCTTGCAATTAAAGGCCCTGCAGCGGTACAAGAATACCTGGTTAACGGTATACAAGAAGTTTACCGTTTGCAAGGTGTGAAAATTAACGATAAGCACTTTGAGGTGATTGTTCACCAAATGATGCAGAAAGTTACCATTGAAGATGCCGGCGATACCCGTTTCTTAGAGAAAGAAGCAGTTAACGGTTGGGACTTTATGGTTGAGAACGACGAGATATTCGACAAGAAAGTTATCGTTGATCCCGGAGATTCGAACACACTGAAAGCAGGACAAATTGTTTCGTTGAGGAAACTGAGGGACGAAAACTCGGTTCTGAAACGTAAGGATTTGAAATTGGCCGAAGTAAGGGATGCTATCCCTGCAACATCGAGCGCTATGCTGCAAGGTATAACCAGGGCGTCGTTAGGTACTAAGTCGTTTATGTCGGCCGCATCGTTCCAGGAAACTACCAAAGTACTGAACGAAGCCGCTATTGCCGGTAAGATTGACAAAATGCTTGGTTTGAAAGAAAACGTTATAGTTGGCCACTTAATTCCATCAGGAACAGGTTTACGTGTATACGAAAATATCCGCGTAGGCTCGAAAGAGGAATTTGACCGCTTAATGGCTTCGAAAACCGAAGAAGTTGAAGCTTAATTGAACAGCAATTAAATAAAGTTTATCAAGTCCTCTCTTTTAAGAGAGGACTTTTTTATTTTTATCCCACGATGGAAGAACAACACGACAACCAGCTGAACATTGAACTATCGGAAGAGATAGCCGAGGGTATATACTCAAACCTGGCCATCATCACACATTCCAACTCGGAGTTTGTGCTGGATTTTATCAGGATTATGCCGGGCGTACCGAAAGCAAGGGTAAAATCGAGAATCATATTAACGCCCGAGCACGCCAAACGTTTGCTTACCGCTTTGAGCGATAATGTTGAAAAATTTGAGGCAGTAAATGGCCGCATCAAGATACAGGATGAGCATATTGGCTTCCCGATGAATTTTGGCGGGACTGTTGGCCAGGCGTAATATGATGGCTTTTGGTAAAGCCGATTTTTGAAACCTTAACTTCATTTTTTATATCTTCGTGCTCAATTATTGGGGTTTATAGCCCTGATTGTTTATTTATTTCTACAAATTTCTGCAATGCAAAACCTGAAAAAACTGATTGAAGAGGCCTGGGAAGACAGGAACCTGATTACTTATAAAGAATACATCAACGCCATTGAAACCGTAATTGACCATTTGGACAAAGGCGAGTTGCGTTGCGCCGAAAAGATTGGCTCGCGCTGGCATGTGAACGACTGGATAAAAAAAGCGGTAATACTGTACTTCCCGACAAGGAGTATGGAGGTGATAGAAACCGGCCCTTTTGTGTTTCATGACAAAATGAAACTGAAAACCAATTACAAGGAACTTGGCGTGCGTGTGGTACCACATGGTATAGCCCGTTACGGCGCATTTTTGGCCCGTGGGGTTATCATGATGCCATCGTATGTAAATATTGGCGCATATGTTGACGAAGGTACCATGGTTGATACCTGGGCCACGGTAGGCTCGTGCGCGCAGATCGGTAAGCATGTGCATTTGAGCGGCGGCGTTGGTATTGGCGGTGTGTTGGAACCTGTGCAAGGTGCCCCCGTAATTATTGAAGATAATTGCTTTTTAGGCTCGCGCGCTATTGTAGTTGAAGGTGTGCATTTGGAAGAGGAGGTGGTGTTAGGCGCTAATGTGGTGCTGACCGCATCGACCAAAATTATTGATGTTACCGGCGATGAACCTGTTGAATACAAAAGCTTTGTGCCGGCACGTTCGGTAGTGATACCGGGGTCGTATACCAAAAAATTCCCGGCGGGCGATTATCAGGTGCCTTGCGCATTGATCATCGGCAAACGCAAAGCATCTACAGATAAAAAAACCTCGTTGAACGACGCCTTGCGCGAGAATAACGTAGCCGTATAAATTGTTGGAAAGTTGGAATGTTTTAAAGTTGTAATGTTACAATGTTGGAAGGTTGTAGTGTTGCAATGCTTTAATTTGGAACGTTGGGCATATCGTTATAGCTTAATTTATTAGATAGATAGACAAACAACATTACAATCTTCAAACTTTTCAACTTTCCAACAATAAAAAAATGAAAATAGGATACGAAGCCAAACGGGCATTTTTGAACACTACCGGGCTGGGTAATTACAGCCGAGGGGTAATCAGGATGATGGCTTTGGACTATCCGGACAACGAATACCTGTTGTATACGCCGAAGAAGAGGCGGAACGGCCTGAATTTTCTTGAAGGGTTGAACAATGTAAAGACCATTAGCCCTAAGAGTAAGTTTTTTACATCGTTATGGCGCAGTAAGGGTGTTATTGTGGACCTGAAACGGGACGGGGTTGAAGTGTATCATGGATTGAGCCATGAGCTGCCGATGGGCATCCACACCACGGGCATCAAATCGGTTGTAACCGTGCACGATTTGATATTTGTGCGCTTTCCGCAGTATTTTGGTTTTGTTAGTCGTAAGATATATGGTGCCAAAGTAGGCTATGCCTGTAAGCATGCCGATGCCATTGTCGCGGTAAGCGGGAAAACAAAAGCCGACCTTGTTGAGCTTTTGGGTGTTGATGCCGGTAAAATACAAGTGATATACCAGGGCTGCGACGATAGTTTCAAAGCGAGACAATCGCTGAAAAGGAAAACTGAGGTAAAAGATAAATACCACCTGCCCGACAATTATATACTGAACGTGGGCACCATTGAGCCCCGCAAAAATTTATTGGTACTGGTTAAAGCATTAAAGCAATTGCCCGATGTAAAACTGGTGGTGATAGGTAAACAAAGCCCATATATCAAGCAAATCAGGCGGTATATTATTGCTAATCAGTTTGAGAAGCGGGTTATTTTTTTGAGTAACGTGCGTTTTGACGAACTGCCCGCCATATATCAGTTGGCATCGGTATTTGTTTACCCGTCGCGCTACGAGGGTTTTGGCATTCCGGTTTTAGAGGCATTGGTATCGGGCACGCCGGTGGTAGCTGCTACAGGCTCATGCCTGGAAGAAGCGGGAGGACCTGATAGTTTATATGTTGACCCGGACGATGAAAAAGGGTTTGCCGATAAAATAGCGTTGGTTTTGAACGATACCGCCCTAAGTCAGCAGATGGTTGAAAAAGGGATGCAGTATGCCGGAAAATTTGAAGAGAAAAAGTTAGCGGCCCAGATGATGGGCGTGTACAAAAATATATTGACGAATGCTTAAAGACGAAGTTGCCAAGGCATTAAAAGTATTACAGGACGGCGGTATCATCTTATATCCCACCGATACCATTTGGGGTATAGGCTGCGATGCTACCAATGCCGAAGCCGTAAAGAAAGTATATGCGCTAAAACAGCGCGATGAGGCCAAAAGTTTGATTGTTTTGGTGGATACCGACAATAAATTGCCCAGCTATATAACAGAAGTGCCCGATATAGCTTACGACCTGATTGAGTATGCCGAAAGTCCGTTGACGTTGGTGATGCCGGGCGCTAAAAATTTGGCCCCCAACCTGATAGCGGAAGACGGGAGTGTGGGACTGCGGGTAACCAGCCATGAGTTTTGCAAACAGTTGATACAGCGTTTCCGGAAACCTATTGTATCAACTTCGGCAAATATTAGCGGACAACCATCGCCGAAAAACTTTAGCGGTGTTGCCGATGAGATAATAGAAGGTGTTGATTATGTGGTTGATGTAGATCAACATGATATGACAGAGAAGAAACCGTCGACCATTATGCGGTTGGAACCCGATGGCAGGTTCGAATTTATACGCAGGTAATATTTTAGCCCCAAATTTGAATTAATTACCTTTGGCGCTTTAAACGCCGACCGTACCGTCAATGAAACAGCATTTACAGCATCCTATATTTAACGTGGTTTCGGCTATTGCCGGTGAGCTGGGTGTGGATGCTTATGTGATAGGCGGCTTTGTGCGCGACCTGTATTTGAACCGGCCGTCGAAGGACATCGACGTAGTGGTGATAGGCAATGGTATTGCTTTCGCGGAAAAGGTGGCGGCAAAGCTGAAAGTAAAGGTTTCTGTATTCAAAAGCTTTGGTACGGCCATGCTGAACTACCGCGATTTTGAAATAGAGTTTGTTGGAGCGAGGAAAGAATCATACCGATCAGATTCGCGCAAGCCAATCGTGGAGAATGGTACGTTGGAGGATGACCAGAGACGCCGGGATTTTACCATCAACGCGTTGGCGATAGCCTTGCACCCAAAACAGTTTGGCGAGTTGATAGACCCATTTGGCGGTATTGCCGATATGGAAAGCAAGCTCATCCGGACGCCGTTAGAACCTGTAGAGACTTTTAGCGATGACCCTTTGCGCATTATGCGGGCCATACGATTTGCCACGCAGCTGGATTTTACGATAGACCCGATAGCTATTGAAGCCATCAAGACCAATACCGAACGCATCAAAATCGTATCGCAGGAGCGGATAACGGATGAGTTGAACAAAATCATCTTATCGCCAAAGCCATCTATCGGTTTTAAGCTGTTGTTTGATACAGGTTTGCTGCATATCATCTTCCCGCAGATGGTGGCTTTGCAGGGCGTGGAAATCATCAACGGGAAAGGGCATAAGGATAATTTTTATCACACGCTGGAAGTATTGGACAATATTTGTCAGACTACAGATGACCTGTGGCTGCGTTGGGCGGCAATTTTACATGATATTGCCAAACCGCCCACCAAACGTTTTGAGCCGGGCCATGGCTGGACGTTTCATGGGCATGAAGATAAGGGAGCCAGGATGGTGCCCGGGATATTTGCGCAATTGAAGTTGCCTTTGAATGAGAAGATGAAGTTTGTGCAGAAAATGGTGCAGTTGCATTTGCGGCCCATTGTTTTAGCACAGGAAACTATAACAGATTCGGCGTTGCGACGTTTGTTGTTTGACGCGGGCGAGGATATTGAGGCTTTGATGTTGTTGTGCAAAGCAGACATCACCACCAAAAACGAATACAAAATAAAAAAATACCGGAGCAACTTTGAGCTGGTACAAAAAAAACTAAAAGAAGTTGAGGAGCGCGACCGCATACGCAACTGGCAGCCACCCGTTACCGGGATTGATATTATGGCGCTTTTTGATATAAAGGAGGGCCGTGAGGTAGGTATTATCAAAAACCAGATACGCGAAGCGATACTGGAAGGGGATATACCGAACTCGCGCGAGGCGGCAATAGATTTCACGATTAAAAAAGGTGAAGAAATTGGCTTGAAAGTTGTGGCGAGCAGAAAACCAGAATAAAATATTATTTTTGACTATTAAAATTTAAGTATACCAATGGCAGTTTACCGGTTCAGGGTTTCGTTTGAAGATTATGATGATGTAACGAGGGAAGTTGATATTAAATCGACGCACACCTTTGAGGATTTGCATCGCGCTATACACCTTTCCACAGGGTATCAGCCGGAGTATTCCTCGTCGTTCTACATCAGTAACGACCAATGGATAAAAGGGCAGGAGATAGCTTATATGCCCAGTCAGCGTAAAATAGACCGTGGGGTGGCATTGATGGAGAAATCGAAACTGAGCGCGTTTATTGACGACCCGCACCAAAAGTTTTACTATACCTTTAATTTTGACCGCCCTTTTGACTTTCATATCGAACTCATTAAGATATTGGACGAAACACCGGGCATTACTTACCCGCATGTGGCCAAAAGCAATGGCGAAGCGCCCAAACAGTTTGGCAATGTATTTACGCCGGCCGCCACAACCGAAGTTGCGGAAGATGAATTTGACTTTTTGAACGAGATGGAATATGTGGCCGAAGAAACTGCCGACTTTGAAGAAGTGAGCGACCCTGATGAAGTAAGGGCCAGTCCGCATATGGAGGAGCACGAAGAAGAAGAGGGCGAAGAAGACGAATTTGGCAGTGAGTTTTCGGACAACGAGCATTTTGATGCAGGCGAGGGCGATGAATACTAACACGGATTATTCTGATGAATAATTCATCCCACCCAAAAATATTGATTGTTATTGCAGGCCCAACAGCTGTTGGCAAAACCACGTTAGCTATTGACCTGGCAAGACATTATCAAACCGAGATCGTTTCGGCTGATTCGAGGCAGTATTACCGCGAGATGGCCATTGGTACCGCCAAGCCAACTCCGGAAGAACTGGCGCAGGCCAAACATCATTTTGTTAACTCGCATTCGGTTACGGACAGTTACAATGTGGGCGATTTTGAACAGGATGGGCTTAAAGTAATTGACGAGCTTTTTAAATCGCACGATAAGGTGATACTGGCGGGCGGATCGGGCCTGTATATCAAAGCGATATGTGAAGGTTTTGACGAACTTCCCCCCGTTGACGAAGCTGTAAGGAACGAGCTGAACAAACTGTACGCGCAAAAAGGTATCGAATATTTGCAGGACAGGTTAAAGACGGCCGACCCGGTTTACCATGAGCAGGTTGACCTGAATAACCCGCAGCGCATTATCAGGGCATTGGAGGTGATGCAAAGTTCGGGGAAGGCGTTCTCATCCTACCATACATCAAGCGTTAAGCAGCGGCCCTTTAAAACCGTTAAAATTGGCTTAAATTTACCCCGTGAACTGCTTTACCAGCGCATTAACCTGCGGGTTGACGAGATGATAAAGCAAGGTTTGATAGACGAAGTACGAGGGCTGCTGCCTTACAAGGATTATAATGCCCTGAACACAGTAGGATACAGCGAAATATTTGATTATTTAGATGGGCTGACCGATTTGGAGACGGCCATCGCGCTCATCAAGCAAAATACACGGCGATTTGCCAAAAGGCAACTCACCTGGTTTAATAAAGATAAGGACATGACATGGTTTGCGCCTAACCAAATAAAGGCGATGATTGAATTGATAGACAAAGCATAGATATATGAGCACAGCCGACCAAATACTGAAAAGCAAGTTATACACCCTTGACGCCCTAAAAGCAGAAAGGGAAAAATGGAAAGCCGCTGGGCAAAAAGTGGTGTTTACCAACGGCGTATTCGATTTGCTGCACATCGGGCATATATCGTATTTGGCCGCTGCGGCGGGGTTGGGGCAAAAGCTGATCATCGGGCTGAACTCGGATGCTTCGACACGAAGGTTAAAAGGGCCTACAAGGCCGGTGAACGATGAATACAGCCGTTCGATTATGCTGGCGGCTATATTTTTTATCGATGCGGTGGTGTTGTTTGAGGAAGATACGCCGATTATACCCATTACCACTTTATTGCCGGATATTTTGGTTAAAGGCGGCGATTACAGCATAGACCAGATAGTTGGCGCGCCGGAGGTGATGGCCAATGGCGGCGAAGTGAAAGCTATTGAATTTGTGGAGGGGTATTCGTCGAGTAAGATTATTGATAAGATTAAGAACCGGTAAATTGCTCACGCAAAGGCGCGAAGATGCCAAGTTTTTTTTCTTTGCGACTTAGCGTCTTTGCGTGAAATATTGTTAATCCTTCAATTTCGCGATACATTTTACCAGGCTTTCGCGCCAGTAGGGTATCTCTATGTTTAATTCCCGTTTAATTTTTGATTTGTCCATTACCGAGAATGCGGGGCGGATGGCGCGGGTTACGTATTCGGCTGTGCGGACGGGGTATGCTTTGACGCTGATGCCGGCTATATCGAAAATGGCTTTGGCAAAATCGTACCATGAGGTTACACCTTCGTTGCTATAGTGGTAGGTGCCGTATTTTTGTTCGTCGTTTTGGATGATGTGGAGGATGCAGCCTGCCAAATCGATGGCGTAGGTAGGTGTGCCAATCTGGTCGGCAATAATTTTCAGTTCGTCTTTTTCGGTGCCGAGGCGCATCATGGTTTTTACGAAGTTGTTGCCATACTCGGAGTATAGCCAGCTTGTGCGCAGGGTATAGTAGCGTTTGGTTTGTTCCGCTACAGCGATCTCGCCTTCCAGCTTGGTGAGGCCGTATATGTTGATAGGTTCGGCAATATCGTCTTCGGCCAGGGGCAAATTCCCGCTACCGGCAAATATAAAATCGGTAGAGATGTGGATCAGCGTGGCATTGTGCTTTTCGCAAAGTTTGGCCAGGTTTTCGGCACCGGTTTTATTGATCTTGCGGGCAAGGTCAACATCATCTTCAGCCTTGTCCACGGCAGTATAGGCCGCGCAGTTGATGGCATAGGCTGGTTTGTATTCGGTAAAAAGCTGATCTAAGGCAGCTAAATCCAATACATTGGCTTTGTCTTCGGGCGGGAAAACGATACCCGAAAAGCCTTGTTGTGCGGCAACCGCATTGAGGCAATTGCCCAATTGCCCTGAACCGCCAAATACAATCGTAGTTTTATCCATGCCGGCAAATTTATGACTAATATTCAGTTTTGTTTTCGAGGGTTTGCCATAATTTAAAAGCTCCCTGTGCCTCATCGCGCAACAACTGGGCAAAAGGTAATTTCCGGTCGTCCATTTTTTTGTCGAGTTCGTCGTAAATAAACTGGTCGTCAAAACCTACGGCAGCGGCATCAGCTTTGTTGTTGGCATAATATATTTTATCGATACGGGCCCAGTATATAGCACCGAGGCACATGGGGCAGGGTTCGCAGCTGGTGTATATCACACAACCTTCCAGACTAAAAGTTTCGAGCTCCTGGCAGGCGGTGCGTATGGCCAGCACTTCGGCATGCGCGGTTGGGTCGTTGTTTGGTACTACTTTGTTTGCGCTGCGGGCGATGATCATGCCATCCTTTACGATGACAGCGCCAAAGGGACCGCCTTGCCCTTGTTTCACATTGTATTCGGCCAGCTCAATGGCTATCCGCATAAATTTTTCGTGCTGTGCATCGCTCATATATCCTCCTTGTCAATAAAAAACCCCAACTTTTGGGTTGAGGTTTCATGTTTCGGGCTTTTAGGCCTGTTATTTTTTGTCTTTAGTGTATTGGTCGTTCAACCTTTTTACCACATCGGCGGTAACATCCAAACTCGGGTCGCCATATAAAACCACCGGGTTTGTTTTTGAAAAGGTAAGTACCATTTTATAACCTTTTTCTTTGGCGTAAGCTTTTGTGAAATCGGAAATCTTATCAAATAATTTGCCTTGCTCGGTAGCCTGATCGTTTTGAATTTGGGCCTGCGCATTTTGCTGGTAAGCTTGCAACTCCTGTTGTTTGCGTTGCAGCAGTTGTTCTTTATCAGAGCGCTGATCGGCGCTGATAGAATTCATTACTTTTTTGTAATCGTCAACCTCGCGCTGAAAAGCCGCGCCTTTTGATTGCAAATCTTCTTTAGCGGCATCGCCTTTAGCTTGCAGGCGTTTTACCATATCCTTTGAATACTCGTATTTGTTTAACAGCGTATCGGTATTTACATAAACAATTTCCGCTTTTTCGGGTGTAGGGGCAACTGCTGTTTTTGAGTCGGTAGTGCCGTGGTTGCAGGCTACAAAGGCGCCTAAAACTATAATCGCTAAACCTGATTTAGCTAAATTAAGAACTGATGATTTCATTTATTTTAATGTGATTTTTCGACAAAGATAAAGTTTCGGTGCAAGTATCCTAATGTTTTGCTTTTAGTGTTAATAACTGGTCGCAATTTATCAACAATGACCCGTATGTCGGGCATATTTAGTATCTTTGGTTTTAGTGTTTTTATAGCAATTTATGAGCGAAGAATTAGAAGAAAATAACGAAGACCAATTACAAAATAACGCGGAAAGCGAAGACAGATCCAATTATTCCGCAGATAACATACAGGTTTTAGAAGGTTTAGAGGCGGTTAGGAAAAGACCGTCGATGTATATAGGCGATACGGGCTCAAAAGGTTTGCACCACCTGGTTTATGAGGTGGTAGATAACTCGATAGATGAGGCTTTAGCCGGGCATTGCGATACCATCAATGTCATCATCCATAAAGGCAATTCCATTACGGTTATTGATAATGGCCGTGGTATCCCGACAGGTATCAACACCAAGGAGCAAAAATCGGCATTGGAAATTGTAATGACCGTGTTGCACGCCGGTGGTAAGTTTGACAAGGACACCTACAAAGTTTCGGGTGGTTTGCACGGTGTGGGCGTTAGCTGCGTTAACGCGCTGTCGACACATATGAAAACGCTGGTTTACCGCGAAGGCAAGATATTTACACAAGAATACGAAAAAGGCAAACCGCTGTTTCCGGTGAAGGAAATTGGTGTGTCGGACCATACCGGTACTACGCAAACTTTTCAGCCCGACCCGGAGATATTTACGCTGACTACTGAATATAAGTACGAAACGCTGGCAGGCCGCTTGCGCGAACTGGCTTACCTGAACAAGGGGATTAAGCTTACGTTGAGCGATGAGCGTATACCAAATGAGGATGGTTCTTTTACAACCGAAGTATTTTACTCGGAGGGTGGCTTACGCGAGTTTGTAAGCTATCTGGACAATATGCGTACAGCTATTATACCCGAGCCAATCTATTTGGACGGTATGAAAAACGGTATACCGGTGGAGTTGGCGTTTCAGTACAATGATACTTATACCGAAAACGTACACAGTTATGTAAACAACATCAATACCATTGAAGGCGGCACGCACGTAGCGGGTTTCCGTCGTGGTTTGACGCGTACTTTGAAGGCTTATGCAGATAAGGAAGGTTTGCTGAAAAACAATAAGATTGAAATTACCGGTGATGACTTCCGCGAAGGGTTGACGGCTATTATTTCGGTTAAGGTACAAGAGCCGCAGTTTGAAGGGCAAACCAAAAGCAAGCTGGGCAACAACGAAGTAATGGGTGCTGTTGATATGGCCGTTGGTGAAATATTAGGCAACTTTTTGGAAGAAAACCCGAGGGAAGCCAAGCTGATCGTAAACAAGGTGATCATAGCTGCACAGGCCCGTGCGGCAGCCCGTAAGGCCCGCGAAATGGTGCAGCGCAAAAACGTAATGGGCGGTTCGGGCCTGCCCGGAAAGCTGGCCGATTGCGCCAATAGCGACCCTGCGGTTTGTGAGTTATACCTTGTAGAAGGGGACTCGGCGGGTGGTACTGCCAAGCAAGGCCGTAACCGCGAGTACCAGGCCATTTTGCCATTGCGTGGTAAGATACTGAACGTGGAGAAGGCCATGGAGCATAAAATTTACGAGAACGAGGAAATAAAAAATATGTTTACCGCCCTGGGCGTAAGCATAGGCACCACGGATGATGTGAAGGCCCTGAACCTTGACAAGCTGCGTTACCATAAAGTAGTGATCATGACGGATGCCGACGTTGACGGTTCGCACATTACCACCTTGATATTGACTTTCTTTTTCCGTTATATGAAGGAACTGGTGGAACGTGGCTATGTGTATATTGCCGCGCCGCCTTTGTACCTGGTAAAAAAAGGTAAGGATCAGGAATACTGCTGGACAGAAGACCAGCGCGACTTGGCCGTGCAGCGCTTAAAAGGTGCAGGTAAAGAGGACAGTGTACACATACAGCGTTACAAAGGTTTGGGCGAAATGAACGACCACCAATTGTGGGACACCACCATGAACCCCGAAACCCGTACCCTGCGCAAAGTAACCATTGAAAACGCTGCCGAGTGCGACCATACCTTTAGCATGCTGATGGGCGACGATGTTGCCCCCCGCCGCGAGTTTATTGAGCGCAATGCGAAGTATGCGAGGATAGATACTTAGGAGATAGAATCAAGAGACAAGAATCAAGAGTTTTTGGTTTTTAGGATGAATAAATTAAACCCGCTGATGGCGGGTTTTTTTGTGATAAAATTTATATACATAATTTTGTTATGTATATAAATTTTATACCTTTGTTATCATGAGCACAAATCCATTGTTAAAGGGGACCCTGCAAACCATTATTTTGAAGCTGCTGGAAGATAACGAGCAGATGTATGGGTATGAAATTACGCAAAAGGTAAAGGAGATAACCGCCGGCGAAATTAAGCTGACCGAGGGCGCTTTGTACCCGGCCCTGCATAAACTGGAGGCGGACGGGTTATTGGAAACGAGTACCGAGATAGTTGATAACCGTGTGCGCAAGTATTACCGGCTGACGGAAGAAGGCGGTAACGAGGTAACCAGCAAATTGAGCGAGGCACAGGCTTTTATCGAACAGTTGCAGTTATTGTTAAACCTTAAACCGGCTGTGCAATGAAATTGAACGAAGAACAATTACAGGACCTGAAACAGGAATTGCGGTACGCTACCCGATACCAGGAAACTTACGATGAACTGCTTGACCATGTGGTAACGGCCATTGATAACATGGACACCAAAGAGGAACTGTATGCCACTACGCTTACCAAAAATATTATTGATAACGAGTTTGGCGGCTATGAGGCGCTGAAGGATATGGAAAAGAATCATGCCAGGCTGGTCATGTCGGCAATGTCGAAAAAGCATTGGGAAAACATCAAATGGTTTTTTAACTGGCCTACGGTGATGCTTACGGCGGCATTGGTTGTTGTGGGCTTTATGATTGACAGCCATGCATCATCGCACAAAGTATTGCTATTGGTTACCTTTGGGGCTTCGGTATGCCCATTTTTGTTTATCGCTTTTAAAAAGCTGATGACTAAATATAGCGGTTATTATTCCGGGGTTTATACCAAACCCTCCATAAAGGACGGTTATATTTTTAACGCTGCGATGCTATCGTGCAATACCATTAACGTGGTGAGTTTTACTTTGAGGAACTTTAACCTGTACGGCACGCTCAACTTGTTTGTTTTCGTGGTTTACTCGGTATTTGTGCTCAGCTTTTTTAAACTGTACCGTGAAGAATACCGCTTAATTACCGCCTGACGGATTTGAGCTGTGCTATGCCTCTCTCAATTTATAGGTCGCCGCGTAATAGCATTATACTTTTGCCGTAGTCGATAACGGCCTGGTATCGCATCAAAATATCGCCACCTAAAACACCGAGGATGGGGGGCAGGTTGAGTTGGCTGTAAGCAAGCCTGATGTGGGAAAGGTCGATTACCGCGATTTCCTGTTCGGGGATATGGAATTGGCCGACGTAGAGGTTATGCAGGATCAATTTGGCGGATGACATGGAATTGGTGCCCAAGCCGGTGGATAGTTCGTCTGTTTCGTGGAAGGCGGCTTGGCTGTTGGCTTCGTAGATGGTGGCTTTGTCGAACGTGGTGCGCGAGGCGCCGGTATCCAAAACAACGGTAAAGGGTTTACCAAAAACAACAACTTCCACCAGAGGGTGGAAGCCGTTGCCTTCAAGATTGATAATTTGGATGGGTATTTCTACAGCCCCTCCCGGCCTCCCCGGAAGGGAGGAGGTAATGTTCGTCACTATATAAATTTCGAGTCGGCTAAAACCTGGTTCATGTTGCGTACCGCATCGGCGCTTTTGTTGAACTCAGCTTGTTCGGCGTCGCTCAGTTTAAAGCTCACGATTTTTTCCCAGCCGCCTTTACCTAAAACTACAGGCACCACCAGCGAGATATCTTTCTGGCCGTATTCGCCATCTAAAGCTACACCGCAGGAGATGAGTTTTTTCTCATCGCGAACAATGCTCTCAACCATGGCAGCAGTACCCGCGCCCGGTGCATACCATGCAGAGGTGCCGATCAGTTTAGTTAATGTTGCACCGCCAACCATGGTTGCGGCAACAATTTTATCCTGTTGTTCCTGACTTAAGAATTGGGTAACCGGCACGCTGTTCCATGTTGCGTGTTTGATCAATGGGATCATGGTGGTATCGCCGTGGCCGCCGATTACAACAGCGTTCAGGTCGGCAGGAGAGCAGCCCAGTTCCTGACTCAGGTAATATTTAAAACGGGCCGAATCCAATGCGCCACCCATACCGATGATCTTGTTTTTTGGCAAGCCTGATGTTTTGAAAGTCAGGTAGTTCATGGTATCCATCGGGTTTGATACCACGATGATGATGGTGTTTGGCGAGTATTTAACAATGTTTTCGGTAACGCTTTTTACGATACCGGCATTGGTGCCGATCAGTTCTTCGCGGGTCATGCCGGGTTTGCGCGGCAAGCCTGAAGTGATTACCACCACTTCCGAATCCGCTGTGGCGGCGTAATCGTTGGTAACACCGGTAACCTTGGTATCAAAACCCAGGTATGAGGCGGTTTGCATCATATCGATGGCTTTACCTTCGGCAAAACCTTCGCGGATGTCTAATAAAATCAGTTCTTCGGCTAATTCCCTGCGGGCGATATTGTCGGCACAGGTTGCACCTACCGCTCCGGCGCCAATTACGGTTATTTTCATTTTTATTTGATTTTTTTGATGGTATTGATTTAGCGCCCGAAGTTAGTAAAAGAGTATTTATTTTGGAATTAATTTAGTTGTTATTAGTTATTGGGTTACTGCGTTATTGTTGTGGGGGGCGTTGCAAACGCGAGCCCAGGTTAAGCGCTCGTTGCAAACGAGTGCAGGAGGGGTGTTTAGTTGTTATCCGATTTTATCTTATTTCTATCAATTTCAAACATCTTAGGGTCAACGGGCTCTTCGCTTGCTGATATGATGTCATAAGATATTATTCCCAATACATTTTTATGCGAACTGCCAAAAAGAATACTTTTGAAATTTAAATAAAAGCAACCGGATTCATCGATGAATTTGTTAAAAAAGCCTAAATTCCATTTAGCAAAATGTATTCTATCTACAGGCAAGTACCCTCTTGAAATCACATAATTAACATTTGTGAATGTTGTCGAATCTTTTTCCTCAAATCGGACACAGAGATCAATAGCCTCACACTTACGGGGAAATATTTTGCTCATTACATCACTTACTTTAAAACTTTGAAGACTTTGCATTGAAGAGTTTAGATTAAGTCGGTACAGACTATCTGAATGATTCAAAAGAAACAATCGCAAAGGCTCCTTCTCAAAATAATAATCCTTAATGCAATTACCCGAAGAATGAATTTTAACCCAATTTCCGTGAGAATAAAAAAGAGTCACCGTGTCATCAATGTTAATAATCCCGTCACTTGTTTTATTGATCTCGTGATAGGTTATTTTCCCCTCAAACTCTTTGACTTGATGACTGCTGATTATTGATGAGCCACAACTCAACAAACAAACAAAAAATAAGGCTGCAAAAGAAAGGAAAATGGTTTTAGTCATGGTCTGTAAATAGGTTTGAATAAAGCTACCAATAATAAAATAAACATAAATCCTATTTTTCAACATCTGTGTACGGGCAGCCGATTTTTGATAAATTTGTTATTCCCATAAAGATACTAGTGTAACAGATTTTTACCACCATGCCCGATTTTTCGCACCTGCACGTACATACCCAGTTCTCGTTATTAGACGGAGCCGCCGACATTGGCAAGCTTTACAAAAAAGCCGCCGCCGATGGCATGAAAGCCCTGGCCATTACCGACCACGGGAATATGTTCGGGGTGTTTAAGTTTGTGGCCGAGGCGGGCAAGCACAATGTAAAGCCCATAGTGGGCTGCGAATTTTATGTAGTGGACGACCGGCATAAAAAGCAGTTTACCAAAGAGAAAAAGGATGTACGACGCCACCAGTTGTTTTTGGCGAAGAATGCCGAAGGGTACCGCAATTTGGTGAAGCTGTGCTCGTTAGGTTATATCGAAGGCTTGTACAGTAAATGGCCGCGTATTGATAAGGAACTTATCCTAAAATACCATAAAGGGCTTATCGCGACGACCTGTTGTATCGGTGCATCCGTGCCGCAAACCATACTAAAGGGCACCGAAGATGAGGCTGAGACCGAGTTTAAATGGTGGCTGGATTTGTTTGGCGAGGATTATTATATCGAGCTGCAGCGGCATGAGATTCCGGAGCAACAGATCATCAACGATACTTTGGTAAAATATGCCAAAAAGTATAACGTGAAGATGATTTGCTCTAACGATTCGCACTATGTGGACCAGCAGGACAGCAACGCGCACGATATTTTGCTTTGCGTGAACACCGGGGACATGCAAAGCACGCCTATAGCAACGGACGAGGAAGGCGGCAAGGGCTATCGCTTTGGTTTCCCTAACGACCAGTTCTATTTTAAGACGCAGGCCGAGATGGGCAAGTTGTTCCATGACCTGCCCGAATCGCTCGACAATACGAACGAGATAGTAGACAAGGTGGACGTGTTGAAGCTAAAACGCGATATTATGCTGCCCAACTTCCCTATACCGCCGGAGTTCCAGATACATACCGGTGCCGACAGCGATACCATGAACCAGTGGGAATACCTGAAGCACCTCACGTTTACCGGTGCCAAGGCCAGGTATGTCGATATATCGCCGGAAACGGAAGAACGCATCAACTTTGAGTTGTTCACCATCCGCACCATGGGTTTCGCGGGTTACTTTTTAATTGTGGCCGACTTTATCAAGCACGGGCGCGAGATAGGCGTGTTTATTGGTCCTGGACGTGGTTCGGCAGCGGGTAGCGTGGTGGCGTACTGTACGGGTATCACCAATATCGACCCGATGAAGTACAATTTACTGTTCGAGAGGTTTTTGAACCCCGACCGTAAGAGCATGCCCGATATTGATACGGATTTTGACGATGAAGGCAGGCAAAAGGTAATTGACTATGTTGTTGATAAATATGGTAAGAACCAGGTAGCGCAAATTATCACCTATGGTTCCATGGCCGCACGTACCAGTATACAGGACGTGGGGCGCGTGCTGGATATGCCTTTGTCGGACGTAACGGCGCTGAAGAAACTGGTACCCGAAACCTTGGGCATCACTTTAAAGGATGCGATTGAGCAGGTACCCGAACTAAAAGAAATATTAAAAGGCAACGACCTGCGCGCGCAGGTGTTGCGCGAGGCCGAAAAGCTGGAAGGCTCGGTGCGCAATACGGGTGTACACGCGGCGGGTATCATTATATCGCCGGAAGATTTGACCAATTTGGTTCCGGTGGCCACTTCGAAGGAGTCGACCTTGCTGGTTACGCAGTACGACGGGCGTGTGATAGAAGACGCGGGCGTTATCAAGATGGACTTTTTGGGTTTGAAGACCCTGACCATCATTAAGGGCGCTTTGCAGATGATAAAACGTAACCACGGGGTTGACATTGACATTGACTATATTACCCTTGAAGATGAAAAAACCTACGAGCTTTACCAGCGCGGCGATACCAACGGTACTTTCCAGTTTGAAAGTGATGGTATGCAAATGTACCTGCGCGACCTGAAGCCCGATAAGTTTGAAGACTTGATCGCCATGAACGCGCTTTATAGGCCGGGTCCGATAGAGTATATCCCGGCTTTCATCAAGCGTAAGCATGGTTTGGAGCCGGTTATTTACGATTTGCCCGACATGGAAGAATACCTGGCCGAAACCTATGGTATTACTGTGTACCAGGAACAGGTGATGCTTTTATCGCAAAAACTGGCGGGCTTTAGCAAGGGCGATGCCGATGTGTTGCGGAAAGCGATGGGTAAAAAGCAAATTGAGGTGCTCAACAAAATGGAAGCCCAGTTTGTGGAGGGCGCCACGGCCAAAGGCCATCCGAAAGACAAACTAACCAAGGTATGGAACGATTGGAAGGCTTTCGCGCAATACGCGTTCAATAAATCGCACTCCACTTGTTATGCATTGGTGGCCTATCAAACTGCTTACCTCAAGGCGCATTACCCTTCGGAGTATATGGCGTCGGTATTGAACAACCAGAACAACATGGAGAAGATTTCCTTCTTTATGGAGGAATGCCGCCGCATGGGCACCTTGGTTTTGGGGCCCGATGTAAACGAAAGTTCGGTATTGTTTACCGCTACCGGCGACGGCAATATCCGTTTTGGCCTTTCTGGGATAAAAGGTGTGGGCAATAACGCGGTGGAAAGCATTATTGAAGAGCGTGAGGCTAACGGTCCGTATAAATCGGTTTATGATTTTGCCCAACGCTCCAATACGCGCGCGGTGAACAAAAAATCGTTGGAGAATATGGTGTATAGCGGGGCGTTCGATAGTTTTGGCCTAAAGCGCGCCCAATTCTTTGCCAAAACAGAAAATGGCATGCTCAACGGCATAGAGCGTTTGACCAAGTACGCCAATGATTACCAGAATACGCAAAGCAGTTCGCAGTCTTCGTTGTTTGGTGGCACGGTGTCCGCTTATATCCCTGAACCTACTATGCCCGAGGCGGAGGAGTTTGCGCTGATAGAAAAACTGAAATACGAGAAGGAAGTGATCGGTATTTATTTGACCGGCCACCCCCTGGATAATTACCGGGTAGAGCTGGAGCGCTTTTGCAAGCATACCGTTGCCGACCTGAAACTGGTGCAGCGCATGAAGAACAAAGAAGGCGGCGAAGAAACCGTGATGGCTTTTAACAACCTGCGCAAAAGCTCAACCGAATTGAACATCGGCGGTATTATGACTAAAGTGCAGCATAAAACTACCAAAACCGGCAAACCTTTTGGCACTTTTGTGTTGGAAGATTACCTGGACAATTACGAGTTTGCCCTTTTTGGGGATGAGTATGTGAAGTTCAGGAATTTGCTGATGGAGGATTGCTTTATCCACATTAAAGGCAATATCGAAGAGAAATTCCGCCAGGAGGGTAATTGGGATTTACGCATCACGAGCATGGGGTTATTATCGGAAATGCGGGATAAGATGACGAAATCGTTGACGGTGGTGTTGAATTTGGCCGACTTAAACAGTGAATTGCTGAATGGATTGCAACAAGTTATCACTGCAAATAACGAAAGGTACCCTGTGAAGAATTGCATGTTACGTTTCAAAATTCAAGATAGGGAAGAGTCAATCCTGATGGATATGCCATCTAAGTCATTTAAAGTAAATCCCAGTGATGATTTAATGGATGAGATAAGGGCGTTGACGAATTCGGCACCGGTGCTGGCGTAGCCAGCCCCCTCTAAATCTCCCCCGGTAGGGGAGACTTCAAATGGCGTTTTTATAATTACAAGAATTGACTGATTGGGTATAGCCTACTGTTGGATTGTGCGAAACTTTTTTCGATAAATCAGATAACTTATGGTAGCAATAATGGGATTTACTATTATTGAATACAATAAACCTATAACAGGTAATCCAAGAGCTGCCTCTACGCATCTGTCGCCTTGGTCGGCCATCCAGTACATGAAAATAGGAGTTGCTGCTATTGATAGTATGATGCTTGAAAGGGCTGCAATAAAAGCAGTTTCGCCAAGGGTGAGTTTTGTTTGCCCTTTTATTCGCCGTACCGAAAATACAATCTGAAAAATTGGCGATGCAATTAGCATTATCATGCAAATAAAATTCATCGGGCGAAAGGTTTTGTACATTTAATACATATTTTAAATAAAGGTAACCTTCACCGTGAGCTGGCGTAGACGGAACCCCCTGAGGGGGAAGAAAAGTTTGATAATATTGGAATAGAATTGATTGCTTTATTATTTATTTCCGCAGGGTTATGTCGCTCATAGCCGCGACGGGCTTAGTTACTTTCCCTTGATGGAAAGTAACCAAAGATCAAGTCGCAACACTGCTGCCCAGCCCGCCCTGCCGGTTCTTAACGCTGCACCGTTACGCTACGCTCCACTCAGTACAGCTAAACCGCCATTCCCGCCATACGCCCGGCCCGCTCCGTTGCGACAAGGCCGACGCTTTTTTTATTAAGGCACCGATCCCTTGGCTAACGCGAACTCTCAAAGTATTATATTTATAGCATGAAAATTTCGTTGACCATGTTTTTGACTATTATACTGGTAAATACGGTTTTCAGTCGGGCAAAAATTGATTCTACGATACGAGACATAAAAACTGCATCAATCGGCGGAGTGAAATTTACTGCGGTTTTGAAGGTTATGCCAAGCGAACAGGCTATTTTTATTAAAAATGAAAGTAATCATAAAACTATAAAAATTGGCGACAGATCGTTGGAGAGCGCCGGAATAAGTGGTATCGATTTTATCGACTTTAATCAAGATGGGTATAAGGATATCTTAATTGACTATTATACTAACGTCCCGGGTATTCAGGACCTACTGTTGTACGATAAAAATCATAAAACCTTTGTTAAGGTGAAAAACTTTGCCCAGTACCCTGATGCTATCCATATACATTACTCAAAATACTTTTATTCTTACCATAGGAGTGGTTGTGCCGATTGGGATTGGGACAGCGATTTGTTTAAAATAGTAAACTTTAAAGTCGTTAAAATAGCCACCATTTCGGGTAGAGGGTGTGACCGAGATGACCCGGATGACAAAGAGGAGACGGGTGTTTTTATCTATAAAGTAAAAGACGCTAAAGGAAAGTTAATAAAAAAACTGCCTATTACTGTTATTGAAAAATATAAAGATTGGAAATGGGGCTTTATTAGGGATTATTGGAAACGCCACTATTTATTTTTTGCCCAACCTTAATCATCTTCTATCATGCCAAAACAATATTTAGCTATCCATATTAAATGTATTAAAATGTTTTTTCGTAAATTTGAATATGGATACTTTAAGCGTAGAAATATTAAATCCGAAAGCTAAAAAGCTATTGCAAGATTTGGCTGATATGGACCTTATAGCAATTAAGGAATCATCAAGATTTAGCATTGAAAAAACATTGGCAAAATTAAGATCTCATGAAAACCCCCCTTCTTTAGAAGATATTACTGCCGAAGTAGAAATAGTTCGCGCTGAGCGCTATGCCAAAAAGTGATATTCGTATTATAATTGATACCAATTTATGGGTCAGTTTTTTATTAAGAAAGGATCTATCGCAAATTGATAGCTTGCTTGTACAAAAAAGAGCAACCATAATTTTTAGTGATGAATTGCTGGCGGAACTTCTTGACGTAGTTTATCGACCGAAATTCAAGAAGTTTTTTTCAAATGACAATATAGATCTTGTACTTTCTTTGATAAATGAAGTAGCAAAATTTATAGAGGTTAAAAGTAGTGTATCCATTTGTCGCGACATTAAAGATAATTTTCTATTAGCCTTAGCTATCGATGGCCATGTAGATTATCTTTTAACCGGGGACAAAGATCTGCTGGAACTTAAAACTATTGAAAAAACACAAATCCTTTCTATTTCGGATTATTTGAAATAAGTAAACGATCATCCCAAAACAATAATCTACCATTACGGTCTAACAAATGTCAAGTTGTCATAAAACAATTTGTGGCAAGTGTTTTGAATACTCTATATTTGTTGACTTAAAAAATTAAAAGAAGGAAATATCATGGCTTTAGAAATCACCGATGCCAACTTTGAGGAGCTGGTATTAAAATCAAATAAACCTGTACTTGTTGACTTTTGGGCAGAATGGTGTGGCCCTTGCCGCATGGTTGGCCCTGTGGTTGAAGAAATTTCGAAAGAGTACGCGGATACAGCTGTTGTAGGTAAAGTAAACGTGGATAACAACCCGGGTATATCGATGAAATACGGTATCCGTAACATCCCCGCGTTACTGTACTTTAAAAACGGCGAAATTGTAGACAAACAAATAGGCGCAGTGCCAAAATCTGTTTTGGCAGGTAAGCTGGATAAGCAATTGGCTTAAGCCGCATAGCGCTTGGCGCAGGGCGCATAGCGTTGATATATTTAGAGCGTTCCGGGGTTACCGGGGCGCTTTTTTTTGTATATTTGTATTAGTGATTTCACCGATTTTTTAAGATGATTTCAGCGATTTTATTTTTGGATAACACCCATAAATACCCATATTGGTTGGTTTTTGGATAACACAAAAAAGAGATTCAATTTTTAACCACAGAGAAGCACAGAGATTTTACACAGAGGAACACAGAGAATTTTTAGGATACCCATATTTTGATGGAAGACGGAAGATGTAAAATGGAAGATGTGTTTTTGAGAATACCCATAAATACCCATGTCCTTTTTGTCATTGAGTCATTGGTCATCCCGATAGCTATCGGGAAGTCATTTTTTAATTTGCACATAGGCACATTTGCAAATTCGCACATTAAAAACACGAACTTCGTTTTATGCCGCAATTGAGTAATAACCGCGAGGTACAACATTTAGCCGATCTGGAACTGTTGGCCAGGCAGGTGGTGGAAGGTTTTATTACCGGACTGCACCAGAGCCCTTTTCATGGGTTTTCGGTGGAGTTTGCGGAGCATAGGTTGTATAACAATGGCGAGTCGGTAAAGAATGTAGACTGGAAGCTGATGGCCCGCACCGAAAAGCTGTTTGTAAAACAGTTTGAAGAGGAAACCAACCTGCGCTGTTATTTGATGCTGGACACTTCGTCGTCGATGAACTTCCCCGACAAGGGGCTGAGCAAAATGCAGTTTTCGGTATACGCCATAGCTTCGTTGATGTACTTGTTTAAAAAGCAGCGCGACGCGTTTGGCCTGTGCTTGTTTTCGGACAAGATAGACTGGCTGAGCAGGGCGCGGTCGACGAGTACGCATTTGTTTTACCTTTTTGCCGAACTGGAGAAAATGTATAACCAGCCTAAAGCGCAAAGTCAGACTGATATTGCCGGCGTGCTGCACCATATTGCCGAGGATATACACCAACGCAGCATGATCATTTTGTTTAGCGACATGCTGGAAAACGGGATGGATGACGAAAAGGCCGATGCTTTATTCGCGGCGTTACAGCATTTGAAGCACAATAAGCACGAGATCATCATTTTTAACGTAACCGATAAAAAGAAGGAGCTGGATTTTGATTTTGATAACCGCCCGTACCATTTTGTGGACCTAGAGAGCGGCGAAGAGATGCGCGTGCACCCTAACGAAATAAAGGCGGATTACCTGACGGCGTTGAATACCTGGCGGCACAAGTTGCAGCTAAAATGCGCGCAATACCATATTGACTTGATTGATGCCAATATACATTCCGGCTTTGAAAAGGTACTGAAATCGTACCTGATCAAGCGGAACAAAATGATGTGAGGGTTTTAGTATTTTTCTTTCTCTTTGGGGAGTAACTGAACAGCTACTAAGGTGATAATGATACTTAGTGCAACGATGGGGAAAATTAAATAAATCAGGAACATTGGTGGTTTGGTTTGGCTAATAAAACATTCTCTCAATTATATCATTTGCAGCGATTTGTAACATAACAGATACAAAAGCGTGTTGCAACTGATAACCAAATCTATACCTTAATTTAATATATTTTTAACATACCAAAAGATTTAGTATACTAATAAATCAATGTGTTATTTTTTGTGAATTTTAAAACAAAATGTTAAACGCGTTGTTAAGGTAAACGAAAAATGCAAAAAAATAATGTTGATTAAAACAGTAGTTTAAAGCGTTTTAAGCCATGAAATTTGTAAATTCTGCTTATAACTGTTGGTTTGAACTTTAATTTATAATCAAAACTATCAGGAAAAGTACGCAATGGCTTCGATGATGACATTGCAGGCATGCCTTATTTGCTCTTTGGTGATGATGAGGGGGGGGGCCAGACGCATGGCATCGCTGCAATGCAGGAACCAATCGGTGATGATGCCGTTTTCGATACAGCGGTCGATCACTTTTTTGTTGAGGTCGAAACTTTCGAGTTGGATGGCGAGCCAGAGGCCTTTGCCACGCACTTCGCTGATGGCCGGGTGGAGCAATAGTTGACGGAACAAGGCTTCCTTTTCGGCAACGCTTTCGATCAGGTTTTCATCCAATAATACACCAAGCGCGGCCATGCCGGCGGCGCAACATACCGGGTGCCCGCCGAATGTGGTGATATGGCCAAGTATCGGGTTTTCAGTAAAGGCGGACATGATGGTGTTGGAAGAAATAAAGGCACCGAGCGGCATTCCGCCACCAAGGGCTTTGGCTAAAACCAACATATCGGGCACGATGCCGAAATGCTCAAAAGCGAAAAGTTTACCCGTGCGGCCAAAGGCTACCTGTATCTCGTCTAATATCAATAAAGTACCTGTTTCGGTGCAGCGCCGGCGGAGGGCCTGCATATAAGCTACATCAGGTACGCGTATGCCGGCTTCGCCTTGCATGGTTTCGACCAGTACACAGGCGGTTTCGGCGGTGATGAGGTCGAGGTCTGCTACCTCGTTAAACCTGATGAACGAAATGCCGGGTAATAAGGGGCGATAGGCTTGTTTATATTCCTCGTTGCCCATTACGCTGAGCGCGCCGTGGGTGCTACCGTGGTAGGAGTTTTTAAAGGCGATGATTTGGCTGCGGCCGTTATAGCGTTTGGCCAGTTTTAAGGCCCCTTCAATGGCTTCGGCGCCGGAGTTGGTAAAGTATACCGACTGTAGTTGTTGCGGTAGGAGTGCCGCCAGCTTTTGCGCGAAAAGCACCTGCGGGGCTTGCACGTATTCGCCGTAAACCATGAGGTGCATATATTTTTCGGCCTGTTGCTTTACGGCATCCACCACTTTGGGATGCGAATGGCCAATATTGCTTACGCCGATGCCCGAAATAAGGTCGAGGCTTGGTTTTCCTTCGGCGGTGTACAGGTAACAGCCTTCGGCCCGCTCGAACGCCAACAGGAGCGGAAAACGGGTAGTTTGGGCGTTATGGGTAAGGAACAGCTGCCGAAGGTTGGTCATGATGCTACAAAAATAACAAAGGCTTTCAGTTTTAGTTGAAAGCCTTTGTTATTTATAAATATGCTTTATGATCAATTTGGAGAATCGTTTCTTTTCTCTTTTAACTGTTGAACTACTTCATCCCTAAACTCTGCTTCGCTTCTATGAATTTGGAGCACTTTTTCAGGAGGCATAATCTTTAGGAACTCTTGGTTATAACGCCTCCTTATCATCGATAATTTCATATCAAGATCCTCTTCCTGTTGAATTTGATCCGCGCTATTAGCTTGTGGATTTAACTGTAGTTGATGAATTTGAGCCTGGGTTTGAGCTATTTCTGTTGCATACTGCCTATAAAGTGGCATGAACTTTTCATTTTGCTCAGGAGTTAAATTAAGTTTTGCTTTGATATAAGCTTCTTTTATCTCCTGTGCTCTTTGTATCTTTTCTGCTTTGAGCACACGTTTGGCGGCAGAATTGTTGTTATTAAAACGCTGTTGCTGTACCCGAGGATTACGCTGCTGCCTTGGGCCACCCTCAAAGCGCGGCCTGGCCTGCCCTAAACTTGGGTACATGCCTATTAGCAGTAGTATTGTAAATATATATTTCATATCAACCTTGGGGTACAAACCATTGTTACCAATAGCCTAATTATTTTTTACCTGTTTGTTTGTATCCGCTTGCTGAGCGTTAAAATTATCAGGGTCAACGTTTTCTAATATAGTGGCGCTATCGCTGTTCAATTCCAAATAGTTTTCCAATTCATCAGCCGGAACCTTTGATAAAGCTTTATGCAAATAACTGCGGTTATGTGTAGCAACCGGGTTGTTAAACTCGCTGATAAATATCGCAGTGCCCACAACCAGGGCAAAACATGCTGCCGACGCATATTTAAACGCGCTGGAAACAAACATTTTTACAATAATGCCCTGACGCTCCTGCCTGCTTGCCTGTTTAACCGGCAATACATGCGATGTTTGCAACAGGATTTTGTTTTCCAGTTCGGCAAAGTAGCCATCGGGTACGGTAAATGCCTGTTCGGTATTCAACGCTTCTTCGATGGCGATGCGGGCCTGTATATTTTGTTCCAGTTCGTTAAAGTAGCCTTCAGGTACAGTAAATGCCTGTTCGGTATTCAATGCTTGTTCGATGGCGATGCGGGCCTGTATGTTTTGTTCCAGTTCGTTAAAGTAGCCTTCAGGTACAGTAAATGCCTGCTCGGTATTCAATGCTTCTTCGATGGCGATGCGGGCATGTATATTTTGCTCCAGTTCGTTAAAGTAGCCTTCAGGTACGGTAAATTCCTGTTCGGTATTCAATGCTTCTTCTATGGCTATCCTCGATTGGATGTTTTGCGTCAAATCTTCAAAATAGTTTTCGGGTACTTTGAATGTATTTTCGACACTTAATCCGGCTTCTATAGCAACCCTCGCCTGTATGTTTTGCTCCAGTTCGTTAAAATAATTAACCGGCACGATAAAGCCTTTATCGGCGGCATTTTGCGTTGCCTCCAATAGCTTAATATGCCCCATTAGCTGTGCTTCCATCTCACCGAAATAGTTTTGGGGCACGGCAAACGGGCTAACAGGGTTCACCTGTTTTAGCGTTGGGTACCCTTCAATCCATTTCATATCGTCTTCTTCCTTTTTCATCACCTTATATAGATGCTTTTTTTTACAAAAGGTTTAATCGTATTTTAATCTTCGGCCAATAAAAAAGCCTCTATCTTTTTAACTGCCAGGTGGAACGACGATTTAAGCGCGCCAACACTGGTTCCGAGCACTTCCGACATTTCTTCGTACTTCATGTCGTCGTAATATTTCATGTTAAACACCAACTTTTGCTTTTCGGGCAAGGTTAGCAAAGCTTTTTGAAGCTTCATTTGGGCCTTGTCGCCATCAAAGTAAGTGGAGTCGGCCAATGTTTCCGATAGTTCGTGCGATACATCATCAAACGATACATTATTTTTTAACTTTTTACGATTTAAAAAGGTAATGCACTCGTTGGTGGCTATGCGGTACATCCAGGTGTACAATTGGGCGTCGCTGCGAAAGCCGGGCAGGTTTTTCCAAACTTTGATAAAAACATCCTGCACCAGGTCATCGGCATCGTCATGGTCTATTACCATGCGGCGTACGTGCCAATAAATTTTTTGCTGGTATTTTTTGAGCAACATGTTGAACGCCAAGTTCCTTGTTTTCTCGTCCTGGAATTTTTCCAGTATTTCTGCGTCTTCAACAACCGGGTTAGACATGTATGGTATTTAGATTACTAATTAACAGTTATAAAAGTAATTATTTTCGGTCATAAATATAGCATAAGTTTAAAACATCAACATTCCACCATATTTGATTGCTAAATTTACGATTAGTTTAATCAAACAAAAATACTATGTGGTGGATATACGCTTTACTATCAGCTTTTTTCGCGGCCTTGACGGCGATATTTGCCAAAATGGGCATCAGGAATATGGATTCGAACCTGGCGACGGCCATCCGTACGGTGGTTATTTTGATGCTGGCCTGGGGTATTGTGCTGTTTAAGGGCAGCGCGTCGGGCATCGGCAACCTATCGAAACAGAACTGGATATTCCTGTTGCTGTCGGGATGCGCGACGGGCCTGTCGTGGATATTTTATTTTAAGGCGTTGCAACTAGGCGAGGTATCGCAGGTGGCACCGGTGGATAAGCTGAGCGTGGCCATAGCCATTGTGCTGGCCGTGATATTTTTAGGCGAGCCCATTACCTGGAAATCGGCCGTTGGGGCATTGATGATTATGGGCGGGACGTTTGTGTTGATACTATAGATATTGATTGAATGATTGATTGACTGAATGATTGAATAATTTTGCTCAATCAATAAATCAATCATTCAATAAATCAAAACTATCCCAACAGATCCAACACCTGTTGCGTGGCGTTTGCATTATCGACCTTGGTAATGATATTGCTGATGGTGCCTGTTGCGTTAATGATAAAAGTGGTGCGAACCGTGCCCATATAGGTTTTGCCATACATGCTTTTTTCGCCCCAAACGCCATAGGCTTCGTTTATCACTTTATCTTCATCGGCAATTAAAGTGAAGGGCAAGTTGTATTTGGTTTCGAATTTTTTGTGCGACTTTTCACTATCGGTACTTACACCGATAACGGCAAAACCATGTGATACCAACGATTGGTAATTATCCCTGAAACTACAGGCTTCGGCGGTGCAGCCGGGAGTATCGTCCTTTGGGTAAAAATAAAGGATTACGTTTTTTCCTTTAAAATCCGACAGGGAAACCATGTTTCCGTTTTGGTCCTTCGCTGTAAAACCGGGGGCTTTTTCGCCTTCTTTTAGTGTTGCCATTATTTGTAAAAATTAGCGGTATAAGTGGTCAGGTTGTTTTTGTTATCTCCAACAGTTAATTCCAAATCATGTTTGCCCGGAATCAAATTTTCATCGACAGTGCAATTTAGCAACCTTGTTTTATAATCCCACTCGGTTAAAACCCAATGGCCATCAATTTTACAGTTGTATGTTTTTATTCCCGAAAGGTTATCGCTTATTTTAAAATGAACGAGCTTTACCCCGGCTAAATTAGCGCCATCGTGGATGTTGAGCGGTAATACTTTGGGCGGCACGGTATCCACCCTAATCTCAAAATCGCCAAAGTTACGGGCATTGGTTTTGATGTAGCCATCCTGATAGTCGCCGCCTTCGGATGCGCCTCCAATACTCACAATTACCGCTTTATTGGCATAGTTACCGAGCGGTACATCGGGTTTTATGGATAATTCATAGCTATCGTGTATGGGCGTATAGCGGTTGTGTACATGGTGCACTATAGAATACGCACCCGGCCTTTTTGGCGATGTTGAATAGATGAAATTCAGGTCATCATACAAGTTACCCGGCTGTACCACTACTTTAATGCCGGGGGCAGTAAACTCGTCGCGTTTATCGTATTTAAACAAGGTACCATCGGGTTTTGGCTGACTTGCCGGTGGTTTTGATGATGAGTTGACCTTGAATTTTAATGTAGAAGTATTACCCGCTACATCTTTTACCACATAGCTGATGGTATGCGTGTCATCGTCGTTAAAGTTGACCAAACCCCGGTTTATGGATTGCGGGAACACGGTTATTTTATTGCCGGGCAGGATGAAGTTCTTTTGTATTTCGCGCCCGGTTTTGAGGAAATCGGGATAATCGATGATGGCGTTGATGGCGTGGGTTTGGTTGAAAGCGAAACGCTCGACGCAGAAGGTGTATACGGGATTATCATCCACACTCAGTTGGATGGAATATACACCGTTATGATTCATCGAGGTGCTGTTCATGTCGTAGGCACTGATGCCGAAGCCTATCTGGCCGCTCAGTACAGGTATTGCAGCAGGCAGCAGGTGGTAATTGCCGTTGGCACCGGCTACTTTATGAAAGTCTTTAGCGGTATGTTCGCTAAAAGGTTCGCCGTTAAGGTGGTAAATGTACAGGGCGCTGATAACGGGCGGCACTTTATCGCGAATGGTGAGACCGAACAGTTGGGCGTTCACGGTTTCCTCGGTTTTGGTATCGCGCAGCTCGAAATGCAAATGCGGACCTGCCGAGGCTCCGGCATTGCCCGACCAGGCGAAGACCTCATCCTTACAAACAGGCATTTGTGAGGGCAGTAAATTGATATCCACTTCGAAGTTTTGGTATTTGTACTGCGTATCGCGTATCATTTTGGCTAAACCGGGCGCAAATTTTGACAAATGCCCGTAAACGCTGGTATAACCATTGGGATGGGTGATGTACACCGCATTGCCAAAACCACCAAATTGTACCTTTAACCGCGACACGTAGCCATCGGCAACGGCGTGGACGGGGTAGCCAATGCTTTGGTTGGTTTTGAAGTCGAGCCCGGCATGGAAGTGGTTGGAACGCAACTCGCCAAAGGAGCCGGCCGTGGTAGGCACCAGATCGAGCGGGTACCTGAAAAAGTTTTGCGGGTAGGGGCGACTTTGGATGATATCCTGCGCAAGCACAACAAAACAAACCGCAGTAAAAACGAACAGGCAGGTAATGAACTTCAATACTATCCTCACTTTATATAAAAATCAAGCAGTTTTTCATTTTCAAGATAGCCTTCGAGGTGGTCGCCGATGCTTACTTTAGATACGCCCGGCGGCGTGCCGGTAAATATCAGGTCACCCTTTTTTAGAGTGATGTAGCCGGATACAAAAGCGATGATTTTTTCGAAAGAGAAAAGCAGGTCGGTGGTGCTGCCCTGCTGTCTTGTTTCGCCGTTGATATCGAGGTGAAAGTTGAGTTTGTATAGATCGGCAAACTTATCTTTCGGTATAAAGTTGCTTACCGGAGCCGAATTATCAAACGCTTTGGCGAGCTCCCAGGGCAGGCCTTTTTCTTTATGGCGGCTTTGAATATCGCGGGCGGTAAAATCGATACCGAGGGCCAGTTCATCATAATAGTTGGCAGCAAACTTTTCGCTGATGTTTTTTCCTTCTTTGCACACTTTGAGCACGATTTCGATTTCGTGGTGCACATCCTGCGAAAAATCGGGATGATAAAAGGGTTTGTTGTCTTTGAGTAAAGCCGTATCGGGCTTCATAAAAATTACCGGTACGGTGGGTACGGGGTTGTTCAGTTCTTTGGCGTGTTCGGCGTAATTACGGCCAATGGCGATGATCTTCATGGATAGCGAATTTAGGAAAAATGTGCGAATGTGCAGATGTGCAAATGTGCAAATGATTTTTTATTTCGGAAGTCGGATTTAGCGCGGTAGGAAGATAAGCGACTTTAAAAACTAAAGTATCGCAATCCTTTTGTAAACCGATTCGCTGCCGATGACGAGGCGGACAAAGTAAAAGCCGCTGGGCAGTTTGCTGTTGATGTTGAAGGTAAACTTCTGTTCGCCGGAATCAACGCGTTGTGAGAACAGGGTCATGATATCGTTACCCAGAATGTCCATAATTTTGATGGTAACGTTGCTGTTTTTGGCCACGTTGTAACGCAGGTTTATCTGATCGGAAATGGGGTTGGGGTAAACCTGTACGTTGGTGATCACTTTGGCCGGTTCGTACTTTGGAAACGCGGGTTTGGTGATGCTGCTGCCACCATAAATGGTAATGGCGGGTTTTAAAGGGGGCAATTCGTGGAGGCCGTTTTTGAGGTACGATTTGTCGTTTTTATTCGGGAAAACTTTGTTCAATTTATTTGTATCCCTCTTCATCGGTTTGGTGCCGTCTGCATGGACATAGTTTATGCAGGACGCCATCGCGACAAACAAGAGAAATAAATAAACTAAAGGATAGTAAGTTTTCTTCATAGAAATATTTACAAAAGTATAAATAAAAACGCGTTCATTTCAAATAGTGCTTGGTTAAATAATATTTTTAACAAAATTTAACAAAAAAATGAAGCGCTTTTTCTATACCCTCATATTAGATTTATATACGTAAAAAACGTTTAATATGTTTTAAAAATAGTGCCGTTTTTTGTGACTGTTTTGCATAGCAAGATAACCCCGGGATTGCACCGGGATTTTATTTGGGGAAGGTGTAGCCGGGAAACTATTTATACTTTATTTTATAAACCATGATGGTTGAGGCGAACACAAAAGTAATGGCATTGGCCACCGCTACCGGCCACTGGGTGCTTAAAACGCCATAAATGAGCCATAGCAATGTGCCAATGGTAAAAAAGGTGTACATGGTTAACGATATGCCCGAAGTATCCCTGGTGCGGATGGTTTTAACGGCCTGCGGCAAAAAGGATATGGTGGTGCCAAAAGCAGCCATATAGCCAATGATGGTAGTCAAATTCATATCCCGCAAAGGTACGCTTTTAAGGGCGTTTAACCTGCCGGTTGGGTTGCTAATTTACTCTTTTTGATGCTATAGCTAAAATAAATGACCAAGCCAATAATTAACCAAATAATAAAGCGCAACCAGTTGGTGGTTCCCAGCTCCGTCATCAAATAAAAGCAGGACACGAGGCCGAGTACCGGGATGAGCGAGAAGTTTTTGATAAAGCCTACGATGGTGATGGCCAATACCAGTATGGTGAAAGCAAAGTAGGGGATTTTAGTCATGAAAACCTGAGTGGCGGTGTGTGTGGCATCGCCATCGGTGTATTTAAAGAAGAAATCGCTGAAAAAATGCGGCAGTTGCCATTGGGTAATGGCCACGGAAACAATGAGTAGGGCCGGAACGATAAATTTACCGTTAACGTAGGGCAATTTGAATTTGCCTTCGGCTTTTTCGCTTTGGGGTAAAATCAGGATGCCGCCGCAAACCAATACAAAGGCAAACAGCGTGCCTATGCTGCACAGGGCTGTAGCAATCTCCGAATCCAAAAACAGCGCCGGAATACCTACCACCAAACCGGTGATGATGGTTGAAAATGAGGGCGTATGGAATTTGGGGTGCAGTTTTGAAAACTTAGGGGGCAACAGGCCATCGCGGCTCATGCTCATCCATATACGGGGCTGGCCTATCTGGAAAACCAGCAACACGGAAGTGGTGGCCACTATGGCACTCAGAGCGATGATGCCGCCCAAAAAGTTGAGGCCGCGCTCGTTAAAGGCATTGGCTAAAAAGTCGGCGGTGTTTAGTTTGGAGTATTTAACCATGCCGGTTAATACCAGGGCGATGAGCACATATAAAACTGTACAAATGGCCAGTGAGTAAAACATGCCGCGGGGCAAATCGCGCTGGGGGTTTTTACATTCTTCGGCGGTGGTGGATATGGCATCGAAACCGATATAGGCGAAGAATACAGCCGAAACGCCCTTCATTACACCGGCAAACTTGTTAGGTAAAAAGGGCACCCAGTTGGCAGGGTTTACATAATAAAAGCCGATGATAATAACCGCAGCAACTACGAGTAGTTTAAACAGCACCATCATGTTGCTTGCTTTACGCGATTCGCTGATGCCGATGTATACCAGGTAGGTAATAAACGCAGTAATAGCCAAAGCGGGGATATTTAAGATAACGGGCAACGAACCGATATGCGGTGCGTTTACCCACATGTTGTGCAGGGGCAGAAAGTCGGCGGCGGTAGGGTAGTGGGCGGCTAATTTTTCGAGGTATTGGGTATTGCCGCTTTTTACGTCGAAAAAGCTGTTGCTTAAAAAATCGGGGATATGCAGGCCTATGTTGTGCAAAAAGCTGGTGAGGTTGCCCGACCATGAAATAGCCACGGTGATGTTACCAACGGCATATTCCATTACCAAATCCCAACCGATTATCCAGGCGATGATTTCGCCGAAGGCAGCATAAGAATAGGTGTACGCACTGCCCGACATGGGTATGCGCGAAGCGAACTCGGCATAGCAAAGGGCCGAAAAACCGCAGGCAACGGCGCAAATCAAAAACAAAAAGATAACGCCGGGGCCACCATCAAAACAAGCCTGGCCAACGGTACTGAAAATACCGGCGCCTATTACGGCGGCTATGCCGAGGGCGGTCAAATCGCGGACGGTGAGCACTTTGTTGAGGGATATGCCATGCCCGTCGTCTACACCGGCTTTGGCATCGGCTACTATCTTTTCTATCGACTTTTTGCGGAATATATTTGTTGCCATTTACGTGTTTAAAGCTTAAAACCAAACATAACCATTTTTTTGCATTGAATAAATACGCTATTGTAACTAACTTGCGCGGATGAAGGGCAATATTGTCGATATCCTAAAAAAACTTAGGTTTTTACTCGTTCCGTACCTGGTTATTTTGTGTTTTTGTTTTGTAATAAAGGCTTTGTACAGCAAAGAGGTAATATACTATACCGTTAACAGCTGGCATTTTGCCTTTGGCGATGTGATATTCCCGCTGTTTACCGATATGGGCGATGGGCTGTTTGTGGTGGCCATTGCGCTTGTTGCATTGGCATATAATTACCGGGTAGGTTTCCTGCTGGCTACGAGCTATTCGATTACATCGCTGGTGGCGCAGGCTTTAAAGCGGATCATTCGCACGCCAAGGCCTATGGCTTATTTTCATGGCACCGGCCACATGTATTTGGTAAAAGGCATACCGATGCTCAATTCACTTAGTTTCCCTTCGGGGCATACTATTTCGGCGTTTTCGGCGGCGGTGGTATTGACCTATATCACACCAAAAAAGCAATGGGGCTTGTTTTATTTGCTGATTGCGATACTGATAGGTTACTCGCGCATGTACTTAAGCGAGCATTTTTTTGAGGATGTGGTGGGCGGGTCGGCCATTGGCCTGTTTGTAACCGTGTTTTGGGTAAGCTGGATAGACAAGAAAGCATTCATCCAATCGCCGGCATGGGATAAGGGGCTGATCGATACTATTCGCGGAAAAAAGGTTTAGCGCATGATCTTTCTGAATGTTAAACTGCTTTAATAACACACCCCTGCACCCCTCTCATCCCGATAGTTATCGGGAGGGGAATCGCCCAGCCCACAATTTTTTGTTTGTGTAAAGCCCCGCTTTTGCCAAAAACTATTCAAAAAAGAAATGAAATACCGGAACTATCCTCCGAAGCCGCCCAGCATGCTAAACATAATGATGGCGAGGACGACGAGCGTGATGGTTACATACAAGTAATCCTTTTCAGCGATAAAGCCGATGGCCGAGGTTAACACACGGGCGATAGGGGTAGCAATCAGTAAAATGATACCCAACTGGATAATGGCCCTGCCCTTAAACGCGAATACGCCTTCAATGATATCAACAAATTTAGTGGTGAGACTGGGTTCGCCTTTAAATTGAGAGTAATCTATTGTGGTTTGGCCGTGCCTGTAGAGGTAAACTATCCCACCAAATATGACCACTGCCATAGACAAAAGTACCCCCCAACGCAGCAGCGAGCCGATAAACAGTTGGATATCCCTGTCGCCTTTGATTTGTTTGGTATTTTTTTTCATAAGGTGCCCGAAATGCCTTTGTAAATCATTTGTATAGCCAGCACGGTAACTACAATGGCAAAAAAGTATTTTAGTTTTTTTGACTGTGAGTGTACCAATATTTTTGAACCGGTAAAGGCGCCAAGCAATACACCAATTACCACAGGCATGGCCAGGCCGGGGTCGATATAGCCGCGCTGCAGGTAAACCACAGCGCTGGCGGCGGCGGTAACTCCGATCATAAAATTACTGGTGGTGGTGGATACTTTGAAAGGTACGCGCATAATGCCATCCATGGCTACAACCTTTAACGCGCCCGAGCCGATACCCAACAGGCCCGACATGGCGCCGGCCAAAATCATCATCAAAAAACTACCGCCTACGTTGGTAACGTTATAGGCAATAGGTTCGCCGTTGGAAGGGTAGGTGCCGTTAAGTTTTAATATTTCGGCCGGTTTGCTTTTTTTGCGTTCGATGTATTCGGCCCGTTTGATGAGTGAAGTAACTGCGGAAAAAATCAATACTACACCAAAAAGTATAGCGATGTATTGTACGGGCAGGTATTTGGCCATCACCGCGCCGGTTATGGCACCGCTTGTGGTGGCTATCTCCAAAAACATGCCGAGGCGCATATTGGTGATGCCTTCTTTAACATAAGCCGCTGCCGAGCCCGAAGAAGTGGCGATAACCGAAACCAATGAAGCCCCGATGGCGTAATGGATATTTACGTGCAATAGTATACTAAGCAAGGGGATGATAACCACGCCGCCGCCCAGGCCGGTAAGCGAACCGACAAGCCCTGCGACATAAGCACCGACCAAGATAATCAGGGTTAATACAAGTACAGTCATGTTTTTGTATCGGCTAAAGTACTAATATCTTGTTAAGCGCAAGTGTAATAAAACAAAAAAAGCCCCCGTCCCGATAGCTATCGGGACGGGGGCTTTGAATATTACGGTTAGTTATATTAGTTGAAGATATAACGTAAACCCAATTGTGCTTGCCAGCGTGAGAATTGGCTGGTATCGTATTGGTAAGAATTATTGATAGTAGTTTGGTTTGCAGTATTTAAGTAAGGTACTGTAAACTCTTGTTTGCCTGTTACAGGGTCGATAACACCGGTATATTTCAATAAAGAAACGTTACCTGTACCGCCGGTAATAGCAGACACCTGCGCTAAGCCCCAATATTTATTTAAGAAGTTACCCAGGTTGATGATATCAAATGTAACACGGATGGTGTTTTTGTATTTACCCGATTTTACATAGAAATCTTGAGTTAAGTTCAGGTTGTACATTTGGTACAATGGTAAAGTAGCACCGTTTCTTTCGGCATACTGACCTCTGTGTTTGCTCAAATAAGGATCCTGGTTGATAAAGTTGTTCAACTGGTTCCACTCTTGAGTAGCAGTACGAGGATCGGTACCACCAGCGGCAACAATTTCCAGATCGTTTTGAGCGGCAGGAATATACATCAGGTCATTACTTGTTTGACCGTCGCCATTAACGTCGCCATTGTAAACGTAAGATATTGTACCGTTGTTAGCGCTCTCCATGGTTAAGCCTATTGAAGATGCAAAGTTTTTAGCATACTCTTTTTTGTAGGCTACAGTAGCGATAACGCGGTTTGGTTGATAATAAGAGCTATTCGACAAATTATCAGCATTCGGGTTACCAGCCACAGGGCGGCCACTCCAGATACTGCTGGCTGTTGAACCACCGTCGTTAACATCTTTAGATGCATTGTAGGTATAAGCTATCGAAGCCTGGAAACCATTCAGGAAGCTACGTTGTAATTGACCGGTAACGAAGTAAGAATAACCTTGGTTGGTATTGGTCATGTAATACAAACCTGTAATGGTTGGGTTAGCTGCGGTTGCACCACTTTGAGGGGTAATGTTTGAGCTGTTGTAGTGCAATTGATAATCCGGACCCGGTAAGGTTGTTGTAGCATCAGACAATACCAGGTTTTGGTGATAGATCGCGTTGATATCTTTTGTATAAGCAGCTTCAATTGTACCTATGAAACCTAAAGGTAATTTTTGATCGATCGCGATGTTAGTCCTCCAGATTTTTGGCAATTTCAGGTTCGGGTCGGTAATATCCAACTCGTATGAAGTGTTAGCCGCACCGGCACCGGTGTGATAAGCATCGGGATTAGGATTGAAGGTTAAGCGTGAATCTTGACCAGCATTGGTAGTACCGGCACGGTTAATGATTTGTGAACCGAACAATACACCATTATTTGATGCCTGGTTTGATATCCAAACAAATGGAGTTTGACCGGCAAACAGACCAGTACCACCACGTACCTGAGTTTTTTGATTGCCAAACACATCCCAGTTAAAGCCAAAGCGAGGAGACACCTCAACGCGTGAAGCAGGCAATACAGATGGATCAACGTGGATGCCTTGTTGGAAAGTTAAAGGTGGCACGTTAGGATTTGCCTGCAAAGCAGTAGGGAAGCTTTCGTAATCGGCCCTCACACCATAAGTTATTTTCAAGTTGTCGTTAGCTTGCCATTTATCTTCGGCATATAAACTGAATACCTGACCCTTGATGTGTGCGTAAGGGAAAGAACCGTCAGGCAATGCAGAGTAACGGTAAGAAAAACGTGCAGCAGGCAAGTTGTTCTCGAAATCGCTAAACGAGTTGTATGAATAAACACCATCATATTGTGTAGCGAAACCGTTGGTATAGCTTTGGATCTGATCGTTAGTTCCGATGGTGATTTCATGTTTACCTGCGTAAATAGTGTAATCATCAGAGAACTGGAAAATGTTTGAGCTTAACAAGTTACCTTCGGTAAATTGCTCTTCACCAAACGAAGTGGCAGTAGCAGTTGCAGCCACATAGCCAGGCTGGCCAAATACACCGCTACCGTTACCTATATCAACCATCGGTATTTTGTTGCCTGTACCTAAAGATGAACGGTAATCGCGCAGGGCAGAGTAGCCTACGGTCAATTTGTTCGACATGGTATTGCTTACACGGGTATCCAACTCCAAAATACCAATATTGAAGTTGTTATTGATGCGGTAACCGTTACCATAGAAAGGTAAGCCAGTAACACCGGCAACACGGCTAGGATATAACGATGTACTGGTACTGGTTGGCTGATCTTTATACGACTTTAAGTAAAAATATTTGGCACTTAAAGTGTTGTTTTTATTGATGTTCCAATCCAGTTTAGTAGTTACTTTATCGCTGTAGGTAACATAATTGTAGCCTTGATAAGGACCAGGATTGTAACCATAATTGCTTTGCAAGTAAGATGAAAGAGCATCCAGATCGGAAGCTTTAACTTGCGAAACGTTAGAACCACTTATACCCGGAGCTGTAGCTATAAAGGTATTTGCAGGTGCGCTGATACGCTCTTGCTCGCCCGAAACAAATAAGAATAATTTGTTAGGAATGATAGGACCACCAATAGAAGCACCGTCTGAATGGTAAGAAAGCGGTGTGATGGTAAGACCGGTAGTACCTGCCTGATAGCCGGTTAAAGCAACGCTACGTAAATAATCGTAAACAGTACCTTTAATTTCGTTGGTACCTGATTTGATCACGGTATTAACACCTGCACCGGTAAAGTTACCCTGACGAACGTCGTATGGAGCCAAATCAACCTGAATCTGGTCGATCGCATCTAACGAAATTGGCTGTGAGTTGGTTTGGCCACCTAAGGTACCTGATAAACCGAATGAGTTGTTGAACAAAGCACCATCAACTGTGATGTTGTTGTACAAGCTGCTGCGACCGCCAAAGCTTAAACCATTGGCTGAAGGAGTTAATTTTGTAAAATCTGTTAATGACCTGTTTAAGGTAGGTAACGCATCGATCTGGGCACGTGAAATAGTTTCGCGGGCGCCTGTACGGTTTGAGTTGATTACCTTACCTTGAGCACCAACAACAGTTACTTCTTTTAAGGTTGAAGTGTTGTCGAGTAATTTTGTGCTTACGGTTTGGTCCTGACCGATAGATAAGGTTATGTTTTCTTCAACATAATCTTTAAAACCGATAAAAGAGATCTTCACGGTGTACGGACCGCCTACCCGTAAGTTAGGGATGTTGTAACGGCCGTCGGCACGGGTTGAAGCTGAATACACCGTTCCGGTGGGTACGTGCGTAACAACTACTGTTGCGCCGGGCAATGTTGCACCTTTGGTATCGGTAACAACACCGTGCATTGAAGCCGTGGTTACACCTTGTGCCATTAACTGGCTGGCGGTGAACGTTGTGGCAACAAATACGATTAATAATAGTAGAAACTTCCTCATACTTTGCTTTTTTTAATTTGTTTAATTAATTAATTAATGTGAATCAGTAATGTCGACAAAGATAACTACTCGACAAATAGCCTGTGTTAAGTTAATGTTAACAAATATTAAGTTTTTTTCCACATAATTCGCAATAAATCAACATTCTAAAGATTTTTTTTGCAAAAAAACGAAGCGCAATGCACTTTTTTTGTAATAAAATAGATTTTAAAGAAGCTGCGTTTTCGCATTTTTTATCGTTGCGCTGGCATGAAGATTACTTGATTTTGACACAATAAAAATCTTATCCGATAAAAAACAATCCAAATTCCGCATATCGGTGTTTTTATTTAGCTTTGGCGTAAAATCGTAAATATTACAAAGAATATGAACTATGATCTGATCGTTATCGGTAGTGGCCCCGGTGGTTATGTTGCCGCAATAAGGGCTTCGCAGTTAGGTTTAAAAACCGCCATTATTGAAAAAGAGTCGTTAGGTGGTGTATGTTTAAACTGGGGCTGTATCCCCACCAAGGCACTGTTAAAAAGCGCCCAGGTTTTTGAATATGTTAACCACGCTGCCGAATATGGCATAACGATAGGTGATAAAAGCGTTGATTTTGAAGCCATTATTAAAAGGAGCCGCGGCGTTGCCGATGGCATGAGCAAAGGCGTTCAGTTTTTGATGAAGAAGAACAAGATAGACGTGATTATGGGTTTTGGCAAGTTGAAAGCCAAAGGCGTAGTTGAGGTAAAAGGATCGGACGGTACGCCAAAGGATTATACGGCTACGAATATTATTATAGCAACCGGCGGACGCTCGCGCGAGTTGCCTAATTTGAAACAGGACAATAAAAAGATAATTGGTTACCGCCAGGCCATGATTTTGCCAAAAACACCAAAATCGATGGTGGTGGTAGGTTCGGGCGCCATCGGTATCGAGTTCGCTTATTTTTATAATTCGATTGGTACCAAGGTTACCGTGGTTGAGTTTTTGGACAACGTAGTGCCGCTGGAAGACGAAGAAATTTCGAAGGCATTGGCGCGCAGTCTGAAAAAACAAGGCATCAATATTATGACGAGCTCGACCGTTGAATCGGTGGATACATCGGGCCCGGAGTGTAAGGTAACAGTTAAAACCGCAGCCGGTACTGAAATATTAGATTGCGAAGTAGTATTGTCGGCAGTAGGTATCTCTACCAATATAGAAGGTATAGGATTGGAAGAAGTTGGTGTGAAGACCGACAAAGGCAAGGTGTTGGTGGATGATTATTATAAAACAAACATCGACGGTGTTTATGCCATCGGCGATATTGTAAAGGGCCAGGCATTGGCGCACGTGGCATCGGCAGAAGGGATTATTTGCGTGGAGAAGATAGCCGGGCACCACCCTGAGCCGTTGAACTACAATAATATACCGGGCTGTACCTACTGCTCGCCGGAGATTGCTTCGGTAGGTTATACCGAAAAAGGCGCAAGGGATGCAGGTTATGAAATTAAAGTGGGTAAGTTCCCATTCTCGGCATCGGGTAAGGCCAGTGCTGCCGGCGCGAAGGATGGTTTTATTAAACTGATATTTGATGCCAAATACGGCGAGTTTTTGGGCGCACACATGATAGGCATGAACGTTACCGAACTGATAGCGGAGGTTGTTACCGCAAGGAAACTGGAAGCTACCGGGCACGAGATCATCAAATCGGTACACCCGCACCCTACCATGAGCGAGGCTGTGATGGAAGCAGCTGCCGACGCGTATGGGGAGTGTATACACTTGTAAGTCAAAAGTCAAAATTAAAAAGTCAAAAAGATCGATTAGGTGGAAAGGGTTTTCTGCCAATCGGTCTTTTTGGGCTTTTATGGCTTTGATTGTGTGTTTTTGAATTTTGACTTTTTAATTTTGACTTAATATGAAACTTCACACCATAGATACCGGCTTTTTTAAATTGGATGGCGGGGCCATGTTTGGCGTTGTGCCTAAAGTGATTTGGAACAAAACCAACCCTGCCGATGAAAATAACCTTTGTACCTGGGCCATGCGCTGTATGCTGGTACAGGATGAGGGCCGGCTGATATTGATTGATACCGGGATGGGCAATAAGCAGGATGCCAAGTTTATGGGGCATTATTACCTGAGCGGGGATGCGACCATCGATTCATCACTGGCGAAGCTTGGGTTTGGCCGTGATGATATTACCGATGTTTTTTTGACACATTTGCATTTTGACCATTGCGGGGGAGCTATCATCCGCGAAGGCGATAAACTGGTGCCTGGTTTTAAAAACGCCACGTATTGGAGCAACGAGCAACACTGGAACTGGGCCGTTCATCCGAACGACCGGGAAAAGGCTTCCTTTTTAAAAGAAAATATTTTACCCATACAGGAAAGCGGCCGGCTTAAATTTATACCTGCCGAAGACGGGGTGCAGTTTACCGACAATATCAAAATACGATTTGCCTATGGCCATACCGATGCCATGATGCTGCCACAGATAAGTTATAAAGGTAAAACCGTGGTGTACATGGCCGATTTGCTGCCATCGGTTGGGCATATACCGATGCCTTATATTATGGGGTATGATATGTTCCCGCTGACGACGCTGAACGAGAAGAAAGTTTTTTTGACCGAAGCGCTGGAGAAAGAATACATCCTGTTTTTGGAACACGACCCGGTGAACGAGTGCTGCACCTTGCAGATGACGGAAAAGGGGATCAGGGTGAAGGATGTGTTTAGGTTGGACGAGGTGTAAGCCCCCTCTAAATCTCCCCCGGTAGGGGAGACTTCTTCAACCTCTTTTTTAAAAGCCCTCCCTTCCGGGGAGGGTTTGGGTGGGGCCTATATTATCCCATACAACGGCCTGCCTTTTTCGCCTAATTTGTCTACGCGTTTTTCTGTTTCGGGGTCTTTTACCAATGGCGGGGCATGGTGCGGTTTGATGCGGGCATCGATAATGAGCGGGCCTTTGCAGCCCCAGTGTTTATGCTCGGTAAAGGGGTTGATGCCATAAATATCATGGCTCGGGTTGCTGCGGGTGAAGGTTACCCAAACAAAATTGTTGATGCTTTGCGCGGTAAAACCGGCATCGTCGCAAAGGATAATTAAAGGTATTCCCGACAGGTCTTCGTTTTTTAAGTGGTTGTTGAGGATGTCGATCTGTTTCTGTGTTTCTATTTCGCTGATGTATTTTGGGGCATCTATAGCTAAAATGCCCGGTATTACCATTTTATGGTTGTTGAAGATGTTGGGCAGGCTGAATGTGGCGGGTGCTTCGTTCAATAGTTCGCGCTTTCTGTCCCCTGCTACTGCCACTACAACCTTGCTGCCCGAGTTGAGGTCGGAGCCGCTGTAGTCGAGGGTGTCGATGGTGGTTTTGGTGTGAAAGTGCAGGTCGCGGGTCAAGTCGATGCGTTCCAGCACATGGCGCATAAACTTGGCTACATCGTGGGTGTGCAGGGTAGGGTCGTCTTCCTTAGCGGTGATGAACAGGTATTTGGCCAAACTGAGTTGATTGCTGCCCAGGATATGGTTGGCCAGGGTTAATATTTCCTGCGGTTTGCGCTCCTTTAAATAAGGTGTATAGCGTTCGCTGCCTATCGCGAAAAGCAAAGGGTGAACACCTGCGGCATCCACCGCGTGAACTTCGTGCAGGCCTGGTATCTCTTTAGGTATGGCCGAACCTGTAATTTCGTGGATGAGTGCGCCAAAGCTGGTATCTTCCTGCGGCGGGCGGCCTACCACGGTAAAACTCCAAACCGGGTTTTCGCGGTGATAAACGCGGCTCACCTTCATGAGCGGGAAGGGGTGGGTGAGGCTGTAATAGCCCAGGTGGTCGCCAAAAGGGCCTTCGGGTTTGTTTTGGCCGGGCATTACCGTGCCGGTGATGACAAAATCGGCATCGGCAGAAATGCAAAAGCCTTCATCATCATAAAAATAACGGAAACGACGGTTACCGAGCGCTCCCGCAAAGGTCATTTCGGACAGGCCTTCGGGCAGGGGCATTACGGCGGCTACCGGGTGCGATGGCGGGCCTCCTACAAAAATACTCACCTTTAGCGGCTGGCCTTTCGCGTTGGCCTTGCTTTGGTGTATGCCTATGCCGCGGTGCAACTGGTAGTGCAGGCCTATTTCTTCATTGGGTAGATAATCATTACCACCCAACTGGATGCGGTACATGCCGAGGTTGGCGTTCATGATGCCGGGCTGGTCGATATCTTCGGTATACACCTGCGGCATGGTAACAAAGGGGCCGCCATCCATGGGCCAGTTTACTATCTGCGGCAGCGCGCCGATGATGGTTCGACCGAAGTTGATAGGCGCGTTTTTACCCACCCTCATGGGCAGGGCCGATAGGGCTGTTAAACCCACATTGGCGTATTTGAAAGGGTTTTTGAGCGCTTTGATAGGGTCGCCTTTCAGGTCGATGAGGGTTTTTATTTTGTCGAGCGTATCGCGGAACATGAAGCGCGAGCGGTCGACGGTGCCGAAAAGGTTGGATACCGCCGGGAATTTGCTGCCTTTGATGTTCTCGAACAGGATGGCCGGGCCTTCGTTTTCGAAAACACGGAGGTGGATAGCTGCCATTTCGAGGTAAGGGTCGACCTGTTGGGTGATGCGGACGAGCCGGCCGTTTTTTTCGAGGTCGGTAATGCAGGCTTGTAAACTTGGGTAACCCATGGGCGTGTTGTGTATCGGGAGGCGAAGTTATATAATTATGCTTGATGTGATAATTGGTGCAATGTCATAAAATTGAGCGTTGCGCGTAAAGTCGCCAAGACGCGAAGTTTTTAAGTCGCTTGGGTTGTTTGCCGCTTAAATCGGAACTTACTTTAACTTCTTCCTCAAAAACTCAAAAACCATGTAGCCGATGATGGCGCTTACCAGCGCGATGAGGAAATTGCTTTCGGTAAAAACATCGTTAACGGCCCAAAAAAAACTTTTGCCTTGCGCGGGGCCTGTTTTTTCGTACTCGCCCATGAGCAGGTTGGAATAGAAGAGGAAGATGATGAAGCCGGTTTCTATCAAGGCCCTTAAAATGAAAGGGAAGATGAGTTGTTTGGTTTTGGGTGACATGGGGTGAAAGTATTGTTGATGGTGTGAAGATAAGGGATTTTGGTGAATGGGGGTGGGTAAAAGGTTGATTGAGTTGATTAGGTGGGTGGTGAGCATGTTGTAGTTTGTTTGCCTAAAACGAGGGTAGGATATAAAAAACAATTTAGACCGTTATGGGCGCGGGGCCCTCTTACTTTTTGCTTGACCAAAAAGTAACAAAAAGTCAAGTCGGCAGGAAGGCTTCTTTAACTCAAGGCCATACCGCACAAGCCGGCAGAACTATCCCGATAGCTATCGGGAAAACCTTTTGCCGCATTTGCGCACTTGCCCTGCGCTTCGGCGAAAATTTCTATGCCCTTGCCAACACACAAGGCCTGCTTGTTTTGCCTGCTTTTGGCCGAAGCTGTCCTGCTGACGGGGGGATTTTGATTTCGGATTTCGGATTAACTTCGTTGAGGGCTTCGCCGTTTTCGATTTCGGATTTGATAGGTGGTGAACTTAGCCCGGAAACAAGCGGACGGTTGCGCCTGATGGGGCTTGAGAAACCGAGCTTGCTAATGCCAAGATCAAGTTATCGTCAAAGTGCTGATGGAAGACGTAAAACTCTATTCCATCAACTTTTATAACATATACTTCGTTGTTTTTTAACTTTTTAATATACATCGGGATATCGCCATTTTCAACGACGAAACTTGACTTGTCAATTGGTATTTTCTTCGATGAAAATATGACAAACAGAAATTTATATTGATAGGTCGTGATTGTTATTTTAGTATCTATTTCGATAGATTGAACTATCAAATTAATTTTCCGAGCAGTTTTATAAGATGTCTGATATATCCCCACAATTGTAAACGACCCAATCACAATTAATGCAAATGTGAACTCCATTGTGGTATCTGTCCTGAAATAAAAGGCCGCGCCAACAAATAGAAATCCGACTACATTAAGCAGCAGCGCAAAAATTGTCGCATAAGTGTTCTCATTGATAAATCGATCTAATGTTATGGCTGCTTTAAATTCCATTCGATTAATAATTGATATGCTAAATTAATAAAAAACGGAATAAAAGTTCACATTAGTAGGGGGGCGACGAACGCATACGCGCCCGGACATTGCTTCGCTCGTCCACCCTCTCTCTCGCTGTGCGGAAAGAGGGTTAAAAAAGTTTCGGCCAGAGGCTTTATTTATAGCGATGGGTTTGAAACCCATCGCTATGGTGTCATGATGGTCAAGGATGTTTATATATCACTTAAGTAATTTTTGTAATAATAAATTATTCTTTGTATATTGCAGATAATTTGCAATAAAACACCTTTTTGTGCTTGTTAACGCTGTTGAGGCGTTGGGGATTGCTGTGGTTAAGGGTAGCCCCTGACGGGGCAAAACTTTGAATTTACATTTTGCTAAAAACAGGTAGCCCCTGACGGGGCATTTGATACTGGGTTTATCGCGCATTTGACTCACCCCGGCTGTACTGCGCTTGCCGACCCTCTCTTCCGCTGCGCGGTAAAGAGGGTGAAGGCAGGTTGTCCGCCAGCTGGCGGAGCATTTTATAGTATTTCTAAAAAAACCAATAAATTGATATATGAAAACCATTGATGCATTTACACTGACACCTAAACAACAACGCTTTTGCGATGAGTATTTGATAGACATGAACGCCACCCGAGCGGCTTTGCGGGCGGGGTACACGCAGGCTACCGCCATGAACGGGCAACTGATGGAAATGCCCAAGATACAGGCTTATTTGAAGGAGCGTACGGCCGAGGCAGCGCAAAAACTGCAGGTGAGCCACGAAACTTTATTGGGAGAACTGATGAAAGTCGCTTTTGCTAATATGGGCGACTATTTTGGGGATGATGGTCGCGTGAAGGCCATGCAGGATATAGTTGATGATAAAAAGTCGGCGATATGGAGTTTGAAGGTGAGCGAGGGGAAATATGGCACTACGGTACAACTACGGCTACACAACAAACTGGCGGCATTGGAAAAAATTGCCAAACACATTAAGTTTTATGAGGTTGAGCAAAAAAAGCCGGAACCACAGGAGGCCGTTTATGTGGATAAGGAAGACCTGAATGATGATGACCGCTTTGAAGACGATAGTATTGACGCGCTGGATAAGGATTTATACGAAAAAAAGGTAAAGCTTGAAACGCTGCAAAGGGAATTGTATTTAAAGGAACGTGATTTAAAGCAACGGGAGGCGGATTTGGCGATGAGAGAGATGGGTGTAAACAGAGCGAACGCTGATGCCGGGCATAACAATAAGAACGGGGTGGCTACGGTTGTTGGTGATCCCGATAGCTATCGGGACACCAACAACGGCGGCACGGCGGCCAATACTTTTAGCAACCCGGGCTTGAGCGGCAGGAAGTTGAGCAATGAGGTGATAAAAGAACGCCGCCAGCAGTATTTGAACAGCTTGCCGCCTAAACCCGGGCAGAAGGTGTTCTTTTAGCAAAGCGCATGGCGCATGGCGCAAAGCGTTTTGAATAACTTGTGGCGGATTTGAATTTTATGTGGCGTTTGTTATTTGGGGGATTGGAAATGTCTGGCCAACGA
>NZ_CAITNG010000108.1 GCF_903893715.1 uncultured Mucilaginibacter sp.
TCAAGCATCTTCAATCCTATTTAAACGAGTTTACTTTTAAATACAATCACAGAGATAATAAATCAAATTTTGACTTGCTTCTCAATAGAAGTTTAATGCCATCTGTCATATGATGGGCTATTACTCTCAAGAGGGGAGCCGGACGCTCCTGCCCTTTTTATACTTTCTGACACTATAGTTTCAAACCCATCACTATTTGTTAAATTTGAATCAGGCTATCCTACCAAAATAAACAATGAAAAAGCTATTGCTGTTTTGTTTGCTGATATTCTTATTTGAGCCTGCTTTCGCGCAAGTACCGCCAAAGCCTTATGGCGCTATACCCAGCCAGGCGCAGCTGAACTGGCACGAGATGGAAATGTATTGCATTATCCATTTTGGGGCGGATACCTATACCAATAAGGAATGGGGCTTTGGAGATGAGGACCCGGCGATAGTGAACCCAACCCAATTTGATGCCATGCAGATTGTTGGCGCGGCCAAAGCAGGCGGTTTTAAGGGGGTGGTGATCGTGGCGAAACATCATGATGGTTTGTGCCTGTGGCCGACCAAAACTACGGAACATAACATCAGCAAAAGCCGATGGCGGGACGGGAAAGGCGATATGGTACGCGAATACCGCGCGGCCTGCGATAGATTAGGCATGCAAATGGGTATATACTGCTCGCCCTGGGACCGGAACAGCGCTTTGTATGGTTCGCCGGAGTATGTGGCGATGTACCGGGCGCAGTTGAAGGAATTGTATACGGGGTATGGACCCTTGTTTATTTCCTGGCATGACGGCGCCAATGGCGGCGATGGTTATTACGGCGGCAAGCGCGAACTGCGCAAAATTGACCGCAGTACTTATTACGGTTGGGATACGACCTGGGCGCTGGTTCGCGAATGGCAACCCAACGCGGCTATTTTTGGGGATGTTGGTCCGGATGTGCGCTGGGTGGGCAATGAGGATGGTCGCGCGGGGGAAACTTGCTGGGCAACCTACGTTCCGGAAGCGCCCGAGGCGGGCAAAAAACCGGCGAACGGTTATAGCAAATACGAAATGGCCACCGAAGGCACCAAAAACGGGGCGACCTGGATGCCTGCCGAATGCGATGTGAGCTTGCGCCCGGGCTGGTTTTATCATGCCGCGCAGGACGGGCAGGTGAAAACCCCGGCACAACTGCTTGACCTGTATTATAAAAGCGTGGGCCGCGGGGCGGATTTGGATCTGGGGCTTTCGCCGGACCAAAGGGGCTTGCTGACCGAACATGATGTGGCTTCGTTGAAGGCTTTTGGGGATATTTTGCGGCAGACCTTCGCGGTGAATTTGCTGAAGGGGGCGAAATTTACGGCAAGCAATATACGGGGCGGTAACGCAAGGAGATATGGTCCGGCGTTTTTGACGGACGATGACCGTTACAGTTATTGGGCCACAGATGATACGGTGAAATACCCGCAACTGGTAGCCGACCTGGGCGGGGTGAAAACTTTTAATGTGATACGCCTGCGGGAAAACATTAAGTTAGGGCAACGGATCACCGGCTTTGCGGTGGATGCTTTTGTAGATGGGGTTTGGAAGGAAATAGGCTCGGCGACGAGTGTTGGGGCGAATAGGTTGATACGTTTGCCGGCGGATGTGCGTACGAATAAGGTGCGGTTACGCATTACGGGGAGTGATGCTTGTGTGGTGTTGGGGGATTGGGGGTTGTTTGAGGAGGGGAAGTAAGTTTTTGGGGGATTGGAAATCCCGACCAACGGAAGTAACTTTACTGCATAAGAATTTAATAACTTCAATTGAACTTGTAAATTGATTTGCGTTATGACATCAAAACATTTAATACCAATTGCTTTATTGACACTTTTCCCGTCGCTTGCTAAAGCGCAACTAAATAAATCTAAAGGTCAGGTAATGCAGTTTATGTCGAATGATAGTACTTTAACATTTGATAAGTCAAGTCGTACAAAAGATAGTTTTGAATTTTTATCATATTCAATCCCAATAAAAGTGTTGCCCGATGGACATATTGCTTCGACAACAAAAGTGTTTTATTTTTTTAATGACACCTGTTTTTTGATAAAAATTATCAAACCAAACAATCAGCTTAACAATGTTATTAAAGATTTGAATTATAGATTTGTTCCAATGGGGGACAATATTTGGTTTGATGAAAAAGAAAAAGCCAAATATGAAATAGTACTGAAAGAGAACGACTCTGTTTTTACAGTACAGGAAACGCCGTGGAAAAATTAAACACCCGTAATTTAACTCGTATATAGTCCCGCCCGTTTAGCCGTCCACGCTCAGGCTGCCATGAGCCGCTATGGGCGCGGAGCCCTCTTACTTTTTTCTTGATAAAAAAGTAACAAAAAATCAAGTCAGTAAAGAGGCTTCTTTCGCACGGGGCCATACCGCACAAGCAGGCAGAACCATCCCGATAGGTATCGGGAAAACCTTTTGCCGCGTTTGCGCACATTGGCCCGCGCTTCGGGCAAAAATTTCTATGCCCCTGCCAACGCACAGGCCCACATTGTTCTGCCCGCTTTTGGTCGAAGCTGCTTTACTGACAAGGATTCTTTCGTTCAACACCTACATCCCCCGCCCATTCAGGCGTCCGCGCCTGAATGATTTTGAAGGTAAGCGACCACGCTTGCGATGCCTTTACGGCCTGGCTTCGTGAGCGTGGACGCTCACCATTTGTTACGGTTAAGCGTGGACGCTTAACCGGGCGGTCCTTTTATAGTTTGTGTTTTACTTTGCCGGTATAAACTTCAGAGCATACGAGTCCAAGCAGTAGCGTTTGCCGGTGGGCAGGGGTCCGTCGTCGAATACGTGGCCGAGGTGGAGGCCGGTGCTGCGCTCGAGTACTTCCTGGCGCACTTCGCCGTAGGAGTCGTCTTCTACAATCATGATGTCTTTATCGTTGATGGGCTGGTAAAAGCTGGGCCAGCCGGTACCCGAGTCAAATTTGGTATCGGAGCTGAACAGGGGTTTGCCGGTGGCGGCGCTTACGTAGATGCCTTTTTTGTGGTTGTCCCAATAGGGGTTGCGGAAGGGTGTTTCGGTACCTTTGTTCACCATGATGTAATAGGCGTCGGGCGAGAGCACGGTTTTCCAGTAACTATTGGGCTTGGCACCGGGGAAGGTTTTTACATCTTCGGAACTGCCGGGCGTTATTTTGCCGGGTTTGTTTTGGCTGCATGCGCTTAGCGACATCAGCAAAAGGGCTATTGCAAATATATTTCTTGTTTTCATAATGGGTTAGTCGGGCATGGGTTGAACTCCTTACAAATTAACGGAATTTTGGATTTGGGGGATGTCGGCGGAGGGTCATTTTGGTAGTAGTTGCGTTGCAAACGCGGAGCCATGTTAAGCGCTCGTTACAAACGAGCGCAAAAGAGAAACGGGCGCAAATATAAGTAACCGCAATTGTGTTCTTGCGGTTACTTTGGTGGCCCTAATGAAATCAGTCTGGTTTCGCCATTTTTAGTCATGGTAATATTGTCTGTTATTTCCAGGCCAGGATCTCTGTGGCTTCAATAACGGGGCTTTCGGCCAGTAAGTGGGGCGCGGCTTTTGTTATTGCCTGCGCCAATTTGCCGGTATGGTGTTGGTGCAGGCCGTCTTCGTCCGGAAAGGTATCGAAGATGCCAAAGGTATTTTCGCTGATTTTAAAAGCATACCAATTAATGGTTTTGGGCTCTTCGTTTACCCACTGCAAGCCGTTTATCAATAGCTGCTGCAATTCGGTTGCTTTACCGGGCTTTGCAACCAGGCGGAGCAGCAAGCTTTTTTGTATCGTTTCCATCGTTTTTAGCCGGGTTAGTTTTTAAAATGTTTTTCGACAATTATGGCGATGGGCAGGCCCACCAATGCACTGTGCCAAATCAATTCGAGCACGGAAACAACATCTTTTGGTGAATGCGGGATATTGGAATAGGGCAAAACAAGATAATTCATGAACAGCCAAATAAAAGCACCATAGATGAGGCCATTTACATAGGTGTTTTTGGCAAACGATTTTATTAAAGGAAATGCCAGGTAGTAGGCAAAAGTGAAGGCAAAGGCTATCACAAAGTGCAATACGAGGCCTATGAGCACGTACAAGAAACTGCCATTGATAACCGATGGGCCAAATATGCCGCTGGCTATATATTGCAGCACTTGCAGGGGGTTTAAGCCTTTAAATATCCAGTACACAATTACGCCTGCCGTTGCATCTAAAGCGCCCGAAAGAATGGTGGCCGTTGTAATGGTTGCCACCGCCAAATTTTTTGTACCGGTAGTACCGGTAGCTATAGTAGCTGTTGTCATAACAATGTTTTTATTGGTTAATGTTTAGTTTGTTTAAAAAAGAAAGGATGTTGCCTGCAATCTCTTCGTGATATTCTTCGAGCGCGAAATGGCTGGTGTTGTACAAGTGCAATTCGGCGTCGGGCAAATCGGTTAAAAATGCTTTGGCGGCTGCTTCGGGAAAGAAAGGGTCGTTTTTACCCCATACCAATAGTGTTTTAGGCTGGTAGGTGCTAAAGTATTTTTGCCATATTGGATATTGCGCAACATTGCTTGAGTAGTTGTGCAACAAATCCAAATGAATATCCACCAAGCCGGGTTTGGACAAATTTTGCAGGTCGGACAGATAGGCATCGGGGCTGATCAATTCGGGGTTTTCGGCACCGGTAAAATAGAATACTTTGATGCCGTCCAATGTCATTAAAAAGCGGATGGGTTTTTCGGTCTCTTCGTTCCTGTTTTGCAGAAAGGGCATGGCGGCGCCAAAGCCTTCGCCAATACCTTCCATGTAAGCGTTGGCATTTTGGATGATCAAGGCCTGGATCAATTCCGGGCGTTTTGCTGCCAGCCTGAACCCAATCGGGCCACCGTAATCAAAGGCATATAGGCTGAATGCTTTAAGGCTGATCTGGTCGATAAACTTTTCGACTGTATTGGTCAGGTTTTCAAAGGTGTATTGATAACCGGCAGTTGAAGGCGCATCGCTGTTGCCAAAGCCGGGGTAATCGGGCGCTATCAAATGATAGTCGTTTTTCAGGTCTTCGATCAAATTCCTGAAGGTGATGGAGGATGAGGGAAAGCCGCCCAACAACAGGATGGCGGGCTTGCTTTTATCGCCGGCTTCACGGTAAAAAATATTGACGCCGTCGATATTTACGGTTTTATAACTTACTTTTTGAGTTTTCATTTTCTGGTTTTTAATAATTGTTTTACTGAGGGCCTTTGCTATCGCAAAAGCCCTTTGCACAGTTTAAATTTCTTCAGCTACCGGAAAATCAATTTCGAAGCCGGTAAGGTTATGGATATAATTGCTGATGATCTTATCGCCCACCACGATTACCACATCAACCAGGTTAGCTTCGGTGTAGCCTGCATCAAAAAAAGCTTCAACCAGGTCTTCATCGGCGCGGCCACGGTTTAGGGTAATGCTTTTTGTCAATTTTACCAGCGCATCAAGTTTAGCGTCGAAACCGGCGCTGCCGTTGCGCAGTTCAATGATTTGCTCGTCGGTAAAGCCGTTCATTTTACCCAATACCGTGTGCGCGCTTTGGCAATAGCGGCAGCCGTTTACCTGGCTTACTACCAGGTTGATCACTTCCCTTTCTTTTGCCCTTAATGTGCTTTTGCGGTTTTGAAAGGCGAGGTAGTCGGCCAGGGCGGTTTCGCTTTTTGCAAAGTAGGCATACAGGTTGGGTACAAAGCCCAGACCTTTTTGCAGGCTATCGAAAACTTGTTGGTTGTTAGCAGAAACTTCGGCCCTTGTTGGAACGTTGAACGTCCTTTTTGATGTAGTTGTCATTTTCTTATTTTTTAATTGTTTGATGTCGTTATTGACATTACAAAAGTGCTACCCGCGAGGGGCTTGTTTCAATGAAGTGGTTTAGGAAATAAAGGCGAACTGGTTGGGGTAAAAAAGTTGAACCAGTTTAACTTTTTTGATTTTTGATTGGCCTGTAACGCAAAAAGCCACCCAATGGCGGCTTTTTGCTTATTAAAGTACTTCGAAAACAGGCGGCAATTATTTAGCGGTTCTTTTGTTGCGCAGCTTTGATAGGTATTCGGTTGTCATGCCGAGGTAGGATGCCAGGGCGTATTGCGGAACACGATTGGCAATCAGCGGGTATTTTTCCAAAAAGTTTTCATACCTGTATTCGGCAGGCTGGGTGAGGTTGGTAATGAGTTGCCTGAAATGAAATGCCTGCGCCCGCTCGGCAGAAATGCGAAAGAATGTTTCGTATTTATGGTTGGCCTGTTTCAGCATATCCTCGTTTTCGCGGCTCAGTTGTAAAATAACGCTGTCTTCCAGGGCCATCACAAATAAAGTGGCCGGCTCGCTGTTATAATAACTGTTATAGTCGGTTATCCACCAATCTTCAATGGCAAACTGTATGGTATGGTCTTCGCCGTTATCAATAACCACATAAGCCCTAAAGGCGCCGCTATATACAAAATTACGGTGCTTGGCTGTAAACCCGGGCTGTACAATAAACTGACGTTTTTTAATCCTCGTGAGTTTAAACTGCGACAGCATAAAGTTTAATTCCTCGTCGGCTAGTTGTACCCTTTTAAGGATATGCTTGCTGAGTAGTTCAAATTCGGGTCCGGGCATTGCGGGTATTTGATTGGTGTATTTTGTTGAATTATTATTTACATAGACTAGCGTTGCAAACGCGGAGCCATGTTAAGCGCTCGTTACAAACGAGCGCAAAAGACAAACCGAAGCAGCAGCGGTTTTCCGCTTTTCACTCTATTAATCATTATTTGGTGGATATGCTTTATTTATGCTATTTATTAAAGCTTTCGCGTTATTGCTTGTTCTAAATAGAATCCAGTTATAATTTCTTAATCGCACTTCAAAAATACAAATGGCATTGTAGAGCTTTTCCAGGTCTGCTTTATTGCTTTTTAGCAGTACTGGGGTAGATGTAAATTCTTCTTTTATAATTTCGGGTCCGTTTTTCCAAAATTTATCATTTAGTGTAAATTCAAGGTATTTCCAATCAAAAAATTCGTTGCCCGTTTTATTTAGTTGTGTGGCCTGGTCATCGGGTGTGCGGGTCCCGATTGCAACCAATTGCCGGTCGTAATAATCGGCGATACTTTCGACTGTTTTTTCATCGATAAGGCGCAGAGAGCCCGAACTCCTTAGTTCGGTAATAGCCGACTGATCGAAATTCGCATGAAATACCTGTGGGGTATTTACTCCATATTTTGCGGCCAGGTAATACAGCGTTTTGGCATCCCAGGCTACCGCGCCCTTTTTTAATTCATCGCGCAACGAATCCAATCCCTTTATAGTGACCAGATTACTATTTATATTATTGACGCATCTTGCGGCATCAAATTGCAGGTTAGCTACCATCTCTTTCATATACTCGTGTGCGCGGTGCTTTTCTACAATGCCCTCGCGTACGTTTTCGGCAATAAAGCCCATAAAAACGGCTATAAATATCATCAGGCCTTCGAGCAAGTATTCTTTGATGCCTTTTTTTTCAACTTCGGGGTGATGGTGTACTTCCATTTTGGGGATTTCGGATTTCGGATGTTCGATTTCGGATTTGTTTTGGACGTCGGAATTGTTTTGGATGTCGGAAGTAGGAAGTCCGATGTTGGAATTTTCTGCTACTTTTTTGGTCACAACTTTTGGCTTTCGGCTTTGTGCTCTTGGCTCCTGCGGGCTTACCGCGGCGGGCTTTTTCTTTCTTTCAGCCATTGGTACCGGGTAAAATATGATGGTGTACAGGCAATAGCTTTTTCATAAAATCTATATCAAATTTAGCTACGCTAATATATTTATAAATACCCGGAATGTTATATATCGTTATTAAAATCTATTTGCGGCTAAATGGATAAGGTAAATTGCAAAGCTACGCCAGTATGTGTATATTGCCTTGTATATCAAAAAGATTGGCTCGTGCGTGTTAGGGAAATACCAGCCCCAAACGGTATTGCGCCCCCTAATTAACACGCATGAAAAAAAACACACTGTCAATATTATTTATTTTACTTTCCCTTAATTATAGTCAGGCGCAAACCCACAAAAGGGATAGCCTGAAAGCGCTCATCAAAACCGAAAAACGGGATACCCAGAAGGTAAATTTACTGTGCGCCCTTGCCTACGCTTATGTGACCATTAAACCTGACACCGCTATAAAAATAGCACTGGAAGCCTTAACGCTGGCTAACCGCAGCCACTTTATTAAAGGCCAGGCCCTGAGCCTTAATCGTATAGGGCACAGTTTCGATATAAGCGGCAACTATGCCAAGTCAATGGAAGCTTATTTGCAAGCACTAAAATTAAATGAAAGCATTAACAGACTATCAGGTATGGCACAAAGTAACAACAACCTGGGGGTTCTTTACCGTGATATGGGCGATTTTGAAAGGGCATTAGCTTACGATCGCAAGGCAAAAAAATTGTATGAGACTGTAGGCATTAAAAATGGCGTTGCTATATGCCTTGCAAATTTGGGATCTTGTTATTCTTTGCTCAAACAATACGATTCGGCCAGGGTGTACACGCAGTTGGGATATGAGGCTTTTAAGAAGCATATTCCAAAACGGTTGGGTGAGCCACTGTTGATACAAGGGGAAATATATTCAAAAATGAATGAAAGCAAGCTGGCATTGGAATACTATAGGCTAAGTTTACCTTATTTGGAGAGAATTGAAGACAACGCTGATATCAGTACTGTCTTTTTGGACATGGCTAAAGAATTTGAAATCGAACGGGTACCCGACTCGGCTTTCTTTTATGCAAAAAAAGCTTTTTACGTGAGCCATGCCATTGGAAAATATAATCAGCAGGTAGCCGACGCTGCAAACTTTTTGGTAGCCTTTTATGATAAAAAGAAGCTGGCCGATAGCACGGTATTTTATTTTAAAGTGGCTACGGCAGCTAAAGATTCGCTGTATAGCCAGCAGCGGTATAGTCAGTTGCAAAGTTTGGGCTTTGATGAGCAGTTGCGGCAGATAGAACTGGCCAATACAGATCAAATGGCCGAAGAAGAGCGGAAACGAAACCTGCAATTTGCGGGGATCGCCATAGGGATATTTACATTTTTGGTGCTGTTTTTCGCGCTGAGCCGTAGTGTTGTTGTTAAAGAAAGGTTTATCAAATACTTTGGGGTGTTTATGTTGCTGGCCGTTTTTGAGTTTATCAATTTACTGATACACCCCTATCTGGCCAAAGTAACCAACGATTCGCCTTTGGTGATGCTGATGATATTGATAGGTATCGGGTCTTTGTTAGTGCCCCTGCATCATCAACTGGAACA
>NZ_CAITNG010000109.1 GCF_903893715.1 uncultured Mucilaginibacter sp.
ATCAAGCATCTTCAATCCTATTTAAACGAGTTTACTTTTAAATACAATCACAGAGATAATAAATCAAATTTTGACTTGCTTCTCAATAGAAGTTTAATGCCATCTGTCATATGATGGGCTATTACTCTCAAGAGGGGAGCCAGCGCTTAACCCGGATGCTCTCTAAAACATTAACTAACACATAAAACAAAAGGAGGATAAACCCTTGAAACGCAGAGATTTTCTTTATTTATCAGGAATGGGCGCTACGGCTTTGATGATGCCCGGCTTGCCATCGTTGGGCAGGCCCATCGACCAGTCGGAAGCGTTAAATTACGTGGACGTAAAAATCAAAAAAGAACTGGCTGACGCTGCACTCAATGCCGCTAAAGCTAAAGGCGCCAGCTACGCCGATGTGCGCATAGGCAGGTATTTAAACCAGGCCATTATTACCCGCGAAAACCGGGTACAGAACATTGGCAGTGGTGAATCGTATGGCGTGGGTATCCGCGTAATAGCCAATGGCTGCTGGGGTTTTGCCGCTACGAACGACATGACCAAAGAAGGTATGGCCCGCACGGCAGATAAAGCCGTGGCAGTAGCTAAGGCGAATGCCAAAATTGGTGGTACACCGGTACAACTGGCCCCCCAAAAGGGATATGGCGAAGTAAGTTGGAAAACACCTATCGAAAAAAACGCGTTTGAGGTGCCTATTAAAGAGAAAGTAGACCTGTTGTTGAATGCCAATGGCATTGCCACTGCTGCAGGTGCAAGCTTTGTAAACTCGACCTTGTTTGCCATTAACGAACAAAAATATTTCGCCTCGACCGATGGCTCGTACATCGACCAGGACATACACCGCATATATCCCAACTTTACCATTACTAAAGTTGACCAGGATTTGGGCGGTTTTGAATCGTTGCGTGGCTCAAGCTCGCCAAAAGGTTTGGGTTATGAGTATTTGACCCCATCGGATGCTGAAAAAGTAACCGGCGTAGTTACCCGCTATAAAAACCGTTATGATTTGTTGGAAGACGTAAAACAGGTATCGCGCGTAGCTAAAGAAAAACTGGACGCCAAAAGCGTTGAGCCGGGCAAATACGACCTGGTGCTCGACCCATCGCACCTGTGGCTGACCATCCACGAATCGGTAGGCCACCCCACCGAGCTTGACCGTGTGTTGGGCTACGAAGCCAATTTTGCCGGTACCAGCTTTTTAACTTTAGATAAATGGCGCTCAAAGAATTTCCACTTTGGCAGCGAGCATGTAAACATTGTTGGCGATAAGCTGCAATATGGCTCGTTAGGTGCTGTAGGTTATGATGACGAAGGCGTAAAATGCGGAAAATGGGATATTATTAAAGACGGTGTTTTGGTAAACTACCAGGCCATCCGCGACCAGGCACATATCATTGGTCTCACTGCTTCGCAAGGCTGCTGCTACGCGCAAAGCTGGCGCGATGTTCAATTTCAGCGTATGCCGAATGTATCGTTACAGCCGGGCAAAACCCCGCTGAGTGTTGACGATATGATCAAAAACGTACAAAAAGGTATCTACATCATCGGCGACGGCTCGTTCTCTATCGATCAGCAACGCTACAACTTCCAGTTTGGCGGACAGATGTTTTACGAGATAAAAGACGGTAAAATTGCAGGCCCGTTAAACGATGTGGCCTACCAGGCCAATACCCAGGAGTTCTGGAACAGTTGCGTGGCCGTTTGCGATGAAAAAGATTACCGCCTGGGCGGATCGTTCAACGATGGTAAGGGTCAGCCTTCACAATCGAGCGCGGTATCGCACGGTTCGTCAACCGCGCGTTTTAATGGAGTAAATGTTATAAACACTAAACGGAGGATCGGATAATTATATGCCAATATTAAGTAAAGAAGAAGCACAGGCTTTATTAAAGAAGGTGCTTAGTTATTCAAAGGCCGAAGAATGCGAAGTAAGCCTGAACGGCAGCGAAGGCGGTAACATCCGCTATGCGTTAAACGCGGTGTCAACAGCGGGCGATATCAGTACCACAGGCTTTTCGGTAACCTCGGCCTATGGCAAAAAAAGCGCCAGCGCTACCGGTGATGAGTTTGACGACGCGTCGCTGGAAAGAGTGGTACGCCGTTCGGAAGAGTTGGCTCAATTAGCCCCGGAAAACCTGGAGCGCGAACCGATGCCCGGTCCGGCAACTTTTAAAGATTCGATCATGTACAATGCCAATACTGCCGCCATGACGCCGGAAAGTCGCGCGGATTTGGTTGGTAAGAGTTTGGACGTTTGCAAAAAAGCTAACCTGAGCGCTGCCGGATTTTTAGAGAACAGCACGAGTTTTGAAGCGGTAATGAACTCGAAAGGATTTTTTGCCTATAACAAAAGTACCGATGTAATTTTCTCGGTTACTACCCGTAACGATGCCGGCACGGCTTCGGGCTATGCGGCGCGTGGGTTTACTGATGTGAAGAAATTAGATACAGAATCGGCAACGCGTATTGCCACCATGAAAGCCAATGCATCCTTAGGTGCTAAAGCTTTGGAGCCGGGCAAATATACCGTGATATTGGAACCTGTGGCGGCTACTTATTTGTTGGAGAACATGTTCCGCTTTGATGCCCGCAGTGCTGATGAAGGCCGCAGTTTTTTAAGCAAAAAAGGCGGTGGCACACGTGTAGGCGAACAACTGATGGACGAAAAAGTAACCATTTACTCCGATCCGTTCGATCCGGACCTGCCCGCAGCCACCTGGGGCCGCGATGGTTTGCCGCGCGAAAAAACCATTTGGGTGGACAAAGGCGTGGTAAAAACCCTGAGCTATAACCGTGCTTACGCTGCCAAGAAAGGCGTTGCCCCGCAAGCAGGCCCCGAAAACATCATTATGATGGGTGGTAATACTTCGCTCGAAGAAATGATCAAAAGCACCGAAAAAGGTATCCTCGTATCGCGCTTATGGTATATCCGTATGGTGGACCCGCAGGTACTGCTGTTAACCGGCCTTACCCGCGACGGTACTTTTTACATCGAGAACGGCGAAATTAAGTTCCCTGTAAAGAACTTCCGCTTTAACGAAAGCCCGGTGATCATGCTCAACAACCTGGAAGCTTTGGGCAAACCCGAGCGCAGCATCAGTGTGGAATCGTACCGAAGCTATATGATACCGCCAATGAAGGTGAGGGACTTTACGTTCTCGTCGTTATCGGATGCGGTGTAGTATTTAATGATTGAATGATTGATTTTTGAATGATTGAATGTTTTTCAATTCAGACAATATTAAAGCCATCTGTAAAAGGGTGGCTTTTTTTGTTTGCCATTCATTTTGTTTAACTTTACATATCATGAAGACACTAACTATCAACATACCTGAAGAAACCGACGAGAAAGAAGTGAAGATGGCCGTGGCTGCTATTTTGTTTGACAAGGGAACGTTGTCATCCGGCCAAGCTGCTGAGTTTGCCGGTGTAACTAAGCGCTTTTTTATTGAGAATGTAGGTACTTATGGCGTTTCTATATTTGGTGAAACCGTAGATGACTTAAGGGCTGAATTTGGTAAATAATATCATAATTTCGGATGCGAGTTGCCTGATCGCCCTTGATCGGATACATCGACTTGACATATTACACAAAACATTTTCAACGATTTTTACAACCTCGAAAGTTCAGGAGGAATTCGGTAGACTATTGCCGGAGTGGATTGTAATTAAGGCGGTTTCAAATCAAGAGCAATTACAACAACTTGAACAGTTGCTGGATCCAGGAGAGGCAAGCGCAATAACATTAGCATTGGAAACCTATGATCCTATTTTGATAATAGATGAAAAAAAAGGAAGAAAAATCGCAGTTGGCCTAAATCTAAATATCATCGGAACGCTAAAAGTTCTCCTTATGGCCAAGCAAGCGGGTGTAATCCCTTTGGTAAAGCCTTTAATCGAGCTTTTGGACAAACGCTCTTTTAGGTTTAGCAAAGTTGTTACCGACGAAATATTAGAACTTGCAAATGAAATGGGCGACTAAACTTTCCTACAACTCCTTCCGCATCACAAAATCGTTCATCCAATAATCGCCTATCGGTATGTCTTCTTCGTAGGCTAAGGTAAAGCCCATTTTTTCGTAAAAGCTTTTGGCTTTGTTGTGGCGGTTTACGTTGAGGTCGAGGGTGTGTTTGCCGGCGGCGAGTACACGGCGACAGACTTCATCTATCATCACCTTGCCGTAGCCTTTGCCCTGGGTTTGGGGCAGGCAATATAGTTTGTGCAGTTTGTAGATATCGGGGTGCTCGTCGCGGGGCGAAAATCCCGCGAAAGCGACGGGAACCTCATCTTCTATTAATAAAATAAAAGTTTGCTCGGCGGTGCTTAGCTGGTGGTGTATCTTTTCGGATGAGTATAACACGCTTAGCATATAGGTAATCTGCTCCGCGCTTAAAATAGGCGAATAGGTTGGCCACCAGGTTTTTTCGGCTATATCGATAATAGCGTCAACGTCGGCTATGGTAGCTTCGCGAATATGGTACATATCGTTTTATTCGGCGGTCATCCCGACGGTAAAGTATTCTTCCAGTTCCTTCAGTGTGGAGGCGTTGGTGGTGATGTCTTTGATGATCTTGCCTTTTTCCATCAATAAGATTCTATCGCATACCTCGGTAACGTGGCTCAGGTCGTGGCTTGATACCAGTGTGGTCATCCCCTGATTTTTGGTCAGGTCTTTCAACAAGCCTTTCAACCTGATCTGGGTACTTGGGTCGATATTGGCAAATGGCTCATCCAGCATTAGCATTTCGGGGCTTTGCAACAGGCAGGCTACTACGCCCACTTTACATTGGTTCCCTTTGGACAGGTCTCGGATGTATTTGCCTTTTTTTAGTATTTCGCCGTTAAAAAACTCGGTATATCCCGAAAGGAAATCATCTACATGCGCGCGTGTTTGGTTGTGCAGGCCGCCAACAAAGTAAAAGTATTCTTCGGGGGTGAGGTAGTCAATCAAAAAGCCTTCATCAAGATAAGCGGCGGTATAGTTTTTCCAGTTTTCGCTATGGGCCACGTTTTCGCCTTTGGATAATACCTCACCGCTTTCAGGGCGTATTAAATCAAGCATCATGCGGAAGATGGTGGTTTTACCCGCGCCGTTATTACCAATGAGGCCAACACTTTCGCCTTTGCGTATTTCCAGGTGCGGTACGTTAACTACCGCTACGCCGGCATAAACTTTCTTCAGGTCTTTAATTTCTATCATAACTATTTGTTTCTAAAGCCTTCGGCTATTTTATATTTTTTTGTGTAAAAATCTGCTTCCAATTTTTTTATCCAATAGGGGCGCATCAGTATAAACAACACACCGCAACCACCTATAATCAACAGGCCGATATCGGCATGCCCGAGCCAGGCGAATGGCCAGTAAATAATAAATGGTGTAATGATGAGCGGAAAGCCCAACAGCATTTGCGTGGCACCAACACCCTCCCAATTAAACGACGCGCCTTTGCTGAGGTCGATACGTTTGTAGTTGCGGTTGGCAAAAAACAGCACGATGGTGATACTGATGCCGATATTCCAGAGGTACATCATAAAATGGACGAAAACCACATGCCAGCCAAAAAAGGCGTAAGGGGTAGTCAATACAAAGGCTACGGTAGATATGCCGGTAAACAAAAGGTATTTGCCCTTTAAAAAATCGCGGAAGTTAACCTTGCTCACCAATATGCCATCGAAATGAGCGGCCTGCCAGCCGTACAAAAACTGACCGTAGCTGATGATGAAGATACCCGTCATGAACATGCCGCAAAATACTTTCCAGCCATCGCCGTATATTTTGTTGGTGTAAAATATCAAACCATAAAACAGCATGATGGTACACATGGTAAGGGCCGATTTTGAGCGCTTGTTGCGTAGGATGAGTTTTATCTCGTTGGCCATCAAATCGCCAACCTTACCGAAAGCGGATAAAAATGGTATTTCGGTGCTGCTTTTGTAGGCGCTCTTTTTTTGCGAACCTAACTCTTCGAGGTAGAGGTTTTGTTTGAGGTATAGGAAATTGACATAATAGATAGCAAAACCCATAACCAGCGGTAAAAATACCCAGACCGGTTGTGTAAGTAAATGACCAAAATAAAGGAAAGAAAGGGTTTTGAAGGAGATGATATGCCATACATAGTCGCACATGATGAGCAGTACCAAAAATATGGCAAAGCCTACCGACACCCAGCCATTTAAGTTGGAGCGGCGCTTGATGTACAAACTGAGGTAGTTGTTAAAAACCGTGAAGCCGGTAATGGCGAAAATAAATGCCCAAGCTATGGCGCCACCGTTTTGGTGCAAAATTACTTTAAAAATAAAAGGGCAAAACAGGATATAAGGCGTAAGGTTAAAAAACGATTGCAGCGAGGCGAACGACAGGTACCTGATAATGGTATTCTTTTTTATTGGCAGGTGCAGGTATGGCTGAACTTTTAAAGTAGGTAGTTCCTGCAGTTGGAAACGCGACAACAAATCGAACAAAAAGTAATAGAGGAGAATACCCGAAAACGCTTTGATGAGGTTATCGGTTGGGAATGCTTTTTCGAGTATCTTATCTAAAATAAAACCTAACAGAAGAAAGCAGGCCATGAGGTACAAAATCATGATGCCCATGATGATGCGTATGGCCAGGTTTTTACCCGAATTTTTTGAACGCCAGAATAATTTTAGTTCGTGTTGGATAAAGGTTGATACCATGTTTAGTTAATAAGTTATTGAGTTATTACCCTTTTCAAATATAACATTATTGCATTAACTCCCCCTTTAGGGGGCTAGGGGGCTAATATTTGTACCTGTCGCCCCAAAGCTTTTTTAATTTTTCTTTTGACTCCGCTTCGCGCGGATTGTTACCGGGTTCGTATAATTTTGTGCCCTTTATGGCATCGGGCAAAAAGTCGAGGTCGACAAAGTTTCCTTCGTAGCCGTGGGCGTATTTATAGTCTTTACCGTAGCCGATGTTTTTCATCAGTTTGGTGGGCGCGTTGCGCAGGTGCAGGGGCACGGGCAGGTCGCCGGTCTCGCGTACCAAAGCCATAGCCGCCCCGATTGCGGTTGTTGCCGAATTGCTTTTTGCCGATGTAGCCAGGTAGATGACCGTTTGCGATAAAATCAACTGCGATTCGGGCATGCCGATGACATTGACTGCCTGGAAACAGCTTTGGGCCAATAGCAAAGCGTTGGGGTTGGCATTGCCGATATCTTCGGAAGCCAAAATGAGCATGCGCCGGGCAATAAACAAGGGGTCTTCGCCGCCGGCTATCATACGGGCCAGCCAGTATACGGCGCCATTTGGGTCGCTGCCGCGCATGGATTTGATGAAAGCCGAAATGATATCGTAATGCTGTTCGCCGGCCTTATCGTATAGTGCCATGTTTTGCTGCACATGCTCGAGCACCAGTTTATTGGTGATGGTGATATGCTCATCGTCCATCGCGTTGACCAGCAGTTCGAAAATATTGAGCAGCTTGCGGGCATCGCCCCCCGAAAGGCGTATCAATGCTTCGTAATCTTCTATGGTGATATTGCGCTTTTTGATGACCTCGTCGGTTTGCTGGGCGGTTTGCAGCAGGTGGATGAGGTCGTCTTCGCTCAATGGTTTTAAAATATACACCTGACAGCGCGACAGCAAAGCTGAGATAACTTCGAAGGACGGGTTTTCGGTAGTGGCGCCGATGAGGGTTACGATGCCGCGCTCCACTGCTCCCAACAACGAATCCTGCTGCGATTTGGAGAAACGGTGGATTTCATCGATAAACAACACCGGCAGACTGTCGCCCTGCTGGCGCAGGATGGAGGCTTTTTCGATGACTTCGCGCACATCTTTAACGCCGGAGTTTATCGCGCTGAGCGAAAAGAAAGGCCGGCTTAAACTCTGCGATATGATATAGGCCAGCGTGGTTTTACCTACACCCGGCGGTCCCCAAAATATCATGGAGGGCAGCGCGCCGCTTTCTATAGCCTTGCGCAATACCGCGCCGGGGCCAACCAAATGCTTTTGGCCGACGTACTCGTCGAGGTTTTTGGGACGCATGCGCTCGGCTAATGGTGGCAGGTTGCTCATGAAGTAAAGTTCGGAAATTTAGGAGGAAATCCTAAGAATATTAGTAGAATAATATGAAGGCAGGATGGAATTTTGTATTTTTGTGTTGGGACCGCTGATTGATGTGATTGGTTTGATTTCGCTGATTTTTAAATAGGTTTCACTGATAGAAATTGTTTTTGACGCCCATATGTTGGTGGATGGGGCTTATGGGTACAACATTATGAAAATGGCAAAATTAGCTCGTTTTTGAGTTAAAAATACCCATATTTACCCATATGCTTGCCCGGAAAATCGGGTTGTATTTGAGAAAATGATAAAATTATGCCCATAAAGGGGGATAAAAATAAAATTTGAAGTACCCATATTTACCCATGAGTGTTGGCTAATTGAACGAATAGATTATGGTAGCTGTGAAAAAATTTATTACTATCGACAAAGACATACAGTTTGGTAAGCCCGTATTTAAGGGAACCCGTGTTCCTGTCGAATCATTAATAGATCATTTAGATAAAGGGATAAACATTGATGAATTTTTGGAAGATTTTCCTACTGTAAAAAAAGAACAGGTTATGCTGTACTTGAAATTGAAAGATTATGAATAATGTCTTAATGGTTAATATTACCTACAACCCTATGGGGTGGAAAAATACTTATATTAATCCTAAAGCAGGGCATAGCTATGCTAGAAAGAACCCAGGAGGAGAATGCTTGAATTTTTGTTTCAATAAAAAAGGCATTGATACTAAGGAGTTTTTTTTTGGGTTTGTACAATGGAAATCAAGACCAATTCGCTTTGAAAATGGAGGAATAATTATTTTCTATACCCATAACACGACTTTGCGAAAAGGAGAAATTGTTGGTGTTTACGGTAATGCGGAAATTTTGAAAGAAAATAAAATTTTTTCTTTCAAGGGCTTCAATGATGATTATTATCCAGTAAATATAAAGGCAGAAAAAGCACTCTCAATTCTATTTCCATTACCCTTGGAAGCTAATAGATATAAAAAAATATCAAGTGAAAGACTAGTTGGTCAGAACGGGTTTATTTATAAGGACACTACGTTCGCAGAACAGATATTGAATGACGAAATAATAGAGCTGCTACGAACCGGACTTCTCGAATCGGAGTATAAAAAACTTGTTTCAATCTATAACCATTATGCAAAAAGTGCATTTGCAATTCCTTTTTTGGATGAGAATTTAAAGGAGCAACTTGAATTAGAATCGTTGTTTACAAAAAGCAAATCGAAACCTGAAATAATAGAAGATTTGAAAAACTTAAAGGAAAGCGATAATGAAGAGATAATTGTAAATCACAAAACTTATAAAAGGGATAACAAGACGATTGCACAATTAAAAATTTTAAGAGATTTTAAATGTCAACTTTGCAATGAATTTATCTTAAAAAAAGACGGAAGCCGATATATTGAAGCAGCACATATTATACCTAAACACAAAAAGGGTAGAGAGACACCTGACAATATCCTAATATTATGTCCAAATCATCATAAAGAATTTGATTTTGGTAAAAGAGTGATAATTTCAAAAAGCCTTGATGAAGTTGTGTTTACTATAAATGAGATGAGATATTGTGTTAAATTATCGTTAGAATAAATCAAATCAACGTTTGACCAGGCAATTTAACCATACCAACCTCCATCAATTTTGCGATGAAGTTTGCCAAACCGATGCCGACCTACGCCTCATCCAACAAAAGCATGGCTACCCGCCCATGTGGAGCAGGTAAAATACCTTTGAATCGTTGTTGCATATTATTTTGGAGCAGCAGGTTTCGCTGGCATCGGCACTGTCGGGTGAAATAACTGCGGAGGGCGTGTTGACCTTGAGCGATGAGGAGTTGAAGGCCTGTTATTTTAGTCGACAGAAAACGCGGTATGTAAAGCACCTGGCCGAAATGATTGTGGAAGGGCAACTCGATTTAGCCGGACTGGAGCATTTGAGCGATGCCGAAGTGCGTCAACAACTGTGCGCCGTAAAAGGCATCGGCAATTGGACGGTGGATGTTTACCTGATGTTTGTTTTGCACCGGGCAGATGTTTTCCCTGTTGGCGACCTGGCCGCGGTGAACGCTTTGAAAAAGGTGAAGGCATTGGCGCCGGACATCAGCAAAGATGGATTGTTGCTGATTGCTGAAGGTTGGAAGCCTTACCGGACTGTGGCGACCATGTTGTTATGGCATATTTATTTGGAGGAAAAGAAGCGTTGATGTGCAGATGTGCGAATGAGGAAATGTGCGGATGAAGAGTTATATTTATGATATGAAACTACTTAGTTACTGTTCAATCTTTTTCATGATAAGTGCATCAGTTGGCTGCAGCCAAAAAAGCGGCAAAAATAAAAGAGCGGAAAGTTTAAAAAGTCAAGAGCAAGTACCAACAATTCAACAGTTAAAAAAGCAAAAAGGTAAGATAGATAAATTAATTGCCGCCGAGCAGGATAAACTAATTGTGTTGGTGAAATTGCCCAATAGCGATAAGCTGATGCTTATTAAAAACGATAAATTTCCGGATGAAGTTGAAACAACCTATAATTTTTTAAAAGATAAAGAGGGCCGAATTATTTTAGCTGGCGAAATTCCTTTTAGCGGAAGCGGTGATTGGGACATTACATATAAAAGCTATTTTGATAAAAATGGTAAACTATTTGCATTTGAGCGTATCGCCGGATTTTTCAATAGCGAATGTACCAAAGAAGACGGTGATGCGGCGCATGAAGACTTGATAAAATACTATACCAGCAGCGGCCAATTGATTGATTCAACATATACGCTTACCGATAGCAAAAAACGGCCACTGGTAAAATCAAAATGTGTGTTTAATTACGATTATCCGTACACCATTATTTTTGATAGGGATACATACAAGAAGGCCAATAAAATTAATATCCCGTAGCGATGGGTTTCAAACTAAGGGTGTTCGAAACCTTACTTAAGGCAACATAATCTTCCTCCTAAAAGTGGGTATGCAGTCTCTTGAATGACAGGCATGTGGCAAAGGACACACCCCTCCACCCCTCTTGAGAGTAATAGCCCATCATATGACAGATGGCATTAAACTTCTATTGAGAAGCAAGTCAAAATTTGATTTATTATCTCTGTGATTGTATTTAAAAGTAAACTCGTTTAAATAGGATTGAAGATGCTTGATGGAT
>NZ_CAITNG010000110.1 GCF_903893715.1 uncultured Mucilaginibacter sp.
TGTTAATTCTATACTACGCTCATCAAAAATCAGTTTGATTTTATTGTTGCCTTTTTTTTTGTAAACCAATTCGTCGTTCAGCCAAACTTTACAGGCATCGTTGTGTTCAATTTGCATTTCTATTACCATGTCATTTGCGGCAGATATATTGGTAAGCGCATAAGCTACGGCAGGTTTGCCCAAACAAAAAGTACGACCAAAATCAACAAATTGTAAACTATTAAAAGTTGAATTATTGGATGCTATGGATAGTTTGTATTTAAAGGGCGTTTCCCGTATCAGTTTGTCTCCAATTATCCTGGCAACGGCCAAAGGTGATTCAGGTAACCTACCATCGGTTTGCGCAATTAGCGCGTGATAATGTAACAGCAATATGATTAACGCTAAAATTACTTTTTTCATTTTTTTAGTTTTCTTATTCGGCCAAATTCTTTTTAGTCTTGCTTACCTTGCCCCAAAACAGACTTTTTAAAGATTAATTCTTTTGTTTCACCGGGTTTTAGGTTTACTTTTTCGCAACCGTACAGATAATTTTCGCCCATGATTTTATTCTTTGCTTTATCTTCTAACACCGATACATCAGCAACTACTTTCGTAGGGTTTTTCAGTTGTAATATCAACTGTTTTTCATCTTGGGACTTAACCGTGACCACAATACTATCGAAGGCAACAAAATAATTATCATCGGGGCAAACATATAGCCCAGGTATTTCAATATTGGTCAACATTAAACCGGTTTCCGCCCAAGTCGACATTTTTAAAAGAGCTCCTATTTTATCAAGCCCCTGCCAATCGGTCATGCTTATACGTTCGCTCATATACCCGTAAGTCGCATCTTCCAGCTTATTTTCAGGATGTGGAAGATACTGCGGCATATTATGGGCGACATCATAAAGCAAGCCGATATAAAAAACATCGCCCGTAAATCTGTATAATTTTAGCAGTGCCTGCCCGGAGAACGTGCAGATTGCAGGTGCTGCATGTTTATTTTGCGTGTTGGCATATACGGCACCGGTTGTTCGTATGCCAATTTGATCGAAACTCGATTTAGCGGGGAATTTATAATTGTATGATACCACCCAACTGGAAAATTGCCTAGCTGCATTTTCAGCATCATTTAACCATTGTTTATCGCCGGTTAACTCATAAAGTGTCGTGTACGACTCAACAAGCGCATAACTTGATTCTGAATCAATATTCTGTAACGCGTCCCCTGGTCCCCCGCAAGTTATACCCTTGCGGGTGAAATTTTCATTATAGTAACCAGCTACTTGTTTTGCGACATCCATGTAAGCCGGATTGCGATAATACTGTGAAGCCAATGCCAAAGCCGCTGGCAAAATACCTCCGCTTGAAGATCCTCCAACAACAATTTCTCCTGTGTTAGAATCGATAAATTGACCTATCTGATGATTTTTATACCATAAATTAACAAATGCGTCGCATACCTTTTTGTTGCCGTCTTTCCAATATGGTTTGACATATACACCCATTTTTTGCATCAACATAAATTGCTTGGTGATATAATAAACAGCGTCCGCGCTTTTTCTGATTAGATGCCAATTATGTGTATGTGGTTTTCGGATATCACCACCATACCATATCGTACCATCCTTGCCTGCGTCATAATAGAAGCCTGACGGACTGATGCCGTTGAGGAATAACCAATCAAAATTTCGAAGAACATTTTTACGGGTCTCGGCATTACCGGCAAAAAGCAGCGGATAAGTACTTATCATTCCCCCTGTCCACCCTATTTGCCAATCTTGCAGAAAATTTTCCCGAAGTCCGACAGAATAATAACCATATTTATCTACAAAGTTTACCTTGTTGAATTTGTCTTCCAACGTGCGCATGCTCTCCGAAAAAGTTAACTTTTGTGTGATTGAACTATCGCCAACAAGGTCTTTGCGTATGATGGTAAGCTTATTGAATAAGGATTGTACTTCTGGAGCTTCGAAACCATACATTCTGAATGTTATAATGACCTCATCTCCTGCATTAAAATCGTGCGGCTTATCTTGGCTTGGATAATGAGCGTCATTGGCAAAATAGGTATACTGTTCATGTACAACGGGTGAGTTTATCGTAATTATCGCATGATCGCGGGCACGGTTTTCTTCTATATTGATACCATAATCACCCAAACTGTTCCCTTGGTGTGTAAGTATCCAAATACCTTTTGCAGAACTATCGGCCCTAAAGCCTATTGCAGGGGTCGACATGCTACCGCTTCGCTCCTGTATACGGGAAACACCTCCAGATTCACTTAATTTAGGTATATCCGACACAATGATCGGCTTATCGATACCTATATCCTGCACCTCGTACAACTTAGGGGAGTATCTTAGTCGTCGCCATTCAAACCGGTTGCCATTATAAACAGCTCCTGGTAATAAAACATAATTCTTCTCAGACCAGCTTGAAAAGTCGATATCAGCAGCAACTGCCGACTGGCGCAAATGTCCGCTTATGCATTTGAATCGGATTGAAAAATCAACCGCATCCTGTATATTGTTCGCGTGCTCGGCCTTACTGTATACTTCCCATGTCGACCCTTTAAAATCCTGGCGTTGCAGGTAGCCGTTAAGCGCTGAGCTCGCATGATCGATAAGCACATTAAACCTGGAGAAGTCATATTGATTAATTGAATAACGAATATCAGCGTTATTTTTTTTCAGCCACATGGCAATGTCATCGGGTATTTGTGCCTTGGTTTTTGCCTGTACCAAGAGCAATATCATGACCAGTAAAAGAGCCTGTTTGGGGAAATAATGAAAAAAAAAGAAGAATATGTATCGCATATAGGCATCTTATTGATAATAACATTATCGTTTACCATCACCTAACATTTAATACAATCTTCAAAGAAATCAAGCTATGAGCACGACCAGGTTACCCATAGATTCAATTTGACTCAACTGAAAACTACTATAGAAAACTGAAAAACATGTTAGGTTTAAGGATACAATAACTGTATTAATAACACCGTAAATTAAAGGCGTTTATATTGCAGCCCTTTAGCGAAATGTTGCAATCTTAACGTTAATTGTTGCAATGGACCAAAAAAGGGCATGAATTACCCTTTTTGACTAAATAAAGCATCATTTAAAAATTCGGTAGGAGATTTACCATATTGCTTTCGGAAGGATTTGGTGAACGAAGATGGATTTCTGAATCCGACTTCATAGGCTATTTGCGACATATTCAGCTTTCGCTCCAACAAAAGATCCATCGCATGCTTTAAACGTATATTATAAATAAACTCAATCGGGGTTTGACCTGTTATTGCTTTTAGCTTCCTGAAGAGATTACTTCGGCTCATGGCTACTAAATCACCAAGTTCCTCTACACTAAATTCCTCATTGCTCATATTCTTCGTTATACTATTGATAACTTTTTCAACAAAAGCCTCGTCAAGGGGGTTGGTGGTAATATTTTTAGGTATAATGACCCCATTGGACCTATATTTTTCAATAATACGTTTATGATTTTCAATCAACTTTTCAACCCGTACAATCAATTCATTGGGGTGGAATGGCTTAGGGATGTAATCATCGGCACCGATCTGTAAACCATCTATTTTGTTTTCAACTGTCGCTTTTGCCGTCAATAAAATGATTGGGATATGGCAAGTATTTATCTTACTTTTTAACTCCTCGCATAAAGCCACACCATCCATTTCGGGCATCATAACATCACTAATGATCAAATCAGGCTCATTGCTACCAACATATTCCAACGCTTTTACCCCATTCTCTGCCTTTGCTATGAAATACTTGTGCTGGAACAACACTTCAAGATAATTTAAGACCTCAGGATTATCATCGACAATTAAAATAGTATACTCGGGCTCCTTGCCGTTTTCAAAATCCAAAGGTGTTATAGATAATGGTTGTTGCTCATCAATTAGCATCGATACATCATATTCGGGAACATATTGTTCTATTAGTTTATTCTCTGTGGTTTGGATTATTGGCAGGTATACTTTAAAGCTGGTCTTAACACCAGGTTCGCTTTCGGCGATGATGAAGCCATGATGAAGCTCAACCAGGCTTTTGGTAAGGGAGAGGCCAACGCCCGTTCCCTTTATTGTTGTCTCAGAGAAAAATCTTTCGAATAAATGATTAAACTCCTCGGCCGAAATACCTTTGCCATTATCCTCCACTGAGATACAAAACCAAGAATTCACATCATTTATGTTATCAACCGGCAATCCTGTTCCATCGTGCTCGGATAACTTTATGTTAATGATGCCTCCCTCCGGTGAATACTTAAATGCGTTGAATATTAAATTATTCAAAACCTTTTCCATCTTACCCGGGTCGAACAAGGAGTAGCATTCTTTTAATTCAAGATCTAAGTTAAAATGTATTGCTTTTTTCCGGGCGATGGGAACAAAATTATTAAAGACATCCTGTACAAAGTTTGAAATGTCTGCATTAACCATTTTCAGATTAAGCATGCCATGCTCCATTTTTTGAAACGTCATCAACTCTTCGATAA
>NZ_CAITNG010000111.1 GCF_903893715.1 uncultured Mucilaginibacter sp.
GCCTTTTTCAGCCCTCTTATACTGATAACGGCTTCCTTATAATCGATGGTGGTTTTTTCCTTTTTCATCATATATCCGTTACCTCCACCATCCAAATATTTGTACTATGATTACTTCCTCAATAAAAACAATGAACATCGCCGTTACCACCGCCATGTTGGCCGCCTTACCCACCCCTTCGGTACCCTTCGTTGAAAAATAGCCCTGATAGCAACCCACCACGCCAATGGTAAAACCAAACACGATGGATTTGGCCAGCGAGGACGTAAAATCGATAAAGCCCAGCGGCTCGAACACCTGCTCCATAAAGGCGGTATAGGTAGTGCCTTCGTTTTGGGCAACATTGACATAGCCACCAATCAAGGCGATGAAACCCGCATAAGTGGCCAAAATGGGCACGGTGATGGTAGTAGCGAGTATACGGGTACAAACCAGATACTTAAAAGGTTTGGTACCCGATACTTCCATGGCATCTATCTGTTCCGTAACACGCATCGAGCCCAACTCGGCACCAATGCTCGAACCCACCTTTCCCGCCACTATAATAGCTGTAATCAACGGCGCCAACGCGCGCATAATGGCGATAGACACCAAACGCGGCAGCCATGATGTTGCCCCAAACTCCGAAAGCGAAGGTCTTGATTGTTTGGTAAATATAACCCCAATAATAAAAGCTGTAACCGAGACGATAGTGAGCGAACGCACACCCACTTCATAACATTGCTTCATTACCTCCTTAACCTCGTATGGCGGGAAGAAAACTTCTTTAAAAAAGCGTACAACAAACATCGAAACCTTATACAGATCAATAAAAACACCGATCAGCCATCGTTTAAATGCCGAGCCTTGTTGGGGTGTGGGTTCTATTGCAGTATCGTTGTTATCCATTTATCAGGGGTACTGTTACCTCGTTACTGTTAACCATTTAAACAGCACAAAGTTTATTTTAAACACTTAAGATAACCAAAGCACCTGTCAACTGTTTATATATCTATTACTTTTTCCATAACCATTAACTGTAAGGGTTGTTTTGGCAGCCCAAACTTCGTTTCTGTTGGAAACGGGCGAATTTCGCCTGTTTGTTTATATCCGTAACGTTGGTACCAGGCAATTAACTCGGTGCGGGTATCTAAAACGGTAATTTGCATCTTAAACCTGCCATGGTCCGAACCATAAAATTCGGCCTGTTTTAGCAAATGCTTCCCTATACCTTTGTCTTGCCGGTCCGGGTCAACACTCAGCATACCCAAATACACTACGGTTTCCTTTAACTGCAAATGCACACATCCTGCAACATTGCCCTTATCGTCGCAAAACTTCAATATCACCGAGTTTCTTTCAGCGATATACTCAGCAAGCGTTGCCGCATCAATACGGGTACCATCCAATAAATGCGCTTCCGATGTCCATCCCATGGTTGCCGATTCTTCGCGATAGGCTTTGTTCACCAAAGCCTCCAATTGGGGTACATCCTCAAGTGTTGCAAATGTTGTTAGCGCCGTTGTTTTGTTATCTGATACCACAATAAATTGTCAAACACCATCATAAAGATGTCTGTTACTTTTCAGGTCGCTAAATTAACTCCATATTTTCTATTAATACTCGGTTTCATGTCAAAAAAAAATAACCTGCGGAAGTATTTGCTTAAATTTTGCATATTGCAGGCATGCCTGCCGCCAAACTACCGTTCCGTAAACAAATTGCCTATGCCGCGGGTATGATGGGCTGGAGCATCATGACTAACATGATTCTGGTGATGCTGACTTATTTTTATCTGCCTCCTGAAAAATCCGGCCTGATACGGCTTGTGCCTCAACTCATGGTTTTTGGCTTGTTCAATATCATGTCGGTTGTACTTACTTCCGGCCGTATGGTCGATGCATTTTACGACCCATTTTTAGCATCGTTGAGCGATAAAAGCAAAAATCCCAAAGGCCGTAGAACCCCTTTTATGCTAAGAGCCATTTTACCGGCAGTTCTTTTTTGCTCCCTCACCTTTTATCCTTTGGTGCGTGCAGAAAGTGTATATAATGCGCTTTGGATAGCTATTACACTCGGGGGCTTCCTGATTTCCGCCACAAGTTATATCATCCCGTACAATGCCTTGTTGCCTGAAATGACAGAGACCGCTGCCGAAAAAATAAAACTATCCTCATGGCAGCAGATAGGTTTTGTATTGGGGATTATCCTTTCAGCACTGGTAAACAACTTTGCCGATTTGATACAACATAGTTTTCATGTGGCCAGCCGCACCGAAGCGTTGCAATATACAATTTGGGGTTTAAGCATTTTCGCTGGTATGGTGATGCTTATCCCGGTTCTTTTTATCGACGAGAAGCGGTACTCTAACAGCAAGCCATCTCACATGCCAATGTGGCCGGCTATCGTAGCAACTTTTAAGAATCGCAATTTCAAGTACTATCTCATAACCGATTTCTCGTACTATATGGCGCTTAGTATAATATCGAGTGGCCTACTTTACTTTATCAAGGTATTACTCGGTTTAAAAGAGTCTGAAGGCGGCCCCCTTATGGGCACGATGGTGTTGGTTTCTATACTTTTTTACCCGCTTATCAACTTCCTCTCCATTCGTTGGGGCAAAAAGCCTATCGTGATGTTCTCTTTCATCGTGCTCGCACTCATATTCCTAACCATATACTTTTTGGGCAAATTCCCGATGTCGCCCCATGCACAAATTTACACACTTGTATTATGCGCAGCTTTTCCACTTGCATCATTGGGCATACTACCCAACGCGATATTGGCAGATATTGCTCAACAGGATGCTGAAGAGACCGGCGAAAACCGCGAAGGCATGTTCTTTGCCGTAAAATACTTATTTGTAAAATTGGGACAAACACTTGGTCTGGCACTATTTGCCTTCCTCACAGTTTACGGCATCAGTAGCCGTAACGATTTTGGCTTGCGGCTAAACGGATTATGTGGATTTACGCTCTGCTTACTTGCATTCCTTGTTTTCAGTCGGTTCAAAGAAATTAGTGTTGACAGGGACTAATCACTTCATCATTCGCCATTCAAAATTCGGCGTTCGATATTCACTGGCTACCACTCCAAATTATTTGGCCTGGTATACACCAAATGCATCACATTGATGTTGCGCATGGCAAAGGCCGCCTCGCAATAGCACAGATAATAGTTCCATTTGCGCACAAACGTATCGTCAAAACCCAGTTTCTTAGCTTTGGTTAGATTGGCGTTAAACTGCACAAACCATAAACGCAAGGTTTCTGCATAGTGCAGACCCAGGTCTTTCAAATCCACCAAAGTCATGTCGCTGGTGCGGTTGATCGCACCGTTGATGGCCGCCACACTCGGCAACAAAGAGCCCGGAAAAATATGTTTCTGTATCCAATCCACCCCTTTTTTTAGGCTCTCATAGCGCGAATCGGGACTGGTGATCACCTGTATGGCCAGCAAGCCGTTCTTTTTCAACAGCGAGTTCACCTGCCTGAAATACACATCTAAAAAAGCGTCACCCACGGCTTCCAGCATTTCGATGGAAACAATTTTATCATAGGTACCGTCCAGTTCGCGGTAGTCTTTCAGCAATATCTCTACTTTGCCGTCCAACCCCGCTTCAGTTACCCGCTCACGGGCCAGTTTGGCCTGCTCTTCGCTAATGGTGAGCGAAGTTACCTTACATCCGTAATTCTTCGCGATATAAATGGCATTGCCGCCCCAGCCGCTGCCGATCTCCAACACATGGTCGGTTGGTTTTAGGCGCAATTGTTTGCACAGGCGTTCGTATTTGGCCAATTGCGCTTCCTCTAAACTGATGCCATCTTTGTAAAAATAAGCGCTCGAGTAGGTCATGGTCGGATCCAAAAAACTGGCGAAGAAATCGTTGTTCAGGTCGTAATGCGCCGAGATATTCTTCTTCGAACCCTCCACGGTATTGGCACGTTTAAAATGCACCAGCTTGTTATACATTTTGAGCAGGTTTAAACCTGCGGCCTGCGCTTTACTGCCCGAAAGGTTGGGCGCGTTTTCTATATTGAGCAATACCCATTTGATCACATTGGTGATGTTATCGGTATCCCATAAACCATCCACATAAGCCTCGCCAAAACCGATGTCCCCAAATAAAATGCAGCGTTTGTAAAATTCCTCGTTGTTAACCGTGATGTTGGCGCGTAAGGCGTCTTTACCATCGCCAATGGTTATGGATTGTCCGTCGTGAAGGGTCAAATAAAGCTGACCGTTCACCATTTTCGATAAAAATTTTATAACAATGTCCTGGTAAAAATTGCTCTTTTTAATAAGGGTCAGCGCATCGGGCATAGGTCAAAAAATTAAATATTTAACATATTTACGAAATCTTATCTATAATAGATTTACAAAAGCACACTATTTTGAAGGATAAGGCCTAAAAACATCTTTTTGCAAATCCGTTTGGTCGGTTTTTTTATGATAAGGCAATTTTTTTAGCCACAGCTTAAACGCCTGCCAATGTATCAAGCCAATCACTTTCACCGTGATGAGCGGAAAACTGATAAAGTACAGCAGCAGGTTGGCATCGGTCAAAGGTTTGCGCACACCGCTCAATGTACTGATAAAAAACCGCTTGCCTTCTTTATCGTAATCATCTATCTTCAACTGCATCTTCTCGCCCGGTTCCTGTAAATCGAAATCGAAATTGGTATCCATATCTATAAACGGCGACACATAAAAATACTTGGTAGTATTCAGTTTAAAGGTATCGCCAACACGGGTATTTGCGCCTAAAAAATAAGGCTTCATCTCGCGAAAGGTATTGCATACCTCCACTACCGAACATGCCAAAGCCCCCTGCTCGTCATAACAAAAATAAAACGATACCGGGTTAAACTGGTAACCCAAGGTACTCAAATTGGTGAGCACCATAATGCGCCCCTTGCCAATATCCACACCGTTCCCGGCCAAATAATCAACCAGGTGCGCACGCACGTTCTTTGACGCATCAGGCTTTTCCCTCGGCAACTGCAAATGGTCGCTATCCTTAAAATTGAACAGGTTAAAGTGGTTGCGGCTCATCAATTTCAGCTTGCGGTGCAGCATATCTATCTCGTCCAGGTCTAAATAAAACATAAACACGCTATAATGAAAGCTATGCACTTTGGGTGCAAGCCGGTGGTGCATTACTTTGGCTTTGTACAGACAGGAGTTCATGTTGTTATGGAAGATGTATGCCAGCCTTCGCTAAAGCTATGGCTGGTGAAAGAAGATGTGGCTTCATTGGTTTGATATACGGTATTGGTTGTTTTTTAGATGTTTCTACGATTTGGGTTATGGGTATTTATGGGTGTTTTTTATTTCGGATTTGCTATAATTACATCTTCCGTCTTCCATTTTACATCTTCC
>NZ_CAITNG010000112.1 GCF_903893715.1 uncultured Mucilaginibacter sp.
CCCCCCCCCCCCCCCCCCCCCCCCCCCCCCCCCCCCCCCCCCCCCCCCCCCCCCCCCCCCCCCCCCCCCCAAAGTAAGACTATTTTCAAACATACTTTTTTACGCTTTGCGCCCCGCTCCATGCGCTTTGCTCAACCCTACAAGGTACGCAAAAAAGCCCATATTTAAAAATCAAACTACAAAATTCAACCCCATCCTGCCGGCAAAGAAGCTTCGGCCAAAAGCGGGCAAAACAATGGTGGGTACGCCGATTGATTTAAAAAATCTTGTTAGTAAGTGTGTATATGTGGAAAAGTATATATGTACAATTCGAAACCCATATATTATTATTTGCTAAATTTGTTAGTTGGCAGTGCGCGGGCGAACAGCCCAACCATAGCCAATGCGATGGAGCGAATGATGCGCAAAGTCTTGACGGTTATCATCAAGATTTGTATCACAGGCTCACTTATCTGCCCTTACGGAACCATTGTATTTAGCAGACTTGCGATTTCCGTTACAGTGGAGTACCGAATTTTAAAGGGCGGGTGGGAAGCGCAAGTCGAGATTATTTTGAAAAAAGTTGCAAAAGTCAGAAAAAACCTTAAATTTGAGTAAGATGGAAAGTACACCTAAAACGATCGTCTCGGCCAGGTCGCAGGTAGCAACCGAGCAGAGTTGCTACTCAACAGGCAGTGCGCGGGCGAACAGCCCAACCATAGCCAATGCGATGGAGCGAATGATGCGCAAAGTCTTGACGGTTATCATCAAGATTTGTATCACAGGCTCACTTATCTGCACTTAATTTTGTTGTCTGCTAAAGCCATGGCATGGTACGGAACCAGCATTACTAACAAAATAAACTTTGACTCCTCAATCACTTTTGCAACAAATTTCATCCCCGTCATACCTTAAGGATGCTTGGGACAAATTAAATAAGTCCAATAAAGATTCCAGGGGAGTTTCTTCTGAAACTATAAAAGAATTTCAAGATTCTTTAGACGCTCATATTAAAGAAATAAGCAAACAGTTACTGAGTAACACCTATAAATTTAATGGAGTAAGAGCGGTATTATTAAAGAAAAAAACTCCGGGAGAATACCGACCTCTTAGAATAGCAGACATTCGAGATAGACTTGTTCAAAAAGCACTATCAGCCAAGTTAGAAGACCTCTTATCAACAAAGTACAAACTAAATAACCAATGTAGTTTTGCATACCAAAAAGACACTGGTGTAGAAAAGGCTATTGTTAAGGTTATTGAGCATTTCAAAAACGGGAATAAAATCATACTGGAAGCCGATATCAAGAAATTCTTTGATAGTGTAAATAGGAAAAAATTACTTGCCAAAGTATTTATCGAATTGCCGGATTCATCAATTAACTCTTTAATAGAAGAATCTTTAGAACAAAGTGTAGAAGGCCTAGACAAATATTCTCAAGACCTTCATTATTATTTTTCAGAGTCTTTAGATGGAATACCACAAGGCAATCCCCTATCTCCATTGTTGGCAAATATATACTTGTCAGAATTTGACCAGCGAATGATTAGGGAGAACATATGTTTAGTGAGATATGCTGATGATTTTATCGTATTATGTAAATCGGCAAAAGAAGCTGAAAATGCGTTAGCGATTGCAAAAGAAGAATTAGAAACAAACTTAGGTTTAGAGCTTCATCCCCTGCCTTCTCCATCATACCTAAGGGGTTCAAAAACTCGTATCATAGATCCCTTTTATCATGAATTTTCTTTTCTTTCTATAAGATTTGATGGAAAAAACGTTTGGGTGAGCGAAAAGAAAGTTAAAGACCTTTTAGAAAAAATTGATAATATAACTGATATCGACAAGTTTACGAATGATAAAGATTTCCAAGGACTTATAACTGTTATTAAGAGACTTAAGAACTTACTTGAAGGTTGGCTATCTTCTTTTAAGTTTGTCGATGTAGATAGAGAGTTCAATGAAATTGACAATTTTATAAATCACAAACTGCTTCAAGTATTTATTAAATTAGATTTCAAAATAAAATCAACTGCGACTGTTGATGTCAGACTTAAAAACAGAAAAGTAGTACAAGGTTTTTCAAAAATACAGCGCAACAACACAGGTGTACTATCATGTGAGGATTTTATTAAAACCTTAGACAGAAAAAAAATTATTATTTAATATCCTCCTACACATCCCTCCTCAACACCTCCAAAGGTGGCTTATTCAACACCCCGCGGCTGTTCAGCAACCCTATCACAACCGTCAGCAAACTGATAAAGGCCAATATGCCCAATACAGGCAATATTTGCGGGTGAAACGCGGTATCAAATACCCTGCTGGCCAAACCCCAGCTCGCGGCTATGGAGAGTACTACGCCCGTAGCAGCAGCCAAAAAGCCTAAAAAGAAGTATTCCAAAGCCGTAATGGCCAGTATCTGTTTACGACTGGCACCCAGTGTGCGCAGCAGTACGCTTTCCTGCATGCGCTGGTATTTACTGATGCGTACCGATGCGATGAGCACAATCAACCCGGTAATAATACTGAACAGTGCCATAAAGCGGATCACAAAGCCAATTTTGTCCATCAGCTCATCCACCACGCTGATGATGAGGCCTAAATCTACCACCGAAACATTCGGGTATTTTTGCACCACCAATTGCTGAAATTTTGCCGATACTTTACTATTAGGCACACGGCTCAGCAACACGTAAAACTGCGGCGCCTGCTCTAACACCCCTTTCGGGAAAACCACCAAAAAATTGGTTTGTATGCGGTTATAGTTTACGGTGCGTATACTTTTGATCACGGTATTAACCGGCAGCCCCTGCACATTGAAAAGCATTTTGTCGCCTATTTTTAACCGCATGCGGGTAGCATATCTATCCTCTACCGAGATAGGCACCACATCGCCCGGTTTGGCCTCGCCCACCCATTCGCCCGATTTGATGCGCTCGGTATTCACCAGCGTGTCACGGTAAGTAACCCGGTATTCATTCCTGAATGCTCGTTTGGATGGCCCTTTGCCCAAACTATCTGCCTTTAGTTGCGCTCCGGTTTTGCCGTTTATTTCGAGCAAACTCATGGTAACAATAGGTACCTGCGATATTACCGGAAGGCCCTGTTTACGGGTCAGATCGGCCACCCCGGCCTTCTGACTCGCCTGTATATCGAACAAGATCATATTCGGCTGGTTGCCACTCGACGACAGCGTTACACGCTGCATCAGCAAGCCCTGTATAAAAAACAGGGTGCATATCAAAGCCGTGCCCAAACCAATACTCACAATAAGTATCACCGACTGGTTATTGGGCCTGTACAGGTTAGAAAATCCCTGCCGCCACAAATAGCTCCACGAAAACGGGAAGAATTTCTTCACCAAAAACATCAGCAAACGGGCAATTAGCGTTAATATCAAAAAGGCCAGTAACACGCAAACAGTAAAGGCGATGGTTTGTATCACATCCTGCAACTGCAACCATGCAAAACCCGAAATAAAAGCCAAGATAAGCAGGTACACCAGCCATTTGAGCGGGTCGCGTGTCAAGCTGATTTCTTCAGTCGAAATACGCAAAGTATTGAGCGGCGATATATTGCGCACCGAAATGAGCGGCAGCAACGCGAATAAAATAGAAATGAGCACACCCAATACGATGCCTTGCCCAATGGCTCCCCACGAAGTATTGACATCAATGGTAAAGGGCATAAAATCTTTTAACAGCCAGGGCAGTATTTGCTGGATGAAAGTCCCCAAAAGGGCTCCCAACAATGAGCCGATAAAGCCCACGCACACAATTTGGATGAGGTAAATGAGGAACGCCTGCCAGCCGTTAACGCCCAAACAGCGCAGCACGGCCACGGTATTTATCTTTTCGCGTACGTAAATGTGGATAGCACTGGCCACGCCAATACAACCCAATAGCAACGCGATAAAGCCCACCAGCGACAAAAAGCGCGTCAAATCCTCAAATGACCTACCTGTTTGTTCTTTCTGGGTTTGGATGGTCTCGTAATTTACACCGTCTTTCTCCAGTCGAGGCTCAATTTTTTTCACCAGTTTCTCCATATCCGCATTGCCGGGCATCTTAAAATAATAGCTCGAATTGATGCGGCTGCCCTTTTGGGATAGACCTGTCTGCTCCAAATATTGCATCGGTATATACACCACCGGCGCCATGCTCGATGCAATCCCGATGGAACCCGGTGCCTTATCAAGCACACCGGCTATTTTGAAGCTTACCAAACCCACCTTTACCGAATCGCCAACTTTTACATTAAATTGCAGCATCAGCACCTTATCAACCAAAGCCTCTTTACCTTTACGGAAATCCATCCCGGCGGCAACAGGCGTAGTTTCGATACTCCCATAATACGGAAACTTGCCTTCCAATGCCTTCACCAATGTCAAACGTGTACTGCCCGTTTTCGGGAACAGCACCATCGACACAAAGCTCTTTTCTTGCGATTTCTCCGTGCCTAAACTGTCTATCAGTTTTTGTATGGCGGGCGTGGCCGGTTTGTTGGTGCTAAACACCAAATCGGCGCCGATGAGTGTGGCGGCCTGGTCGTCAATATTTTGCCTTAAATTATCACCAAAGGAGTAAATGGCCACCAAAGCCGCTATCCCCAGTATAATCGACGAGATAAACAGAAACAACCGCGACCGGTTGCGCCTGCTATCGCGCCAGGCCATGAGGAAGAGCCAGCCTATATTTAGTTTCTTATTTGATTGATTCATTGCTTTGTTCATGGTTCATAGATCATAGTTCATGGTTAAAAAAGGGATAGGTACTATGAACTATTAACCATGAACCATGATCTTGTCCGTAGGCTCGTCAGACACAATATGCCCACCCTTTATCCTGATGATCCGCTGCGTTTTCGATGCCAGCTCTAAATCATGGGTAACCAAAATAAGCGTGGTACCCGCTTCGCGGTTCAGGTCGAAGATGAGTTTCACCACTTTTTCGGCAGTTTCAGCATCCAGGTTGCCGGTGGGTTCGTCGGCAAACAAGATCTTTGGTGCATTGCTAAAAGCCCTGGCCAGCGATACCCGCTGTTGCTCGCCCCCCGAAAGTTGCGATGGGTAATGGTGGCTGCGGCTCTCCAAACCCACTTTTGCCAAAAGCTCTAAGGCCCGGGGCTTAATATTCTTTTCGCCGCGCAGTTCCAGCGGCACCATCACATTTTCCAATGCAGTAAGTGTTGGTAACAATTGAAAGTTCTGGAATATAAAGCCTACGTGCTGGTTGCGCACATGAGCACGTTGGTCTTCGCTTAGGTTGTCCAAAGCGATGCCGTTCAGTTCCACGGTTCCAGTTGTCGAACGGTCGAGCCCGGCGCTTAAGCCCAGTAAGGTAGTTTTCCCGCTGCCCGAAGGCCCTACAATGGCGGCAGTTGAGCCCGCTTCTATTGAGATATTGATATCGTGCAAAACCGTCAGGGGTTGTCCGCCGCTTTGATAAGTTTTGCTCAGGTTTGTTATCTTCAGTATATTTTCCACTTAATTTTCCCGCATTATAATTCGTTCGTAAAATAGTACAATTACAAAACTAAAATGTTATTTCCTGCTTAAATAATCATCATATTTAACATTAGAAATACAATCCATGCATAAGTTACATTTTTACACCCTCATTTTAGCGTTTTTCTTCGCTGCTTGCAGCAATCCCGCTAAAAACCAATCCGAAACCACCGACAAATCATCCGCTACAGCACCCACCCAAAGCAATACCAAAAGCATATTGGTGTTCGGCGACAGCCTAACAGCAGGCTACGGTTTGGAAGACCCGGGCGCCGATTCCTACCCCTCCGTCCTACAGCAAAAAATAGATTCGTTAAAACTATCCTACAAAGTTGTTAACGGTGGCCTTAGCGGCGAAACATCGGCAGGCGGCCTCGGCCGTATCGACTGGCTGCTGCACCAAAAGGTGGATATTTTTATTTTAGAGCTTGGCGCGAACGACGGTTTGCGCGGCCTGCCCGTTGAACAAACTGAAAAGAACTTACAAGCCATTATGGACAAAGTAAAAGCCAAATACCCCGATGCCAAAATTATCCTCACCGGCATGATGGTGCCGCCCAATATGGGCGCAACCTATGCCAACGCTTTTAAAGCCATATTTCCTCAACTCGCCAAAAAGAACAACGTGGCTCTGGTACCATTTTTACTGGACGGCGTAGCCGGCAACCGCGATCTTAACCAGGCCGACGGCATACACCCCACCCCAAAAGGCGCCAAAATTGTGGCGCAAAATGTTTGGGTGGTGTTAAAAGAGATATTGCATTCATGAAAAAGGCTTATATAATTTTAGCTGTTTTTTTAGTAATCGCGTGCGGCTGCAATCGATGCTCGCACAAATACTTTGATACCGTTAGCCTTTCTGAATACAACAAAACATGTAAGTGCAAACTTTATGTAGAAGTATATCATACCGATTTTGGTTTACTAAAAGCAGATTATTTGACTGATTCAACAAGTTTCAGAATCTATACCGGAACATTCGATGATGAGAACGGATACATTTATTACAAATGCAGGGGTGATAGCATAATTGTTGAGAAGATAGACGAAGACCGGGGAACCAACACACAAAAAACCGTGAGTAAAAAGATTTACAGTGTTAAAGAATTAAAAACGCGCCATATTATGAACTAACAATTGGTTTCCCATCTGTTAAATAATTTTTATAGCTTTAAACACCAATTTAACCTTTATGACTGCTTCACCAATACGCCGCGCTCTTATATTGCTATGGCTTGGTTTTATCATGTTTTCAGCAACAGCACAAACCATCAACACCGAAGAAGTACTCCGCCGTGTGGCTGACCATGTCATCGCCAATACTTCTTTCCAGTTTGTGAACGCCAAAACAGGCGAAAAATATAATTCGACCAAAGGTTTGAGCAACCCCGCCGACATCCATACCGACAGCAAATACAACCGCTGGGAATATGTGAACGGCGTGCTCACCGTAGGCATGATACAAACCGCCGAAGTGCTGAACGATAAAAAGTATTCGGATTACTCTGTAAAGAATTTCGACTTCATCTTCAGCAATGTTGGTTTATTTGAGGACCTCTATAAAAACAAAACGCCCCGCAGTGAATACACCGCCTATTTCAGAATGGGCAGTCTGGACGACGTTGGTGCTATGGCGGCAGGATTATGTGATGTCGATGCGTTATCGCACCAAGCTGCTTACCGCGCTTATTTGGATAAAGCCGCCAATTATATCTCCAAAGGTCAGTTGCGTTTACCGGATGGTACCCTATCGCGCCCCGAACCCCGTTATATGACCCTTTGGGCTGATGATATGTATATGAGCATCCCATTCCTCGCCCGTATGGGGAAAATGACCGGCGATGCCAAATACTTCGACGATTGCATTAAACAGGTCGAAAACTTTAATAAATACCTGTACGACCCTGCTACCGGCCTCTACTTCCACAATTATTACAGCGATGTGAACATGAACGGCGTAGCGCATTGGGGCCGCTGCAACGGCTGGATAGCCCTGGCAACGGTACAATTGCTCAATAACCTGCCCGCCAACCACCCCAAACGGCAGGAACTCATCAACTACCTGCTGCGCCAGATCGTAGGCTACTCCCGCTACCAGGACCAAACCGGCCTGTGGCACCAATTGCTGGACAAACCCGACTCCTACCTCGAAGCCTCGGTTACGGCCATGTTTACCTACGCCATAGCCAAAGCGGTTAACGAAGGCTGGATAAACAAAACCTATATCAACATTGCCCGCCAGGGCTGGAAAGGCCTTGCCGCCAAAATCACCCCCGACGGCCAAATGCCCGACGTTTGCATAGGCACCGGCATTGAAGACGACATCAAATTCTATTACACCCGCCCTGCGGCACTAAACGACACTCACGGCCTCGGCGCGTTCCTGATGGCAGGCAGCGAAATGTTAAGAGCGGAAAGGAATAATTACGGGCCATTGCTGGCGAAATGATGATCCACACATTTAGATTTGACAACTTTTAAAAAGTTTTCAAATCTTTAGCGGGTTGTTCTTTCCTAAAAAACAACACCAACCCAATAGCCCCCGCCGTAATACACATATCGGCCACATTAAAAATACCCGTGCGCAGGTTTTGGATACCTACGTTCATAAAATCGGTAACATGCCGGTCAAAAAAGATACGGTCAATCAAATTGCCCGTCCCCCCCGCGAAGATGAGCGCAAGGCAGATAATTTTGGCGCGGTTCAGTTCGTTTGCTTTTTTTACTAAATAGACCAACAGACCTATCATCAATGCCAAAGGCATCATGCTCAAGGCCCAAAAACTTACGGTTTTTGATAAGTTATCGCCTAAACTTAAAGCCGCGCCCGTATTTTCGGCATACTCCAGTACAATGGTATGGTGGAAATACGATATCTCCGGCCGGTTCATCAAATGGGTTTTGGCCAATTGTTTGGTATAACGGTCGCAACCAATAAAGGCAACGGATACAAGGCAAAAAAGGATAATTTTAAAACGCGGACTCATAAGGCAAAGGTAGCGCTTTTATGGAAGATGGAAGACGGAAAATGGAAGATGTAATTCCATAACATCTTTAAAAACCGCACTCGCTCACGACAGTTTAACAGAACCTTTATGGTCAGGATGCTGCTTCAGCATTGATTTTGGGGCGGTTTGCTGCCATGCTTCGGTAATTACCTGGCGCAACAGGCGGGTGGGTATTACGCTCAATTTTAACAGTACAGCAGGGTAATTATAAAAATGCGGGGTTACAAAAAACATTTCGGGATATTGGTTTATCCAAATGTCGCGGTCGGCAGCATAAACCGATAGGGTGTTGCCATCTTCCTGTAAACGGGCTATCAGGCGTTTTTTGGTGCGGAAGGCCGGCGTACCAAAGCAAAGATATTCTTCGGTACCCGGCAATTGCTTCACAATTTCGCGGATGGTTTCTAAGTAGGCCTGCGTTCGGGCCGAAAACAACACTTGTTTCTCCATAATGACTGTTTCTTATTTATACCGCATCCGATAACGATGAGAACGTAAAATCCCTGATCTTCATCGGTGGTATCAAACCATTCGTACCCGACTCGCCGCTTACCGTACGTTGCGGCTTGCCCAAAGCTTCCAAGTTGTTCAGCATAATAACCGGGCTCTCATTAAATCGGAAGTTTTTTACCGGGAACTTGATCTCGCCGTTCTCAATATAAAACGTACCATCGCGGGTAAGGCCGGTATACAGCAAGGTTTGCGGGTCCACCGGGCGTATGTACCACAGGCGGGTAACCAAAATACCTTTTTCGGTGCCTTTTATCAAATCGGCCAGCGAAGTATCCGTCCCATCCATAATAAAGGCATCAGGTCCCGGTATAGCTTTTACATTTTGCTTTTGCGCCCAATAACGACTGTAGTATAGGTTTTTCACCACACCTTTCTCTATCCAGCTCATTTTTTCCTGCGGGCGGCCATCGCCGTTCCAGTAAGCAGTTGGCAGTTCCGGGTTCCATGGGTCCGAGTAAATATTCACCCGTTCATCCAACATTTTTTCGCCCAATTTGGTTTTGCCACCGGGTTTACTCAAAAAGCTGCGGCCTTCATCGGCCTGGCGGGCATCTAAGCCGCCTATCAGGTTCTCCAGCAAAACAATTCCTGCCGCAGGTTCCAGTATCACGGTGTATTTACCGGGTTCAAGTGCCCTTGCCCCTATCGAGCCCGTGGCTTTTTGGGCGGCAATTTTGGTAAATGCCTCCGCATCAAAATATTTCACATCGTTATAATCCCTGGTAATATAGCCCGAACCTTTGCTGTCGGCTGTGCGCAGCGTTACCGAAAAGTTGATGTCCGTCGAGGTATTATACGCGAACAAGCCTTTCGAGTTCATAAAGGCGCTATAGGCTATTGAATTTTGTACAAAGCCTGCCGCTGTTAGCTTATTGTCTTTGGCAACTTTAAGGCTCAGGTCAACGGCATCAGCACGTAATTTTGGTGTGATGGACGCCGTTTCGGGTACATATTGTTTTGAAGGCGCCGCATAGTCTTGCGGGCCAAGTATCGAAACATATTCCGGGTTTTCGGGGGCCAAATGAGCCAGTTCTTCTGCGCGGATTACTACTTTTTTCAGCGATTCGTCGTCAAATTCGTTGATGGTGGCGATACCCAACTTTTTACCAAATGCGGATGATACCGCCAGACTGTTCTGACTGATAGCCCCGCTGGTTGACACCGAATTACGGGCATAACGTATATTGCCGGCATCCGAACCGTTGATGGATACTTCACATTCGTCGGCTTTTGAATAGCTTAACACCTTTTTTAACAGTGCCTGTGCTTCCTCTTTGCTTAATATTGGCATATAATTTATGTTGATCAGATTTTTCTTTCCGTGTTGATTACATTCACCCCGTTAAAACGCGTAGTGGCCGAGCCGTGCGAAACCGCGCTCACCTGCTCAGGTTGCCCCTTGCCATCAAAGAACGAGCCGCCCAAACGGTAGTCGCGCTCATCGCATATCGCGGTACATGAGTTCCAAAACTCCTGTGTGTTCGATTGATAGGCCACATCTTTCAGCATCCCGGCTATTTTACCTTCTTTTATCTCGTAAAACAGCTGCCCGCTAAACTGGAAGTTATAACGCTGCTGGTCGATAGAGAAAGAACCATCACCGAGGATATAAATACCCTTTTCAACGTTTTTAATGAGTTCCGACGGCGCGAGCGGTGTTTTACCTGGCTGCAGCGAAACATTCGGCATCCTTTGGAACTGTACATTGGCCCAGTTATCCGCATAACAGCATCCCTGCGATTCGTTCAGGCCGATGATATGTGCCTGATCGCGAATGGCCTGATAATTAACCAGTATACCATCTTTAATAATATCCCATTTTTTGCAAGCCACGCCCTCGTCATCATAACCCACAGCCCCCAGCGAACCGGGCTGTGTTTTGTCGCCAACAATATTCACCAGCTTACTACCGTAGTTAAATTTCTTCGATTCCCATTTATCCAAAGTCAAAAAACTTGTTCCGGCAAAATTAGCTTCGTAGCCCAATACACGGTCAAGCTCTGTCGGGTGGCCGGTCGACTCGTGTATGGTCAACCATAAATGCGATGGGTCGAGCACCAAATCGTACTTACCCGCCTCAACCGACTTCGCGGTCAGTTTTTCGCCAACCTGTATCGCGCCTGCTTTGGCATCTTCCAGCATATCGTAGCGGTCGCGGTACAAAGTTGTAGGGCCGCCTTTTATTTTATCGCTTTCGCGGGGAATAATATATTCATAGCCCATACCGCGCGGCGCGCTTAAGGAGTTGCGGGTTTCAAACTTACCGGTCTTCGCGTCAATTTTGGTAATCGTAAACAATGGCCAAATCCGGTGTATGTCCTGGTCAATATATGAACCGTCTGTCGATGCAAAGTATTTCTGCTCATTCACAAAAAATAAAATCGAATCCACATAACTGGCACCGCCTTTCATAGCCGCGTCGTTAACGCTCAGCAGCAGGTCTACTTTCTCTTTAATAGGTACTTCAAAGGCGTTTTTTTCGATAGGCGCTTTCCAGCTTACTTCGCCATAACCTTTTTGAGGAGCCAATTGCACCGGTTCCGATTGCAGACGGGCATTCTCCTTGGCAATCGCAACGGCATCCGCGGCAGCGCGGGCTATACTGTCTTTATCCATCTTATCGGTAGCAGCAAAGCCCCAGCAACCATTGGCAATAACACGTATACCCAGGCCGTAGCTTTCGGTGTTCACAATGTTTTCCACCTTGTCTTCGCGGGTAACCACAAACTGGTTAAGGTAGCGACCAATGCGAACATCAGTATAGGTAGCGCCTTTGCTGCGTGCCGCGTTAAGGGCCACATCCGATAATTGTTTTTTAAAGGCCGGGTCAACCCCGTCTAAAGCTGCCGATGGGTCAATTATTTTCCCGAATGCGGGCACACCCTGCAAAAAGGTGGCGCCGACGCCCATGCCCGTGAGGTAAAGGAAGTTTCTGCGTTTCAAAGTAGTATATTTAGTATCGTAAGATAAAAACTTTTTTATTGATAAAAGAAAAAAAGTTTAGCGTTCTAACTAAATGATGTTCAACAATATATATAGGATTTGTAGATTAAATTAAATATTGTTAATCAACTCCCTGGAAAAACGCCGCCAAAGTGCTTTTTATCACATTTTTTGTATTGAAAATTATGGTTCTGATAAAAAAACGCATCCATCTGCAATAAATAATAAAAAAAGCTACCTTTAAATTAACATTAACTGAATAATTACCTCCATTATATCATTTGGAAAATATATCACGACGTAGTTTTTTAAGCAAAGGCGCTATGCTTGCCGGGGGTACTTATCCCGCCATGATGGCTTTGGGAATGTTACGCCCTGCTCCTGCTTACTCCTTTAATTTAACGGGCAGCGGTAACGGCAAAAAAGTAATTATACTGGGCGGTGGCCTTGCCGGGATGACCTGCGCCTACGAACTGAACAAATTAGGCTACCAATGCACCATCCTCGAGGCACGGCAGCGTGCGGGTGGTCGTTGCTGGAGCATACGCAACGGCAGCACCAATACCGAAACTGATAAACCCACCATTACTGCGCGCTTTGACGAAGGCCTGTATTTTAACGCGGGCCCATCGCGCATACCGCACCACCACGAACTGACATTGCATTACTGCAAAGAATTAGGAGTACCCATACAGGTATATAACAATGTAAACGAAGGCGCTTATTACTTCGCCGAAGGTAAAGGGCCGCTTTCCAATAAAAAAGTTCGCGTCCGCGAAGTACATAACGATATGCGCGGCTATATGACCGAAATGCTGGCCAAAAGTATCGACCACGGCGCATTGGATGCCGCTATGACCAAAGAAGATGCCGAAAAGGTGCTCGAATACCTGATGGCCGAAGGCGGCCTCGACCCTGATAAACTGTACAAGGCTTCCGCCCGAAGGGGTTATATTGAACAGCCCGGCGCAGGCGATAAACCCGGTAAAATAGGCGACCCGCATAAACTGATCGATATGTTACAATCGGGTTTGCTGGACCCTGATTTTTATAATGTAGCCGAATACACCTATGAACTACAGATGACCATGTTTCAGGCCGTTGGCGGGATGGACATGATCGCCAAAGCACTGCAAACCAAGGTAGGGCCAATGTTAAAGTTGGGCGCCGAGGTAACTAACATAACCAACCTGCCTGATGGCGTAAAAATCACTTATAAGGATGCCCTTGGCGAACATGCACTGCAAGGCGACCTCTGCATCTGTACCCTACCCCTGCCCGTATTGAGCAACGTAAACAATAATTTTTCGGGCGATGTGAGCCGGGCGATAGATTATATCGCCTACATGCAAACCGGCAAAATAGGCCTGCAGTTTAAGCGCAGGTTTTGGGAAGAAGACGACCATATTTATGGTGGCATCACCCATACAAATAACGATCTGACACAGATATTCTACCCCTCGTACGATTACTTGGGTAAAAAAGGCATCCTGATAGGATACTATAATTTTAACGACAAGGCGGTACGTACCGGCTATTTGAGCTATGCAGATCGCGAAAAGCTGGCTTTGCAAAAAGGCAGGCTGATACACCCGCAATACGATGCCGAGTTTGAAAACTCGTTTTCGGTAAGCTGGCACAAAACAAAATACAACCTGGGCGGCTGGGCTGTGTATAGTACCGATACCCGCCGCGACCAATACCCGGTACTACTAAAGCCCGATAAGAACGTATATTTTGCCGGCGAGCATTTAACGTACCTGAACGCCTGGATGGCCGGGGCATTCGAATCGGCACGGAGTACGGTGGCGGCCCTACACGGGCGGGTAACCGAACAACGGCTGGCCTACCCCGCTTCAACAAAAGGATAATAACCACATGAACTCATAAAAAACTATTCAAACAAAAAACTTAAAAAAGATGTCAAACTCAATTAACCGTAGAAACTGGATAAAATCCAGCGCGATGATGGCCGGCGGACTGGCTTTCCTCTCGGGGACGTTAGACAAGCTATCTGCTATGCCTGCGGTACGTAAAGTAACTGCCAGCATAAAAGGCGCTACCGACCAAACCGCTATCATGAGCATCCCGCCAAAATTTGGCCCGCTTAAAGCCCGGTTATTAGCTAACGAAAACCCTTTCGGTCCGTCGCCGGCTGCAAAAAAAGCTATACAGGACGCTATCGACACCGGATATCAATACCCCTTTCAGCAAATCCCTGTTCTGACAGGAAAGATTGCAGCATATGAAGGCATAACTCCCGATAATATTGTTTTAGACTCGGGCTCAACTCCCTTATTGCTTGCTGCTGCTATGCATTACAGTAAAGGTGGTAAAGAAATCATCACAGGCGATCCTTCTTACGATGACTTGCCAACACACGCTCAACTGTTTGAAGGCAAATGGGTAAAGGTACCCCTAACAGCTGATTACAAACTTGACCTGGACGCGATGGAAGCTAAAATAACCGACAAAACCGGGCTGGTTTACATTTGCAACCCCAATAACCCTACCGCAACCGTTTTAGATACGCAGAAGCTGAAGGCATTTTGTGAGCGCGTATCGAAAAAGGTAACCGTATTTATTGACGAGGCTTATATTGATTACCTGCCTGACCCTCAAGGCGCAACAATGATTGGCGCAGTAAAAGCCGGACAAAATGTAATTGTAGCCCGTACATTTTCCAAATTATATGGCTTTGCCGGTCTGCGTTTGGGTTACATTATTGGTCAGCCGGATGTTTTAAGCGCGTTATCAATATACACTTCCGGTTCATTTAACCTCTCAGCAACAACACTTGCTGGGGCAATTGCTGCTTATCGCGAAACAGAGTTTTTGCAGGATGCTTTGAAAAAAACACTGGCGTCAAAAGAATATCTCTACTCCGTATTAAAAGCTGAAGGGTACGAGTACATCCCATCTTCAACCAATTTTGTTATGTTCCCTTTAAAAATGGATGGCAAGCAATTTGTGCAGGAAATGATGAAACGTGGTGTTGGTGTTCGTAACTGGAAATTCAACAATAAAGACTGGTGCCGTGTAAGCATCGGCAAAATGGAAGAAATGCAATACTTTGCTGATGCCTTTAAGCAGTTATCGTAACACAATTATAAATTTGTGTCATGCTGAACTTGTTTCAGCACCCCATCAGAACGATAAGCGAGCGATATATAATTCGTTACTTAGCGTGTGAGGTGCCGATCCGTTAGCCAACGGACGGCATGACCTTTTTTTTAATATCTAATCTATACCAATGCGTAACCTACTATTTACTACCCTCATACTGTTTATCGCGGGCTTTAGCCGTGCCCAAACCACTACCACTAACCCTCGCCCCTTAACCATGGACGAGTATACCAAGGCCCTCACCTACACTATTGCCGACCTTGATAAAGATACCTACGTTAAATTCGACAACGCCTATGTGCTCGACCGTTACGAAAACCGCAAACCATACTTCATCACCGGCAGCGACGGGCTCAAAAAACGTATCGACCTGTATAAGCTTGTCGCGAAAGCAGGTTTGCAGGAAATAGGCCTGATGGTTTTTTATACCAACGAAACCGGCAAAAGGTATCAGGCTTTAGTACCCGATTTTACCGCCGATGCCCAAGTTTGGGATAAATATTTCAACGATATCGATAACATCAATAAGGTGGAGAAGAATTTTATCCTCAAGTTATCTTATGTCCTGTCGAAAGAAATGAGCTTTCAGCAATACAAGGTACTGAATGGCGGTAAGGACATGAAGGAAGAAGCTACCTACGGTAACGACATCTGTTTCCCCGGCGATGAAGAGGTAACCATGGGCGATGGCAGTAAAAAGCTGTTGAAAGACATCAAAACCGGCGACGTCGTAGTTACCGTCGACCCGGAAACCAACAAGGCATCGGCCACCAAAGTAAAAGAACTAACCATGCACCCTGCAAAAAACTATGCCTTAACGCAATTGGTGTTGGTATCGGCAAATGAAAATAATACGACAACAGGTTTGAATATCAACCTTAACACCAAAGTATTGAAAGCTACCCCTAACCATCCCATGCAAACTGTACAAGGCAGAAGCAAAATGGGCGACATTGAATTGGGGCAGCAAGTACTATGCTTTAACGACCAAACCGGTAAATACGAAACCTATACCGTTCTGCAAAAAAGCGAACAAGGCGAGGGCGTTCAAAAAGTGTACAACATTGTTGCCGATAGTGGCAGTACGCTGCTGATGAACGGCGTGATGGTGAAGCAGAAATAAATCTGATCTCAAATCTTATCCAAATAAAAACGCCCCGCTAAGCACCGGGGCGTTTTTGTTGATAAGCAATTCCTGTTTTATGGTGTTGGTACAACCGTTCCTGATGATAAATAATCGGCCAAATACTCAATACTTTTCGCGGCAATGGCAATTTGCTGTTGTGCTTCCATCCAGTTGCGTTGCTCAATCGCCTCGCGTATCCCCGGAAGGGTTTTTACCCCATAGCCTGTATAAAAGCCCGGCGCGTATATGGTGTGTTTGTACCATCCGCGGCGTGGTAAACCATCAACCGAAAGCAATTGCTGCTCGGCCTGGTACAGTTTTTTGTTGAAGGCATCATGGTCGCCGCCGGCTTTTACGGTTTTGGCCCAGGTATCGGCCAGATCACTTGTGCTTTTATCCAGCTTATGCAGCGCGTTTTGCAGCGGCGCGAAATCAAGATAAGGCACTTCGGCCTTGGGTGATGGTGTTTTGAGGCCTTTAGCCGGGTCGGCAGCCAACTGGAAGGTATTGGATTTGATCAATTGGTTCTCCAAAGCGGTATTGGTTCGCATCTGCTCGGCCATATCCATCACTTCGGTGTTGTAGGTATTGATGGTTTTCGCCAGGCTGCGGAAATCAAATGGCAGCACATCCGCATCGGCCATCCGCAACACCGCGCGTCCAGCAGTTGACGCAAGGGCTACCCCATAAGCAAACGTCGGGTCTTTAAACCGGCGGTAATCGTCGTACGAATCGTAAATGGAATGGTATTCGCCACCCGGATCTTCACCGCCAAAGCCAAAATCGAGGGTGGTAATGCCCAAATGCTGCAGGAATGAAGAATAATCCGAACCGGAACCTAATGCGCCCAGTTTACCACCTTTACGGGCCATGATATCCGTTTTGGCTTTCGCCGTAGCGGCGTTCACTATTTCGGATGCTTTTTTGCGCTCACCAACCGGCACTTTAGTTTCCGGGTCGATAACAGTAGCGGCTATCTCATCAACAAAACCTTCCAGCGCATGCGAACCTTCAGCATTTAAAAAGCCGCGCCCGTTTCCGTCCGAATTGATATAAACAACCGCTTTTTGTTGTAATTCCTTACCATGGTCCTCGGCCCATTCAGTCGAACCCATCAGGCCGGGCTCTTCGCCATCCCAGGCGCAATAAACCAATGTACGTTTAGGCTTCCAGCCTGTTTTTAGCAGATCGCCTATGGCTTTGGCTTCATCGTCCATAGCAGCCTGACCGCTAATAGGGTCGCCGGCACCGTTTACCCATGCATCGTGGTGATTGCCACGCACTACCCATTCATCCGGATAGGAAGAACCTTTCACCATCCCAATCACATCATAGGCCGGCACCTGGTTCCAATTAAACACCATTTTTAAATGCACAGTAGCTTTACCCGGCCCTACATGATAGGTATTGGGTAAGCCACCACGCCAGTCAGCAGGTGCAACTTTGCCATCAATAGCGGACAGCAACGGCTGCGCGTCATGATAGCTGATAGGGATAACCGGTATCTTTAAAATGGTCGGCGCTTCTTTGCGATCTAACCTAACGGCATCTTTGGTGGCGCCAACACCAGGTGTGAGCGGGTCGCCGGGATAGATTACCATATCCATCACCGAACCCCGCTGCACGCCGTATTCATTTTTAAACGCACCTTTAGGGTACACATCCCCAACCGAATAACCATCATCCTGCGGGTCGGAGTAAATGATACAACCCACAGCGCCATGCTCCTGCGCTACCTTTGGTTTAATGCCCCGCCACGAACGGCCGTATTTGGCTATCACAATTTTGCCTTTTACGCTGATACCCATCGCATCCAGTTTTTCGTAATCATCGGGCAAACCGTAGTTCACGTATACCAGTTCGGCGGTAACGTCGCCATCGGCGCTCCAGGCATTGTAGGTTGGCAGTTGACCATCCTGCCCGCTGGTAGCATCCTCCTTTAAAGCCGGTTCTTTAAGCAGCGCTATATATTTTGTGGGGCCTGTCAGTTCAAGTACCCGTGTTTTTGGTGTCGGGAAAAGCACGTAATAAGTATCGATTCGGGCATCCATGCCATAGCTTTTAAACTTTTGCAGGATAATATCGGCAACAGCCTTGCTTCCCGGCGAACCGATATGATGCGGCACGGCTGACAGTTGTTTTATCGTCTCGCCGATGCGTTCGGCGCTAAGCGACTGGTCGAACTGCTGCTCGACTTTGAGCTGTTCGGCAGAGCTTTGCTCGGTAAAACCGCCGATAGGTTTTTGCTGGGCCTGAGCATATTGGCCGGCCAATAGCATACTAATTCCCAAAGAGAGAAATTTCTTCATGTTGTGTTAATAGAGTCAGTTAATACGAATGGTAAGATAGCGTTTTTAGCGCTTCGTATCAAGTGTGTGGGCAACTATCCCAAAATATTTTTTGTCTAATGTCGACTTAAGTGTAAACAATCAATATTTTTATAGTAAACAATTGTTTATAAAAATAATCTTACATTTATTATTAATTATTGCCCTTTAATTTTTTCGTTTTAAACCTAAATTCTATATCTTGAAAAAAAGAATTATTGCTTTATCCTTAGCTGTTATTACGCTGTTCGGGTCGACTGAAAGTTTATTTGCCTGGGGCAAACAAGGCCACCAAATGGTTGCCGAAGTTACCTTTAGTTATCTGGATGCAGCTACAAAAACAAAAGTGCTGGCCGCGCTAAAAAATTATACCATTGAACAGGCCGCTACCTGGATGGACGATATGCGCACCAACCCGCAACTGCAATACTTAAAAAGCTGGCATTTTGTGAATATGGATAAGGGCAAACCCTATGCACCAACTACTACCGATGCTGTTTACCAGTTAAACAAGGCTATTACCGCTTTAACCCTACACAGGGCTACATTGCCCCCTGATACCGTTCAGCGCGACCTTTTCATCCTTTTCCACTTAATGGGCGACCTGCACCAACCCCTGCACGTAGGTTACGGGTCTGACTATGGCGGTAACAAAATATCCGTTTCGGCACCGGGAAACACGCAAGACAACCTGCACCACGTTTGGGATGATGACGTAATAGCCAATGAAAAAATCACACCTGCCATGTGCATACAAATGAACAAAGCCTATACCCCCGCTCAAATTAAAGCGATAGATCAGGTAAACGTAATGACCTGGTTAGGCCAATCGCGAGCATATTTAACCACCAATATTTACAGCTTTTCGGGTGGCACCGTAGGACAAGGCAGCACCATTACCCAAGCGTACCTTGACCAGGCCGCGCCCGTAGTCGAGAAACAAATAGGTATTGCCGGCTTAAGGTTGGCTGCTGTATTGACTGCTGCGTTTAAAAATTAAAATGGATTATAATCCGGTAAAATATTTGTGCTTTGTAGCATTGCTGTTCATCGGCAATTACTGCAAGGCACAATTGCCTGTACATGATGATTTTGAAGGCCCAACACTCAGTAAATTATGGGATACGAGCCGGTTAGTGATGAGCGCAGTAACCATGCAGTCGGCTATTGTGCATAGCGGACATGGCGCGATAAAAATCACTTTACATACCGGCGATAAATATGAGGCTGGCAACGATTCGAGCAAAGTATCGGAGCGCGACGAGTTGATGGAGGCCCGCAACCTGGTAAGCAAGGAAAATAACAGTTACGAATATGCTTTCAGCATGTTTATCCCGGCCGATTTCCCGATAGTGCCTACACGGCTGGTAATAGCCCAATGGAAGCAATATTGCAACAATGAAGCCATTTGTGGGGATGACTCTCCCGTATTGGCTTTAAGATACACGAATGGCATATTGCAAATCACCACACAAACAGGCCTGCACCGGACCGTCGTTTATCAAACTAAAGACGACATTCGAAACAAATGGACGAGCTTTCGATTCCAGACTCATTTTACACGTACAGACAGCGGCTTTGTTAAAAGCTGGATAAATGATGAACAAGTACTTGACTATAAAGGCAAAACCTGCTACGGAAGCGAGCGCGGCTATAACAATAATAGTTACCTGTATTTTAAAATGGGCCTTTACCGGGATAAAATGGAAGAACCCATGACCATTTATATTGATGATTACAGCAAAAGAAAGCTGGATAATTGATTATTGGATATATTTGGTCAATGCTTGTCGACTTCAAAATACCCAGCCCTCCTTTCACATCCATTTTCACCGATGAATTTGTTGGCCGGGAATCACTCAGCAAGCTTGAAGAATTATTTGTTGAGCGTGCTGTTGAGCAACGCGTAAAGCATTTTAGCACAGGCCGCCTTTGTGCCAAAAAAGCTTTGGAAAGTTTAAATATCACAGATGTTGAAATATTGATGAATGAGGACAAGGCCCCCGTTTGGCCCGAAGGTGTGGTTGGCTCCATCAGCCATTCAAAAAGCATGGCAGGTGCTGTTGTTGCGTTTGCCAACAAAGTATCATCCATCGGTTTGGATATCGAAACCATTGGCGGCGTCAACCCCGATATGTGGGATATGTTATTTTTGGCATCAGAACAAGCATTTCTGCAGCAATTTACCGGCGATAAACTGACATTTTACACCACGCTGTTGTTCAGCGGCAAAGAGGCTTTTTACAAATTCCAGCACCCGCTTACCAAAACCTTTTTAGATTTCACAGATGTAGCGATGAATTTGATTGAAGGTCAATTTGAGATAGCTGTGCTCAAGGACTTTCCCGGAAAAGAATTGCTGCCTGTTAGTACTCCTATCTATTTTACACAACAAGGCAACCAGTTGATTACCCTATGTTACCACGAAAGGGTTTAATTGTGGCTGTAATCGTAATGGAAAAAGTCGACATCAACGTAGCCGGCATCTGCATTGTTATTAAAGTTAAAGATGCCAACACGGTCGCCGCGATATGAACCCCAGGCTAATTGATAGGGTGCGCCAAAATCGGTAAAGGTTTTACCATCGAGGCTGTAGGCATATTGGCTCAGGCCGTCAAGCCCCCAGGTCGATCGTAGCCAAATCATATTCAAAGTAATCACTGCACCCGCGATAGCATCCGCACCAACGGTTTTATACTCCAATGTTTTCGTACTGCCCGAGCACTTAATGCCCAATGTGGCAAAATGCGCCGGGTTATTAAAGTGGCACAGTCCCGTTATTTCTCCATCGGCCATGCCTGCAAGGTCGAGCTTAATGATAATCTGGTTGGCTCTTGTCCGCAAAACGCGCTGAGTTAACGTGTTGCCGGCCTTAAGCAAATTATTAGGTTCAATGGGCTTAAAGGCTGTAAGCCTCAACCATCCGGGGCGCTGGGATAAGCTCCATTTATCTGCCCGGGGTTGGTAGTTCCACTCCCATTGTGGTGGCAGGACGCTTTCGTTAAACTCGTCGCTACTTTGCGGCGTGAGTATTTTGGTGCCTTTTACGGGCATTTTACCTATCCATTTCATCCGGCCAACGCCGTCGGCTCCCACTTCACCTATAATTGGCCAGCCATCTATCCAGGTAACGGGCAACAGGCTATTAATACGGCCCGACCAATCTCCGGAGCCGTGGTGGGTATAAAAATACCAGTCGCCATTTTGGGTATCCACCAATCCGCCCTGGTTGGGTTCGTAATATTGTTTTTCGGCATGGTTTACTTGTTTTACGTCATCATAAGGTCCCCAAATGCTTTTGGAACGTTCCATCATTACGGCGCGGCCTTCGGGCCTTACTTCGCTAAAAAAATGGTAATACCAGCCGTTTATTTTGTATAGTTTATTGGCTTCGCTTCCGCGCGATTGGTGTATTACCTTATCCGATTCTTTAACAATGTCCCTTCCATCGGCTGTCAGTTTAAATAAGTGTATTTTATAGGCATCGGCGTAGTTTGAGCCCACAAGGTAACCCTGTCCGTCATCATCCCAAAAGGGGCAGCAATCGTCCCATCCTTTAGCGCTCAACACCGTATGCAGCGGTTCCCATGGGCCGGAAATATTTTTGGCCGAACTCATAAAATATCCCTCATCGGGCGTACCAAAATACACCCAGAATTTATTGCCGTGATAGCGGACAGACCCGGCCCAAATGCCCTTGCCGTAGCGGTTCATCTTATCCCAGTTCATTTCGGGACTAATTTGGTTCAAATCGTTCACTACATGGCTGGCTATGGTCCAATTCACCAGGTCTTTGGATTGTAGGATTATCATACCGGGCGAAAACTGGAAGGTTGATGAAATGGCATAGTAGTCAGAGCCAACCCGTATACAATCAATATCGCTGTAATCGGACGGCAAAACAGGATTCACATAAGTGCCATTGCCCTGATCGCCCCAGGTTTGCCAATCGCCCCATTTGCGCGCATTACCATTACCATCTGTTTGGGCAATGGCAGCCTTGGCAAACAACGCCAACACCATGCAAGCCAATAGGTATCTCATCCTGTTAACGGATAATTCATTTGTTTTTTGCCCGCACCGCTTTAACCGATGCAGCGGTTATGGCTGAACCTTTATTGCCAAAGCTATTGCGCACGTAAGTCAAAACATCGGCAATATCCTGATCTTTCAAAAAGTTGTGAGGTGCCATCACATTGGTGTACGACTCGCCGTCAATATCAACCGGCGCCGGGAAGCCATTTAACACCACTTTTATCAGTCTTGTTTTGTCGCCGCTTATCCAGGTTGTTTTTGACAATGGCGGATTCATGTTGGGTACCCCGCCGCCGTCAATTTGGTGGCAGGCTAAGCAATATTGTTTATAAACCAATGCACCCCTTGCTATAGATGCTGCAGGTGCCGCACCTACAGTTTTTGGTTTTGTTTGTGCCGATACACAAAAACTAATTGATGCTAATAGTAAAAGCGCGGTTAAAACTCTATTCATACAGTATGCTTATTTTTTAGTGTAGATGATCCGATAAATAGTGCCGTGGTGGTCGTCAGTTACGTACAACGAACCATCAGGTCCTTGTGCCAGACCGCATGGGCGGTGTACAGCTTCGTTAGGCGATTTGATATCAGTAGTCATAGCCGAAAAGCCATCGGCAAACACTTCCCAATCGCCAAAAGGTTTACCGTTTTTAAACGGTTGGAATACTAAAAAATAACCTTTTTGAGGCTCAGGCGCACGGTTCCATGAACCATGGAAAGCAATAAAAGCGCCGTTTTTATACTTTTCAGGGAACATATTGCCGGTATAAAACAACAAACCATCTGGTGCCATGTGGCCGGGATAAGCGGCTACAGGATCGATAAAATTACCCACGGCTTCTTTTTTGCTGTCGCCGCCATATTCAGGGGCCATAATCTTTTTGTGCTGTATCTGGTCATAGTACATATACGGCCACCCGGCATTGTCGCCCTGTTTCAGGGCGTACATACACTCAGCAGGCAACTCAGCAGACTGCTTTTCGGTATACATATCCGGAAATATCGAGTGCAATTGGTCGCGGCCATGCTGCATCACAAACAGTTGGTTGTTTTGCTGGTTCCAATCCAAACCAACCACATTGCGCAGACCGGTGGCGTAGCGTATACCATCCTTATATGTTTGGTTTGGCTTGTTGATCTTAAACCGCCATATACCTGCCGCCGAATCCAACAACGGGCAGCCCGGGATACCCATTGAGGCAAACTGCCTGTCTTTTACCTGGCAGGAGTTGGAGTTTACACCGATATTGACGTAGATGTCATCCAGGTTATCGAAAACAATGGATTTCGACTCATGTTGACCGGTTTTTAAGCCTGTTATTATCCTTTCGGGATGATCGGCATCCAACACTTCCTTGTTGGCATCAATTTTATAACGGAACACCTCAGTATTTGATGAAGCATACAGATAATCATCCTTTAGGTTCATCCCGGTACCGGGATAGTCGCCAAAACTTTTGCTTAGTGTTCCTTTGCCGGCTGCATCGGTTTTATAATAATAAATGCCTTTGCTGCCGTTTCTCACCCGAAACATTTTTACATAGATATTGCCCTGCGGTGTTACCACAATATGGCGGGGTTGAGCGCCGGTTTCGGCCACAACCAGGGCACCAAAGCCCTCGGGTAGTTTTAGCCCTGCGTTATCTTTGTCGGCAACCGGGCCGACATTGCTTTTTATCGCGTACAATGACACACTCGCAGCAATCAGCACGGCTGGAACGATGTATTTTATTAGTTTAGTTTTCATTTGCTTTTTTTGGATGTTGACCAACATTTACCATTCGAGTTTTAAAAGTGTTACTCCTTGTCTTGGCAGTGCAATATTAACAATTGCCGTCCCATTTTTTATGCCCAGTTTGTCAGGCCTACCTAATATTTCCAATTGCCCGGCCTTTTCGAGGGCTTTAATTTGCTCGGCGGTAGGGTTTGCGGGCGAGCCCATCTTTTTCCATGCTTCGTACGAGTTGCTATGTTCGTTGTCTATCCGGTATTGGGTTAGCTTTGCCGATGACACAGGTATGCCGTTAATGGTCACCGCAATGGGTTCGGCAGGGCCTTGTTTGTCTTCATCATGATAATTCCAAACCATAACGGTGGCTAAACCTTTATCTGTAGATGCCAAAGCGCCTACATCATTTTGCTTACCGCGGATGCTCGAATCAAGCACCATTTTGAGAGCATACATCTGGCTGCCCTGTACTTCCACCCTGTTGCCCTTCATCATACCAAACATGCGGAACACGTTCAATACGGGCTTATCCACCCCATTGGTGGCCAGATCGCGGAAACCGGCAAACCAAGGCTGGTCTTCAAACTCGAACGACCAGCTAACCGCGCCTATTAAATTGGCTTTGTATTTATCCATCAGTTCATACTTACGCGCAAAAGCGGCAGCTGTATAACTGGAATACATGGTACCGTTACGATATGAGTTTTCGGGGTTAGTGGCCATACCACAGGCCGCGCAGCCTTCCGGGTCCGATTCACCTATTACCATCAGGATATTCTCAAGGCCCGGTATGGCTTTTACCGAGCGCATATGGTCATTAATATTGCGCAATTGCTGGCCAATGTTCATTACTACGGTTCCGTTTACTACGCGAGGAGAGCCCTTTGCGTGGAACAACACTAAATCGAGTGGTGAACCCATTTTGCCGGTGGCGTAGTTAGTATCAGTTAAGCAATGCTTGATGAAGGCGGCTTCCCACTTACCTGCCCCACCCGTTACATTGGCGCCGCCGATGCGTGCGGTAGGCAGCGCTTTTTTCACACCATCGGCAGCATAATCATACAATTTATAAAACTCGGGCACGGTGCCTTTCCAGTAGGCGCCGTTGGGTTCGTTCCAAACTTCCCAATACCAACTTTCCACTTCGGCTTTGCCATAACGGGCAATACAATGTTTTACCCATTGGTAAACCAGTTCGCGCCATTTGTTATAATCTTTTGGCGGGTATGCCCAGCCAGTCTCAATCGCACTATAGTTAACACCTGGTTTCCAATGGTGCTGGTATGGTTCGGGATGTGTCGACAATGCTTCGGGCATAAAACCGATCTGCGCAAGTGGTTTCATATGCCGGTTTACATAGGTATCGAAAATACTGTCGACAATATGAAAATTATACACCGGGTTGCCTTTCGCGTCTTCGGTATAGATATTGGTAGAACCCCATTTTAGAGCAGGCACACCATCACCCGATGTCAACAGGTTATGCGTACGCACATAAACAGGCACCGGGCTTAATGCCGAAATCTCGGATAGGAGTTTGCGGCCATCTTTCATATAGGTAAAGTTTGGCTCGTCGTAACCAAACCATGCCCATATGGGGCGCATAGCGGCTATCGGTTTGTTCAGGTCAACCTGTATGGTTGCCGGCGTGGTGGTTTGCGCTTTCGCGGAAATGCAAAAAACAACACCAATTACCATTAAAACAATGGCCGTTTTAAATATTTTCATAGGTTTAAGCTTTGGTTGAGCGCTCATTCAACAATGTTGAATGCGAAGATATGATTTGTAAATGGTGAATTGCGAGTAGTAAATAAAAATTTTTTTTTCTTATCCCGCAACACAATTCACCATCTGCCCTTGGATTTACAAAACCTTACCATCCGCCTCAGCCAACTTGGTATTCGGCAGTTGCCCGGTGTTGCTCACACTAAAATTCTTCACTTTATTGAGCATAAAGGTTGCCGCACCTGCACCTAATTGCGAACGTATATGCTGAAAATCGGATCCATCAACCTGCTCCAGATAATACGCCGGCCGGAAATCGTTGCTTAAAAAGCAGGTTTCGATATTGCTCATTTTCAGATCCTTTACCTGACTGATGTAAAAACCATACGATGGCGTTACACCAAAGTTTTTAGGCTCGGGATATAGTTTTGTTTGGTCGGGCACAACGGTTGAGGCTTGCTCTTTGGTGCCGCCTCCGTTAAAATAGATGTGGATATTGTCTAAAGTCAAATCCTGTATTTCGTTACCAGGCAGGCCCGCAATAATAGCGGCTTGGGTGCCATCCACATTATAAGCCATTACATTACTGATGAGGATACGTTTTGCGGTACCGATAGCAGCATTTGCGGGACCGCGCATGCGGGCGCCCAAACGCACAAATAGAGGCGCATTTACAATATCGCGCATGGTGATGTTGGTGATGCTAATATCTTCCATGAGGGCGCCATCCACACTCTCGAGCGCCAGGCCCCGGCAATACACAAAGGTGCAGTTACTGATGGCGATGTTTTTATAGCCGCCGTTTGATTCGGTGCCAAATTTAATACGACCGGTTGGCCCGCCGTTGTATTTTACAGTGCGTTTGTACGTTCCATCCAAAAACGAGCCTTCATCAAAACCACTTACCTGGCAATTGGTAATAGTTACATTTTCGGTAGCTCGGGCAGTGTTTAAACCGTATGAGCTTTTGAGGCATATCCCGTCATCATAAGGTGAGTTAACGCTGCAATTGGAAATATGCACGTTTTGGCAACAATCAATATCCATCCCGTCGCGGTTGGTATCCATCTTCACATTGTCTACGGTCAGGTTATCAGCGGCAGTAGCTAACAGCGCGAACCAACCACCGTGCAGAATAGAAATATCTTTGATATTGATATTGCGGCACTGGTACAGCGCTATGGTTTTATTGGGTTTAGGATTGGTTTCATCGTTCATTTTGTCGATGGTGTTGGTGCGCTCAAGTCCCTTGCCCCAAATGGTCCCCTGGCCAATAATGGAAACATCATGGATGTTTTCGCCCCATATCAGGCTGTTATGCCAATGCCTGTGGCCAAAATCCTCGTACAAAAAATCTGTTTTCTTTTCGGGCAGGTCATAACCGGCTTCTTTAACCGGGTCGGCGGCAATAAGTGTAGCACCCTGATCAATGTACAAAGTGATATTGCTTTTTAAACGGATAGAGCCAGTCAAATAATTCCCCGCCGGGAAATAAACAGTGCCGCCACCTGCTGCGGCAGCAATTTCTACGGCTTTATTTATGGCCTCCGTGTCAAAAGCTATATTGTCGCCTTTGGCACCATACTTTTTAACATTATATAAATCGGTTTGCGCATAAGTGCCATAAGCACATAACAACATAAGGGCAGCCAGTAAACTGCTAAATCGCTTTTTCATGGTATGTAAAATAATTTGGTTTTTGTTAGATTATAGAAGCAAGTACGCAAAAACAATGCACAACCACCAATATTTAGGCCACTATAATTGTGCAAACGTTACCAAAAGTCAACGCAGCAAATAATTTGTCAAACCAAAACAAAAAAAATCAGTTTAAGGTATAAGTATAAAGCTTCATTTATTTGTTCACCACCCGAATTACCAACCTATGAAAACCGCCGTTATTGTTTTTATCATAGTTGTAGCAGTGGCGTTTATTGCACTATTGGTCTGGAAAAACCTGAAAGACGAGGAGGATATTGCCCCCGACCTGACTGATGAACTGGAAAACGACGAAGATGAAGAACAGTTTATTAAGTGAATGAGCTAACATAAGTTAAATAAAGTTGCTTCGGGCTAACCTTAATTCCCATCCCAAGGTGTTTTGTTTATAGGATATTCTTATTAGTTACTAAACTTGCATTAAAAAAATAATTCGTACATTTGCGCCCTAAAATTCTTTTCTCAAAATATGAAATTATCTCAATTCAAATTCAATTTACCTGATTCGTTAATCGCACATTCGCCTGTTGAAAACCGTGATGAATCTCGCCTGATGGTTTTGCACCGCGACTCGGGAAAAATTGAACACAAAATATTTAAGGACGTACTTGGTTATTTTGATGATAAAGACGTAATGATATTGAACAACACCAAAGTGTTCCCTGCTCGCTTATATGGCAATAAAGAGAAGACCGGTGCCACCATTGAAGTATTTTTATTACGCGAACTGAATAAAGAATTACGTCTGTGGGACGTGTTGGTTGACCCGGCACGTAAAATACGCGTAGGCAACAAATTATATTTTGGCGATGACGATTTGCTAATTGCCGAAGTTGTGGATAATACCACTTCGCGCGGCCGTACCATCCGCTTTTTGTTTGATGGTACCGACGAAGAGTTCCGTCGTAACGTGGAAATATTGGGCGAAACACCGCTTCCTAAATATATCAAGCGTAAAGCTACCGAAGAAGATAAAGAGCGTTACCAAACTATTTTCGCCAAAAACGAAGGCGCTGTGGCCGCCCCTACTGCCGGCCTGCACTTTAGCCGTGAGTTGATGAAACGCCTTGAACTAAAAGGTATTGAGTTTGCCGAAGTTACCCTGCACGTAGGTTTAGGCACTTTCCGCCCGGTTGAGGTGGAAGACCTGACCAAACATAAAATGGATTCGGAACAGTTCATCATCGAGCAAAAGCAAGCCGATATAGTAAACAAAGCTATTGAAGAGAAACGCCGCATTTGTGCCGTTGGTACTACTTCAATGCGTGCTATCGAGTCGGCGGTGTCGGCCAATAAAACATTGAAAGCCGCTAACGACTGGACCAGCAAATTCATTTTCCCGCCATACGAGTTTAGCATCGCTAATTCGATGATTACCAACTTCCACACGCCTGAGTCGACTTTGTTGATGATGATTTGTGCTTTTGGTGGATACGATGAGGTAATGAACGCCTATGAAGTGGCCATAAAAGAAAAATACCGCTTTTACAGCTACGGCGACGCGATGTTGATAATTTAAGATATGTATTTAGTAGTTAGTACATAGTATTTAGATGAATATCGATACGTACTTTTACGATATTGGATATAGCAAAAGTCTAAATACTAACTACTATGTACTAACTACTCAACTATGAGTCTAACAACCCCCAACAAAACTTACGCCATCATCGTTGCCGGCGGCATAGGCAGCCGTATGCTGAGCGACATACCCAAGCAGTTTTTATTGCTGAACAACAGGCCGATGATGATGTATACCATCGAGGCATTTTACCATTGCCAGGCACATCCTGAAATTATTGTAGTACTCCACCCCGACCATCACGATTATTGGCTGCAATTATGCGTTGCTCATAACTTTGTGATACCCCATCAATTGGTTGGTGGTGGCGATACACGTTTTCAATCGGTAAAAAATGGCTTAAACGTTATTGATGGTGATGGTATCATAGCCGTGCACGATGCCGTAAGGCCTCTGGTGGATGTAAAAGTTATCGACCAGTCGTACATGGTCGCTGCCGAAAAAGGCAACGCCATTGTAGCTGTACAGAGCCGCGATTCGATACGGCAACTGAAAAACAACCAAACGGCAGCCGTGCCCCGAGATGAGATATACCTGGTGCAGACCCCGCAAGCCTTCCACTCGGATATTTTAAGAAAAGCCTACGAGCAGGATTACCATAGCAATTTTACAGATGATGCGAGCGTTGTGGAGCTTTCGGGTGTTGATATCCATTTGGTGAACGGCAACCATACCAATATCAAGGTTACTTTCCCCGAAGATATCGCGATAGCGGAAATGCTGTTAGGCAAAAGTGCACGCTGAGTATATTTAAATAGAAAAAACAGGGTAAAAGCTTCCTAATGTAACTCGCTTACAGCAACAGCTTACTTGCCAGCCACAAGGTAAAGAAGAACCCGAAACAATCAGTAAACGTAGTGATAATAATGGACGACGCCACTGCGGGGTCAATACCGACCCTTTTTAGCAATAAAGGAATAGAAGCCCCGGTCAGCCCGGCTATGATAAGATTCCCCGTCATAGCTAAAAAGAGCACCACGCCCAGCATTGGGCTCGCATCGTAAAATAAGGCCACCACGAAAACGATCAAGCCATTAGCCGCCCCATTTATCATCCCAACCAAAAACTCTTTTACAACAGTAGCGTAAGCCTGTTTATCGTTCAGGTCGTTTAGCGATATACGCCTTACCGTTACCGCTAGGGCCTGTGTTGCGGCATTACCGCCCATACCTGCGATAATGGTCATATAAGCCGAAATAATGGATAATTTAGCCACCGTCGAATCAAAACCCCGGATAACAGATGCCGCTAAAAACGCTGTACCCAAATTGATAATAAGCCATGGTAAACGACTTTTTATCGCCTCGATATAGTTACCACTCAGTTCCTCATCCTGCGATACGCCACTGATCTTTAAAATATCCTCGGTATTCTCTTCCTCCATTACGTCGATGATATCATCAACTGTAATGCGGCCTAAAAGCCTCATGGTATCATCCACAACCGGTATGCTGTTCAGGTTATATTGCGAAAACAGTTTGGCTACATCTTCCTGGTCCATGTCTGCCTTTACATATACCGGTTCTGTTTTTACGAGGTCGGCCACGCGGGCATCAACTTTGGCCTTTATGACATCCTTGATGGAAAGGATACCTTTTAATATATCTTTATCGTCGACCACATAAATGGTATAAAACTCCTCCATCTCTTCCGATTGATGAATGATTTCGTCGAGCGCTTCCTTTTTATCCAGTTTGATATTCACCTTGATCAGGTCGGTGTTCATCAAACCACCGGCGGTATCTTCGTCGTAACTTAACAGTGTTCGTATCTCCGAAGCATCTTCCTCGTCAACATCCTTTAATATTTCGTGCTGCTCATGCTCTTCCAGTTGCGATATCAGGTCGGTCGCGTCATCATAATCCAGTTCTTCGATGATGTCGGAGCGTTTTTCCGGGTCGAGGTTAAAAAGGATGTCTTCCGGGTGATGCTCCTCATCCATTTCCGAAATTACTTCCGAAGCCAGCTCGACCGACAATACGTTTACAATACGTTCGCGCTCATCCGGGGTTAGTTTTTCGAAAATAATGGCAATTTCCGAAGCATGGTAATCTTCCAGCACCAGTTTCAGTTCGGCGTCATCTCCCTCCAATGCAAGGTGGATGCGTTCAAGGTCGGCTTTATTGATTTCGAAAGATTCCATATACGACTAATGTACAAAAATATGGAGCAAAGCAGAATAAAAACCAAAAAGACACCGGTTTTTAGATAGGCATCCATTTTATTTCAACCCCATGCAAGAGATGAAACAATGGCAATACTCGCTCAACGTGGCTTTTCCTTACCCCAACATGCAGTTCACATCGCTCATCAGATAGCTGCCGCAACACTTCCAACCCTTCCTGCTTTACTACGCGCATCACCTCGTTCATCAAAGCATAATCAAACCTGATACTGTACACGTCGGTAACTACTTTCTCAATAATATTAGAAACTTTAATCGCCTCTTCGGCAGCGTTTTTATAAGCATTGATTAAACCGGGAACACCTAATAATGTACCACCAAAATATCGCACAACCACAATAATTATATTGGTTAAATTATGCGACAATAAAGCGTTCAAAATAGGCCTGCCCGCTGTGCCCGATGGCTCCCCATCATCGTTTACCCGAAAAACCGACCGGTCAGGACTCAAACGCATTGCCCAACAATGGTGGTTGGCTTTGGTATGTTCGGCTTTTAATTTGTTTACGATGGCTTTGATATCCCCTTCTGATGTTATGGGATAAGCAAAGGCGATGAACTTGCTGCCCCTGTCTTTAAAAGTTCCTTCTGCGGGTTTCGCTATGGTGCGATAAGTATCTTCAAACAACATAAGGTTTTATTATTCGCAGGGTATCTTCTCCCACCTTATCAACACTTATTATATCACCTTGTATAACAGGCGCTTTGATACCTTTGGTTAAATTCACATTACCGGTAAACACGCGTGCTTCATCCCATAAACCGGCATCAATAAAAGCCTGCAGGGTTTTGGCCCCACCTTCGATGATGAGCGATTGCACATCCTGCAAATACAACTGGAACAAAATATAATGCGGCACAAAATTGTCGAAATCTTCCAGCGAAATGTATTTTACTTTTCCATCAACGTCGGTTTTAATGGCATTAAAAACAAAAGTCTCTACCGATTGGTCGAACAGGCGCAAATCCTTTGACAATTCCAGGTTACGGTCTATCACTACCCTTTTTGGCGATTTACCCAAACCATGCCGCACATTCAACAACGGGTTATCAATTAAAGCTGTATTCTTTCCTACCAAAATGGCGTCTTCTTCGCCGCGCCATTGGTGCACCAACCGGCGCGAAATCTCCCCGGTTATCCAAAGCTGACTGCCATCATCCGGCGCGAAAAAGCTATCTTCGGTCTGCGCCCATTTTAGTATAACGTATGGCCGTTGCTTTTGAACGCGGGTAAAAAAGCGTTTGTTAAGGTCAATACATTCAGCTTCCATCACGCCCAATACCACCTCTACCCCTGCCGCCATTAACTTCTCTATTCCCTTGCCGTTCACAGCTTCAAAAGGGTCGCGGCAACCCACAATTACTTTAGGGATGCCGTGTTTAATAATGAGATCGGCGCAAGGCGGCGTTTTACCATAATGCGCGCAGGGCTCCAGCGTTACATAAATAACCGCTTCCTTTAACAAAATCGCTGCATCAGGGTATATTGTCAACACGCTATTCACGGCATTCACCTCGGCATGCGCCTGCCCGTACCGTTCGTGATAACCTTCACCAATAATGCCATCATTGTGCACAATAACAGCGCCCACCATAGGGTTGGGGCTAACAAAACCTGCGCCCAAACGGGCAAGCTCAAGGGCACGCTGCATGTATAATTGGTGTTCCGCCATTTTTGCAAAGGTATAATTTATGTTTCTTTGCAGGATGATTACTATTGCACAGGCCTTAAAAATGTTCGATACGCTTTCCAACCTGTACGATCAGCCCGAAGTAGACAGCATCAAATACCTGGTATTGAGCGATGTATCGAATTTATCAAAAACCCAGCTCCGCGCTTTTCCGGATAGAGAATTAGATGGGCAAGCGATCCAAAAAATGCAAAACATCATCACCCGGCTGCAAACCGGAGAACCGGTACAATACATATTGGGCCATACTGAATTTTATGGCTTGGCGTTCAAAGTAAATCCATCGGTACTCATCCCAAGACCCGAAACAGAGGAACTGGTGGAATGGGTGTTGTCGGAAGTCAGAGGTCAGCAATCGGGGGTCAGAAACATTTTAGATATTGGTACCGGCAGCGGGTGCATCCCTATCGCATTAAAAAAACACCTTCCTCAAACCCAGCTAACAGGGTTAGACATATCACCCGCGGCTTTACAAACCGCCCGCCAAAACGCGCAACTGAATGAAGTTGACGTTGATTTTATTGAAGCCGATATATTAAACCCGCCCATCGCAATACGCAGTACGCAATACGCAATACTCATCAGCAACCCACCCTACGTCACCGAACACGAAAAACTGGCTATGCATCAAAACGTGCTCAACCACGAGCCGCATAATGCACTTTTCGTACCCGATACCGACCCGCTGCTGTTCTACCGCGCCATTGCTGATTTTGCCCTACAAAACCTGCAACCCAACGGCTTGCTCTTTTTTGAGATAAACGAAAACCTCGGCAAACAAACCGTTGAATTATTGCACGATAAAGGCTTTAAGGATATTGAGTTAAGACAGGATATTCGGGGGAAAGATAGGATGATAAAAGCTAAGAAATCAATTTTGAAGGGTTGATATACTTCAATTCGGTTACCTTTTTGAAATCCTTATCATTGTCTGCAACCAGCGTCATATTATTCACTAAAGCGGTCGCCGCAATTATGGCATCGGGTAGTTTTATGTTATGCGTTTTTCTTATTTCGATGGTTTTTGAGATGATGCTGCTATAAATACCAATAACATTTGAATTATCTATAAATAATTTGTAAACATCCAGATCTATATCATGTGGCAAGTTCCATGCTAGCAATTCGATCTCTGTTATGAAGGAAATATTTGATTCTTCATCAAGGATATTATCCAAAAGTGAATTTCCTTCGGCAGGCAATATTTCTTTAAGATATTTAATTACAACAGAGGTGTCAATCAAAAATTTCGCTGCCATTCTCCACGTAATTCTTTTAGTTGAGCATCGATCTCTTCGTTGCTCATCGACGATGTTAGTTTACCTTTCAGGTCAGATATCTTAACTTTTTTCTTGATCACTTTTATAAGGTTCAACTCTTCCATATCCTGCAAAAGTTTGTAAGCCTTACTATTAGTCAATTCTATTACAAGTGTTTCCATTATTGCATCCTCCGATATAACAAATATACGTTTTTTTATTTATTCATCCCTCGCCTTTCTCCCCGAACTCCGTGGATGATGGCTGATAATCACACTCTTTAAATACTCCCTATCCAAATGCGTATAAATTTCGGTCGTAGTAATGCTCTCATGGCCCAGCATCTCCTGTATGGCGCGCAGGTCGGCGCCGCCTTCTATCAAATGGGTTGCAAATGAATGCCTGAACGTGTGCGGACTAATGCTTTTCTTCAACCCTATCCTTTCGGCCAGGTCTTTTATCATCAAAAACACATATACCCTTGATAATCTTTTGCCACGGCGGTTCAAAAAAACAATGTCTTCTTCCCCATTTTGTACGGGCACATGCACCCGCACTTCTTCCAGCCATAGCTTTAAGTATTTAACGGCTTGCGAGCCTATCGGCACCAGCCGCTCCTTGTTGCCCTTTCCGGTTATCTTGATAAAATCAATCTCGAGGTACAGGTTCGATATCTTCAGCGTTGTTAACTCCGTAACCCGCAAGCCGCAGCCATACAATACCTCCAGCATCGCTTTATTACGTGCGCCTTCCGGTTTCGATAAATCAATGGCATCGATTAATTTATCAATATCCGCGAGTCTTAAGGTATCCGGCAGTTTACGGGTCAACTTAGGTCCTTCTATCAGTTCAGAGGGGTCGCTATGTATCTGGTTGTCCAACAGCAGGTAGCGGTAAAAAGCCTTGATACCCGAAATGACCCTCGCCTGCGAAGAGGGTAGCATACCCAGCTCATTCACCCAGCCGATAAAATCGCTCAAATCGCGGTGACCGATAGTTTCTGGTTTTAGCGGCACCAATTTACTGTCGGCAAATTGAATCAGCTTATCCAGGTCGCCCAGATACGCATCCACCGAATTGTTGGACAGCGAACGCTCCAGCTTTAAATACGAACGAAAACCTTTTTTTGCCGCTTGCCAATCCACCTTTTTGTTTTGCTGTTTTATGATTATGTTTGAACTGATGAAGATACAAATTATCAACGGACCAAATTTAAACTTACTTGGCGTGCGCGAAACATCTATTTACGGCAGCGCTAGCTTTGAAGATTACTTAAAGGACTTAAAGGCACAATTCCCGGCAGTACAGATAGACTATTACCAAAGCAATGTGGAGGGCGAACTGATCAACAAACTGCACGAAGTTGGTTTTAGCTACGATGGCATCATCATGAACGCGGGTGCTTATACCCACACGTCCATCGCCATTGCCGATGCCATTGCAGGCATAAAAACCCCTGTTATCGAGGTGCATATATCAAACGTTTATAAGCGCGAGGAGTTTCGTCATCAATCTATGCTGGCCGCCAATTGCAAAGGCGTGATAGTCGGCTTTGGTATGGATTCGTATCGCCTCGGAATAGAATACTTCATAAAACAATAATATTGTAAGCCATGCGTATCCTGTTTAAACTCGTATCCGTTTTCCTGCTTAGCGGTCTGTCATTTGCCGTCGTTCAGGATGTGCAAGCGCAAAAAGTTGATACCCAAAAGGTAGTAAAAACAAAAACAGCGAAGAAAAAAGCAAACAACTCGCTCCGCGATTCACTTCGCAAAAAACAGTTGCAGCGCGACGCGATGATACGTACGTTCAAACATTCGGATGGGGCGCTCAACGATTTGCTCAACAAAATAGAGCTTTACACAAGCTCATACGTCGACATCAATTCCGAGATAAGCACGGGCTTCGATACGCTCGATATGAGCCAGCGCCTACCTGCGATTGAAAAACGCCTGGCCGTGATGAAAACCACCATCGAAAAATCGGGCACTATGGGCTATATCGTCACCATTCGCGACATGATAGACCACCTGACCGAGCAAACGGACCAGTGGCAAGAGCAGATAAATACCTATAACGATGCGCTGGATACCGTGCGCTCGAAAATTTACGCCTTTAATAACGATACTACATTAAAAGTAATACCTACCGACAGCGCGTTGATGGTAAAATGCTTTTTGCAGATACAGGATTTAAAGCAAAAATGGAAGGCGATAGACCTTGCTAACCAAAAAGGCTATATCAGGATTGGGAAATTAGCCGACAGGGTTTCGGCATTGTCCATCTTACTCATCGACCTGGATAACAAAGTCGATTTGAAAATACACCAGTTCGCTTTAAACACGCTGACCAACGAATATGGCTACCTGTGGGACATGAGTGCCAATAAAGGGACTGCAAGGTTAGATTCAGCTATTGTACAAACATCCAAACTTAACGCAAACCTATACAAGTACTTTTTTATCAGCCGGTCAAACTATTGGCCGCATGCAATAGGTATATTACTGCTGATAGTATTTTTTGCATGGATATTCAGCACGAGACGAAGGTTGATGCGTACCAAGGATGAGCATAAAAACATATTCGACCAAATACACTATGTTGTAAAATACCCCTACTTTGCCACATTGGTAGTAGTTTCGGTAGTCGCTCCCTATTTTTACGACCATCCTGCGCAAATATTTGCCCAAACAATGTTGTTCATCATGATGATAGCGTTAGGACCCCTCATCAAAAGCAACTGGCCAAAACCGTTATACAATTTGTGGATAGCCTTACTGCCATTGGCATTGTTGTTCACTATTAGCAACTTGATGATATTTATCACCAATGCCGACAGGTTGTTGGTATTGCTGCTCTCGGCCGTAGCCATATATGTTTCGTTGCGATTGTTAAAACATTTAAAAGGCGCTCCTGAAACTTATCCACCATATTTGGGCCTTTTCGTTAAAATATTCATCGGTTTGCACGCTTTATCCATCATACTAAACGTTTTTGGGCGCTTTAGCCTGGCAAAAATAATCGGGGCAACGGCAACCTTTAATCTGTGCCTCGCAATGGGCCTTTACGTCTTGGTACAAGTACTGATGGAAGGCTTGTTTTTACAACTGGAATCGAACAAAAAACCCGGAAGCCTGGATGTAGTTTCCTTTCTCGATTTCAAGGTGCTGCAAAAAAAATTCAAAGACATCCTGATCAAAATAGCTGGTATACTATGGCTGGTAGCTTTGGCCAAAAACCTTACCATCGACGATTACCTGTTCGACGAAGTCAAGGACCTTTTGACCCAACAGCACACCATTAACACCACACCCTACACCTATGGGCAAATATTGCTGTTTTTCTTCGTCATTTGGTTGTCGGGTCTCATCGCGCAGATTATCAGCTATTTTTACGATTTTTCGGCGCAGCAACAAACTAAACTCACTCCACAGGCCAAAAAAACCCGCTCCTCTATCCTGCTCATCAGGCTGACAATTTTTACAGCAGGCTTTTTTATCGCTATTGTGGCCGCGGGCATACCCATGAGCGAGGTAACTTTGGTTATAGGCGCATTGGGTGTAGGTATTGGGTTTGGTTTGCAAAATATAGTAAACAACCTGGTCTCGGGTTTCATCCTCGCCTTTGAGAAACCGGTGCAAATAGGCGATGTAATAGAAATTGGAGGACGCTCGGGCACTATAAAAGAAATCGGTATCCGCTCCAGCAAAATCAATATTGGCGATGGCTCCGAACTGATCATCCCCAATGGCGAACTGATATCGCAGCAACTGATCAACTGGACTTTGACCGACAATAACCGCCGCATCGAACTTATCATAAAGGTTGAATATGGCACCGACCTGCTAAAAGCGGAAGAAATACTGAAGGACATCATCAACAACCATGATGATGTGATGAAAGCACCGGCGCCATCTGTTTTTGTCCACAATTTCAGTGATACCTCTGTCGATTTCAGGTTGTTTTTCTGGGCCGAAGACATCAATAACTGGCTAAGGCTGAAAAGCAGCGTTTTAAGCAAAATATATTCGGAATTTGCAAAACAAGGCATTGAGATACTTCACGGTACAAGCCCCGTACAGGTATTGATTTCCGATGAGTATAAAACCGGATCGATTAAAAAAGCCGACAAAACCCCGCCTGCTCTGCCCGATAAAAACGGCTGATCATCACATTTTTGGTAGATAAGTACTTATTTGAATATCAACTTACAGATAAGTATCATCTTCTTCTATGACGACGGTTATTTATCCCCCAATAGCGTCCGCTTATATTTGCTTTGTTACAAAAAAAGCATTTAAAAAATTATATTATGGACACTATCAGGCGAATATACTGGCCGGCAATTAACTTAATTGGGCCGGGAGCGGTTAAAGAAATTGGCACCGAAATCAAAAAACTAAACTTCAAAAAAATACTGTTGGTTACCGATAAAGTATTGCGCGCTGTGGGCGTGGTAAACAATGTAACTTCTGTTTTAGATAAAGCCAAAATTGACTATGTAATATTTGACGATGTTGAACCTAACCCTACCTGCAAAAACGTTAACGACGGCTTGGCAATATTTAAAGCAAACAATTGCGATAGCTTGTTATCAGTCGGTGGTGGTTCGCCGCAAGATGCCGCAAAGGCAATCGGTATATTATTTACCAATGGCGGTAACATTGTAAATTATGAGGGTATTGGCAAATCGGCAAAAAAATCAGTACCTATCGTTGCGGTTAATACTACTGCAGGGACAGCATCAGAAGTTACCGTGAACTACGTAATTACAGATGAGGTACGCAAAGTAAAAATGGTAATGGTCGACCCTAACTCATTAGCTACCGTGGCTGTAAACGATCCTGAATTAATGGTGAAAATGCCGGCCGGATTAACCGCTGCCACAGGCATGGACGCATTGACACACGCCATCGAGTCGTATATTTGCAGGGGAGCTTTCAGGCTATCCGAAACATTATCATTAGAAGCTATTAAGCTCATCGGCGAGTCGCTCGAAAAAGCGGTTACTGACGGCACCGATATTGAGGCGCGTTCAAAAATGGCCTGGGCATCATATGTGGCCGGCCTGTCTTTCTCAAATTGTGGTTTGGGCATTGTGCACTCCATGGCGCACCAGCTCGGCTCCGAATACAATTTGCCACATGGCGTAGCCAATTCTATATTACTGCCCTATGTTGAGGAGTTTAACTCGATTGTGTGTGTTGAGAAATTTGCCAAAATAGCAGAGGCACTGGGTATTGATACCAGTGAAATAAGTGAAGAAGAAGCCCGTCGCGAAACGATCACTTACCTGGCAAAAATGGCGGCAAAGCTAAATATCCCTAAACTATCCGAAACTGCGTTCAACATAAAAGACATCGATAAGCTTGCCGCGCAGGCGATGCTTGATGTATGTACCGGCGGTAACCCGCGCGATGTAACTATCGACGATATCAAAACCATCTACAAGCATGCTTATTACGAAATCCTGTTTGCTAAACGCACTTTAGAGCATTCGGGCCTGGCTTACTAAACAGTATTTTCCAACCAATCTACCTAAAAAAGCCATTTTACTTTAGTTAAGTGGTTTTTTTGTTACATAAAGTCTTGGCCGTCCAAATCGGTAAAATGTTTCTTGTGCTTCAAAAAGAACGCGATGATAACGCTCTTTTTGTACATGCCGTGCAGGTTATAGTTCCGCTCGCTCGATTTTACCGTCGTTACGCTTTTATTGAACAGCCTCGCGAAAAAGCTTTGGTGCGCGCGGCTTACCGCCCAGGCATCTTTGCGCTTGCCTTCGCTTAAAAAACGCAGCAAAGCGATAAAGTCAAAGCACAACCTTATGGGGATGATACAGAGCGCCCTCCAAAACGGCAGGTTTTTTTTGAGCAACGTAAGATTATTCCTAAAGTTGAGATAGGTTTTAAAAGGATTTTCCGCGTTCAAAGTGCCGCCGCCAACATGGTACACTTCCGATTCGGCACAGTACATTACTTTCAGTCCCATGTTTTTTAAACGCCAGCACAGGTCAATTTCTTCCATGTGGGCAAAAAAGCGCTCATCAAAACCGCCGCACGCATCCCAATATTTCTTTTTGATGAACAATGCCGCGCCCGACGCCCAAAACACCTCTTTCGATTGGTTGTACTGGCCCCTGTCCTCCTCAATGTCAAAAAATATACGGCCCTGGCAAAACGGATAGCCAAAATGGTCTATAAAGCCCCCTGCCGCCCCTGCATGCTCAAAATGAGTTTTCTCTTTAAACGATTTGATTTTTGGTGCCGCCGCCGCTATCAGTTCGTCGCTTTTCATGAGGTCGATGACGGGCTCAATCCATCCTGGCACCACTTCAATGTCTGAGTTGAGCAGGATGTAATAGTCGGCATCTACATGCTCCAGCACCCGGTTATAGCCTCCGGTAAAGCCATAATTCGCATCGTTTTGCACGATGACGATACCAGGGTATGTTTGCTTTAAAAATTCAACAGAACCATCCGTAGAAGCATTGTCGCCAACAACGATGTTAAAGTTGGGATACGTGGATACCAATACCGACGGTAAAAAATCTTCGAGGTATTTTTTTCCGTTCCAGTTTAATATGACGATGGATACTTTGGGATGGCTCATCTGTTCAGGTCCTCCGGTTTATATTTCCATCGCCTGTGCGACCATAACCAATACGCGGGTTCACGTTTTATCATATCCTCCAGGTGCTTAACATAAAGTTCGGTTATTTCGTTAGGGGCTGTTTGCTTTGGGTTTTCGGCCAGCGGCACAAATGTATATTCATAATAGCCACGTTTCAAATATTTTACATCTCCAAACAAAACAACACTGTCAAACATAATCCCCATTTTTTCGGCACCCATAAAAAATGCTGTAGGCTGGTTTAAAAATCGTGTAAAATATTGTGCCTCGTGTTTAACCGGCGCCTGGTCTGATGCCAAAACAGTGAAAGTCAATTCGTTTTTCAATTCAACCAATTTACGTAAAGTATTGCGCATAGGCACCAGCAAAACACCAAAACGGCCCCGCATTTTCTGATAGTAATTGTCCGATTCCTTGTTATTCAAGGGCTTGTAAACCATTATTTTTTTGTACTGAGGTATCAGGCTGAAACGTAATACACACAATTCCCAATTGCAATAGTGCCCTACAGCTGCAAACATGCTCCTGCCCTCTTTACAATATTTTTCAACCAGCTCCGGGTTGGTTAACGGCATACGGCGCAGTACTTCCTTTTCGGAGATGGTGAGCATTTTTATGGTTTCAACAATCAGATCGGCCATGTATTTGTAGTACCGCTTTTCTATGGTTTTCAGTTCGTTTTCATCCTTTTCGGGAAAAGAGTTACGCAGATTGCTGCTTACGGTTTCGCGCCGGTAGCCTGTAATGTGGTAAAGGATGAGGTATATCAGGTCGGCCAATAAATAAAGCAGCCAAAAGGGCAATAACGATATCAGGTATAAAAAGAAGAAAACTAAACCTGAAAGCCCTTTTTTAATCATTATTTTTGCAAAATAACCAGATCACAAACATAAAAAATATATATGTACCACGAAGGCGCTGTTTTGCCAATGTTTTATTTACCTCCGGTCGCTTATTTTGTAGAGCTGAACACGCACAAGACTAACCTGTTAATTGAAAAAGAAGAACACCTGATAAAACAAACCTACCGCAACCGTGCGCATATTTACTCGCCAGATGGTATGCTGGCCCTAACCGTTCCTGTTGTAAAAGGCTCAAAATTGCATACCAAAATAAAGGATGTGAAGATAAGCTACGATTTTAAATGGCAGCGCCTGCATTGGATGAGCCTGCAAAACTGCTACCGCCGCTCCGCCTACTTTGAGTTTTATGAGGATGATTTTGTTCGCTTTTATACCGAACGTTTCGAATACCTTTTCGACTATAACGAGCAATTGTTGAGGTTAATATTAAAGCTGCTGAAACTTAAACCCGGGTTAACATTTACAGAAACCTACGAAAAGCAATATCCCGAAAGGGCAGATTTAAGGTTAAGCATCACACCAAAAAAGGAAAGCAATTTTAACCAAAAACCATATTTCCAATTATTCGAAGAGCGTCATGGGTTTCTAAAAAACCTGAGCATTGTAGATTTGCTGTTTAACCAGGGGCCGCAGGCGATGACCTACATATAAACCAGCCCCCTCTAAATCTCCCCCGGAAGGGGGAGACTTTCGAAAGCTTTTATTTAAAGCCCTCCTTACCGGGGAGGGTTTGGGTGGGGCTGGCTTATTTAGCAAACTCCGGTTTCAACAAATTTGGCACCGCTTTACGCATCTTCATCACTTTAGGTACCGAAACACTTTGTATGTAGCCGCTTTCGGGGTGTAGGCGGTAATAGCCTTGATGGTAAACTTCGGCAGGATAAAACACTTTGAAAGGCTCAACCTTGGTAACAATGGCAGCACCGTAATGATGGCTCGCGTTCACCTTTTTTATTTCGTCCATCACAATGGCCTTTTCTTCAGGTGTGCGGTAAAATATTTCCGAACGGTAGTCGTCGCCTTCATCGGGGCCCTGGTAGTTTAACTCGGTCGGGTTGTGTGCGTAAAAAAATGCCTCCACTAATTGCTGATAGGTAATTACTTTCGGGTCGTAATAAATCTCAACCGACTCGGCATGTTCCGTGTTTTTCTCACAAACCTGCTCGTAAGTTGGGTTTTTAACTGTACCGCCGCAAAAGCCGGCAACCACCTTGTTCACGCCTTTTAATTCGCTCATGGCCTCGCTCATGGCCCAAAAACAACCTCCCGCAAAGGTGGCTAACTTCTCGCCTTCTTTTGGGGCAGGTAACTTAGCGAACGAATGGTCTTCCGATTGGCCATTAGCGCAACCGCAAAACAATAATACACCCAATAAAAACAAACTTAAATTTTTCATATTCTCTTAATTCTTAGTACAATTTACGTATTTAGACGGGGTGCAGTTGCTAACCTTACAAAACAAATTGTCATTTCGGGCTCCTTTTTACTACGCCCTATTGCGCGTCCAATGGTTTGTCGTTTATTTCGAGTTTTACAACATCGTACATAACGCCGCCGCCAGGCTTTACATTTGGCATTTCAAAGGTAATTTTATTACTACCCGTTTTTAATAAGTCTGCTGCAAACTTAACCTCTAACTTCTGATAATAACCACCCTTTATTGCCGAGCGGTATATACTTGCATCGTTACCAAAATAATACTTACCCAATTTAGCACCGTTTAACAAAACATCATACTGGGCGTTTTTGGTAGCCCCTGCTATGCCAATTGTTAAAACACCTTCGCCCTTGTATTCCTCTTTCACATCAAAAATAATGTTCCAACTACCGGGCTTTGTCTGCGCGTAATACCAATCTTCATCAGGTTTGCTTTTTCCAACGATATAATCCAAATGGGCCGGAACTTTTGTAAAAACATCATAATATCGCTTGTGGTCGCTCAATTTAAAACCATCGGTAAACCTGTCTGCAATTCCTATCTGCCACAATTTTCTGTAATTCTTGGTCGCCCATAAAATATCACCTAAATCGGTTTCTTTATCAACAGTAACGCTGACGTTATTCATAGTAAGATCATCCGTGATGTTGGTACAATAGCTGTACAAGCTGTAATTTCCCGGCCTAACGTTCTTGATTATAAAACTACCATTAGCATTGGCCGTAGTATACCACATATAACCTCGTTGCTGTGCCTGCCAATCCATTCCAGGTGCACCAATAATAACATGGGCATTGGCCGCAGGCTTACCGTCGGCAAACTTTAGTACCCCTTTTATTAAGCCACGCTCCAACGGATACTCCGAATTATTCATCCATTTATATGGCCATTTGCTTATTTCTTCGAGGCATTGTTTCTTTGCATCGGCCCAAACGGTATTCACATCCTTTCCTGAATTGATATAAAGCAGGAACGGCCCACTCAACTTCACCCAATCGCCCGTTATCTTGCTGTCGTCAGGTCTTTTATCCGACAAGAAATGACCATCGTTAAACATACAGATGAGGTATGGCGTGGCATGAACTGTTTGATATTGTTTTGTGGGCCCACCTTGCAAATACTCGTGGCTCGATTGTATAATAAATATACCATAGCCCGACTTTTGCCCGGCCATACCATGTACATGCCTTCCTTCAATATATTCTGCATAGTCGTATTTGGTGTAATAAGTACTATCAGGAAACCGAAATGTCCAATCCTGTACCTGGTTGGTCAGTGATGCCATTTTGGGCATAGGCCCCTGATGGTTGTCGCCTACTAAATGGTAATCAAACAAGTTTTCATCGGCACTTAAACCCCAGCGGGTCTGCCCGTAATCGCCTAATGGGTCTTCTTTTTTATGGCTCTGTATCAAAAAACAATACGGACCGGATATTCCTGAGCGCAACACATAATGCAAATCGTACTGAAAATGATTACTGCCAACATGGTAAAAGCTAAGCTCAACCATATCTGGCGTTTGTTTAACAATGCTAAACGTTGCCGGCCACATAGAAAAGCCCGGGCCTAATAAATATCCGCGGCCTTTGGCTCCAAGCAAACTAACGCCGTTCTTTTTTATCGATATCAGGTCGGCGTTGCTTTTATTCCAGGTCACTTCAACAAGACCGTTAGCAAGGGTTATCCTGTTATCATCCTGCGATACCACAACAGAATCGGCGGCTAACAAACTTGCGGATAAAAGCATTCCCGCCACCAGGGTGATCAAAAATAATTTAAGGCGCATTACACTAAAATTGGTTTTACAATGGGAACATAAACTTACGATAACGACAGGATTAAACTGTTATGATCTGGTATAAAACTATGCAACATTTATGTTAGGTTATTTTGCCTTTCCACGCAGCGGGAACAACAAATAATCCAGACCGTTGATTTTTATTTCGTGTATGGTATGCAGCAACATCCCCAAATTACCCGGAGGGAAACCTTTGGCATACAGCCATTCCAGGTAGTAAACCGGCAGGTCGCATATCATGCGCCCTTTATACTTGCCATAAGGCATAGGGGTTATCATTAGTTTTTTTAGTATTTCGGGGTTCAAGGTAAATGTATATCGTTTCCTTGCAAATATAACAGAGCACAGCAAATTAAGTACTCTTCTATCAAAACAGAATGACATAGCCCGTGTTGTAACCGATATAAACAGAACCAATGAAAACCTTCGAAACCACCCTGACCGGTACAGATGATATGATAGATGGCATAGTGAGCCAACTGCCCGATTCGCCATACCCTGAAACCTACAAATTTGATGCGATAGACAACTCCCTGCACATCATTATTGCTAAAGATATCAATGGTGATTGGATACGCATTGACGGCTCAGAGCCATATCTGTTAGGTTGGGTTGACGAATTGGCGGATAAAATTGCTACCTTACAATCAAAATAAATATCACCATGGATATGCATAATTTGGGTAAGTCGGGCATCACAGTTAGTCCCGTTTGCTTCGGTTGTAATGTTTTTGGCTGGACGATTGATGAAGCCGCATCGTTTAAACTATTGGACGCCCTTACCGATGGCGGTATCAACTTTATCGACACGGCTGATGTGTATAGCACCTGGGCACATAACGGCATGGGCGGACAATCAGAAACCATCATCGGCAAATGGTTGAAACAAAGTGGCAAGCGCGATAAAATAGTTATTGCCACCAAGGTGGGTATGGACATGGGTGGCGAAAAGAAGGGCTTATCGCGCGACTATATCTACCGCGCCGTAGAAGACTCGTTAAAACGCCTGCAAACCGACTATATCGACCTGTACCAATCGCATACTGACGATGCCCATACCCCGATGCGCGAAACATTGGAAACTTACACCGAATTAATAAAAGAAGGGAAAGTGCGGGCCATTGGTGCATCCAACTACACAGGCGCCCGTTTGGCTGAATCGCTTGAAGTAAGCAAGCAGTTTAACCTGGCCGAATATCAAACGCTACAACCTTTATATAACCTGTACGACAGGGAGGTGTTTGAAAAAGACATGCTGCCCGTTTGCCTCGAAAACAATATCGGCGTTATCAACTACTATTCGTTAGCGAGCGGATTTTTAACAGGAAAATACCGCACCGAAGACGATTTAGCCAAAACAAAACGCGCAAGCAATAAAAAATACTTTAACGAGCGCGGCTTTAAAATATTAAAAGCTTTGGATGCGGTATCTGCACAATACGGCGCTAACCCTGCGCAGGTAGCCATGGCCTGGTTGCTTGCGCGCCCGGCAGTTGTATCCCCAATCGCAAGCGCAACAAGCGTAGCGCAGCTACAGGATATGTTTAAAGCAATGGAATTGAAATTGGATAGTAAAGCGTTGACGTTGTTGGATGATGCTTCGGCGTATTAACCCTTCAAAAACTCCCCATACCACTTACCGGATGATTTAATGGTACGTTTTTGCGTTTCAAAATCCACATGGATAATACCGAAACGAGCGTGGTACCCTTCGGCCCATTCAAAGTTGTCCATCAGGCACCAAATAAAGTAACCGGCAACTTTCGCGCCTTCGTTTTTTGCCTTTAGCACCTGTGCCATATGTTGTTGCAGATATTCCAGGCGTTGAGCGTCGTCAACTTCACCATCAATAACCATATCCGGAAAAGCAGCTCCATTTTCGGTGATGATGATTTTTTTTACCTCAGGATAGGCACTGAATTTTTTTATGACCTCGTAAATAGCCGGCGGGTATACTTCCCAACCCATGGCCGTTTCGGCCACTTTGCGTTCTTTCGCTTTTACCAGTTTCGCTCCTATATACGGGACAAAAATAGTTGATTTGACTATTTCGCGCGTGTAATTTTGGATGCCGATGAAATCAAAATCAAACTTCATCAGTTCGGCATCGCCGGGCTTCATAAATTCTTTTATCTCGCTAAACACCTTCACCTCTGTTGGGTAACCCATACCCGACACGGCTTCGATAAAAAGGCGGTTGATAAAGGCATCGGCACGTATTGCAGCATCAACATCGCGTTTGTTTTGCGAGTATGGCTCTATATAAGAGCAAGAAAATGTGGTACCTATTTCGGCATCGGGGCACATTTCTCGTAATATTCGTCCGCCTATACCCATAGCCAGAACCGCATGGTGCACTGCGGGTAAAAAATTACGAATACCTGTACGCCCGGGGGCGTGTATGCCTAAAAAGTAACCGGCACCAACAAACACTGCAGGTTCGTTCATCACCATCCAGTGTTTTACACGATCGCCAAAGTGTTGGGCGCAAATACGCACATAATCGCTAAACCAGTTCAGTATCTCGCGGTTGGTCCAGCCGCCGCGTATTTCCAGTTCGTAAGGCAAATCCCAATGGTAAACTGTTACCCAAGGTTCAATACCTTGTTCGAGGCAAAAATCTATAATACGGTTATAGTAATCAATACCGGCCTTGTTAACCGTGCCCATACCTTTAGGTAAGATGCGCGGCCATGAAATGGAAAACCGATAGTTGGGAATATTTAGTTTTTTGATGAGGAGGATATCCTCGCGGTAACGGTTATAATAGTCGCAGGCTATCTCTGGCGTATCGTTATTGAGTATCTTGCCTTTTTTTGCAGAAAAAACATCCCAAACTGATTCTCCCCTGCCATCAACATCGGCGGAACCTTCTATTTGTTGTGCAGCTACTGAAACGCCCCAGGCAAAATCATCGCCGAAGTGGGCTTTTTTAAGGTTATTATTTTCGATATCAGCACTCATTAACAGTCCGGGCAAATCAATTTTGTGCCTAAACTCTAAATTTTAATTCAATATCAGACAGAAAAAAATTAATAAATTCAGTTCAGTGCATAAATGACGAACGCATGCTCCTCAAAAAGAGCGCTTTTTTGATAGTCCTGATCAGCATGAAGATGTTTAAAGATAATTTCATTGTTGTTGTTTAAATATATAAAATTAACCGTTACTTATTAAGCCAAGATGAAAACAACGTCATTTGTTTGTTAACAAACGATTGGACAGAAAACAGGTATAAATAAACTATTACCGGGAGTAGATGTGCCGGGCACACATCGAAACAATTAGCAAAAAATTAGGGGAAGTACTTTTTGCTTGATAAATATACATTTTACAGGCTGTATTTTTTCAATTTGAGATAAAACGACTTTTAATTGACGTTGGTATGACTGTAATAGCTTTTTAATCGTGTCTGCAATACTTTTAAAATAAAAACATTAAGTTAGTGTACTTAAAATCTACCCGATGAAAAGAATTATTACGACATCACTTTGTATTATATCATTGCTATTTTGTGCCTGCAACGACCATATTTATGCCCCTGCCCTCTACAAAAGCGATATTGCCTACCAGTACAAACCAATGTCGTCCGACTCGGTAAAGAATGCCAATTATGTTTCGGGGGCTATCAGTATAGGCAGTGGTGTAAACCAGCAAGATAATGTATTAATTGGTCATGCAAGCTTTAGCCGTGCAAATACCTTTCAAAATTTCAACGTTGCGTATGGTGGTTATGGCTTTTTTGGAAACTATCAAAACACCTCGATACCAAATTATCAGCCAGGTTATTTTACCAATAAATACCTTTCTGGCATTGGCATCAGGGGCTCGGCTAATGTTTACACACCTTCCGGCCGGACCGACCTGCGACTATTGGGCATCGAGGCTTCCTACAGTAAAGAATTTGGTGCTTATGCGGGCTTTAGAGAATACGCCCAAAGTTTACCGGGCTTTTATACCAACGCCAACACGGGATTGTTAACTGTAGGCCTAACCAGCGAAATTATTTGGCATAATCAAAGAGACCTGAACACACAATATGGGTATAGGTTGTTTATCGGTTCAGTATTTGGAAATCAAAATTTATATAACTCGAACGACCCAAATGGTTTTTATAATACAACTACCGATAATAGGGATTATTGCATATCCGGTGCTTTTTTTCTTCAGAGTTAACCGTGTGCATTTTGTTGCTGAAGTTCAGAATTTCTCTACCCTCACGCTTGGCTTCGGTTACAGGTTGTAATTACTCCGAGTATACGCTCGTAACCCTGTCGCGCAGGTTATAGCCGGATGCCATTACCTCGCCATAAGCGCCTGCGGTACGGATGACAATCAGGTCGCCACGAAACGATTCGGGCAATTCAACATCCTTGCGGAAACAATCCGTGCTTTCGCAGATAGGGCCTACTACATCGTATTTTGTTCGAGTAAAGAGTCCGGAATCAAGAGTCAGGATATTTTTTTCCTCATTCTTGATTCTAGATTCTTGATTCTCGATTCTGCCTGCGGCACTCAAATTTTCAATCTCGTGATAAGCCTGGTACAACATCGGGCGAATCAGTTCGGTCATGCCTGCATCCAATATCAAAAAGTTTTTGTTAATGCCGTTTTTAACATACAGCACGCGCGATATCAGCGAAGCTGATTGCGCCACGAATGCCCTTCCCAGTTCAAAATGCACTTCCTGGTTTGGTTTGATGTCTAAATTGTCATGGAACACTTTGAAGTAGCTTTCAAAATCACCTATAGGATTTTCATCCGGATTGTGATAATCCACACCCAAACCACCACCCAGGTTTAACACTTTAATGGCTAATCCGTTATCTAAAAACCACTGTTGCAACTCGTTTACTTTGATACACAGGTTTTTATAAACTTCCATATCGGTAATTTGCGAACCGATGTGAAAGTGGATACCCAAAAACTCAAGGCTGTCGCACTTTTTTAAAGCATCAACCACCGCCGGCAACTCCCATGTGTTTACCCCAAATTTGTTCTCCTCAAGCCCGGTAGTGATGAAATGGTGCGTGTGCGCGTCAACGTTGGGATTGATGCGTATAGCCACGCTGGCCATTTTGTTTTTGGCTTTCGCCAGATTATTGATAATGCCCAGTTCCTGCACCGATTCCACATTAAAGCAAAATATATCACGGTCTAGCGCCTCGTTTATTTCCTTGTCCGACTTACCTACCCCGGCGAATACTATTTTGCTCTTATCAAAACCATATTGAATGGCCGCCTTCACCTCGCCCCCGCTCACACAATCGGCACCAAAACCATGCGATTGTACCAGCTCCAACACTTTGGGATTAAAATTGGCCTTCATGGCATAATGCACATGAAAGTTATACTTAGCCGAAGCAGCGCTGCAGGACTCCAGGGTTTTACCCAAAAGATTTAGATCGTAATAGTAAAAGGGTGTTTCCAATTGCTGAAAACGTGTAAGGGTATGAATATTGAACATTTATTTGACGTAATATGGACGATAGAAAATGGAAGATATATATATTGATTTTACTGAAGCGGCAAAATTAGGCTTTTAGAAGGTAAAGGGGAAATTAAATTTGGAAACCCCATTAATAGCTTAACGTTACCCGAAAACGCCATTTTACACAACAACCTACTCATTATCAGCAGGCTATTTTTAATATTTCACAAATATTACTTGACATTCTCAAATAAATATTTTACCTTAACTAAAAAAATAGTTTATGAAAAAACATACCTTGCTGTTCGTATTGCCCTGCATGATGGCGGTACAAGGCGCGTTCGCCCAGTCGGATGCGCATTTAAAGCTTTCGGTCGAGCAGCCTGCTCCCGGCTCAACAGTAAATTTCACCTACAACCCGACGGGTTCCCCGCTTGATGGTAAAAAGATCACGGTAGCCGAGGTCCATTACATTGACGGCAAAGATTACCCTGTTGACGATATTAATTTAAAACCTGCAGGGGGCATGCTAAGTGGCAGCATTAACATACCGGCAACCGCAAAGGCTTTTTTTATAAAACTGGCGACAGATGACAATACAATAGATAACAATAACGACAAGGGCTATATGTACCTGCTCTACAAGCGGGGTAAGCCCGTTGAAGGCGCTTATGGGGCCGAAGGTTATACGCTGGGCAGTGGAATGGGCATGGGTTTAGCAAAGATCAAAGGCGATGCCGCTAGTGCCGCCGCGCTTTACAAAAAGGAATTTGAATTGTACCCTGATAATAGTTCGGACGCGGGAATGTATGTTTCGATGCTCATGGCATCGAAAGATGATGCGAATATTGCGCTTGCCAAAACCGAAGTGAACAAACTTGCCGCAAGCGGCGATGAAAAGAACATGATACTTGCCGGAAACTTGTATACCAGGCTTAAAATGCCTTCGGCTTCCGACTCTATAAAAGCCATTATAAAAGCAAAATTCCCCGATGGCGAAATGGTGAAGAATGCGGCAGGCTTAGCATTTAACATGGAAAAAGACCCTGCCAAAAAAGAAGAGCTTTACGATGCTTACATTAAAAAATATCCTGAGAGTAGCGATAAGGGAACCATACAGGATAATTTCAGGGTACAATTAGCTTCGGCTTACCTTGCCAAAGGCGATATGGCAAACTATAACCGCATTGCCGCCCAGGTAAAAAACAAGATCAATCTTGCTCCCGGTTTGAATAACCTGGCCTACGACCAAGCTAAAAAGGGTGAAAAGCTGGATGAAGACGAGGCTATGATTAAACAGGTGCTTACATATACCACAGAGCGAATGAATGGTCCGGCACCTTTTTACACAGCTGAAGCAAACAAAAAGAGAATGCAGGGCACTTACGATGGCTATGCTGACAGCTATGCCTTCATTTTATATAAAGAAGGCAAATTTGCTGAAGGGCTGGCCGTAATGCAAGCGATATTTGATCATGCACCAAAACAAGATGCCGAAGTTACAGGGCATTATGCCATGCTGCTAAAAGCCACCGGTGATACCAAAAAGGCAACTTCGGTAATGGAAGATGCGGTGAAAAATGGTAAATCATCAGAAGAAATGAACGCGGCGCTTAAAGAAATGTATGTTAAAGATAAAGGATCGGACAAGGGGTTTGATGATTACTTCGCAGCGCTTAAAAACACTTCGGACCAGACCTTGAAAGCTAAGCTTGCCAAAGAGATGATTAAACAGCCTGCCCCTGCCTTCGCACTGAAAGACCTTGACGGCAACGAAGTATCTTTAGCATCGTTAAAAGGCAAAATAGTGATCGTTGATTTTTGGGCTACCTGGTGCGGCCCTTGCAAAGCATCGTTCCCTGGCATGCAATTGGCTGTTACCAAATTTAAAGATAACCCCAACGTAAAATTCCTGTTTGTTGATACCTGGGAAAACGGCGATGATTACCTTCCCGGCGTAAAACAGTTTATAGCCGATAATAAATACACTTTCCACGTATTGATGGACGAAAAAAACGCTGATGGCAAACAAGCCAAAGTAGTTACAGCGTTTGATGTACAAGGCATTCCTACCAAATTTATTATCGATGGGCAGGGGAATATTCGCTTTAAACATGTTGGCTTCTCGGGCACAGCCGAAGGTTTGCTCGACGAGGTTTCGGCCATGATCGACATGACATCGAACCCTGATCAAAAGGTGTCGATGAACGTGAAGACAGAAGAGAAGTAAACAGGCTTGATAACTTATATAAAAAAGGGCCGGCATGTTATGCCGACCCCTTTTTTTGCGGCTAAGTTTTGCCGGGCTAATTATTAACCTGGTCAATACAGATCAAACTCCTTCGCTAATAACTCAAACGAACGTATTTTGTCTTCGGGTGCAAAAGTTATTGTTGCAGCCATTATTTCGTCGGCATCGCAATTCTCTGCTAAATCAATTATCTGTTGTTTTACCTGTAGAGGCGTGCCAGCTATCAGTCTGTTACTGTGCTGCTCCATGCGCATGCGATCTTGTATGGTATACGGATAGTCCTTTATTTCATCATAAGGCGGCATACCTGTGCGCACCTCACCTTTTTCCATCTGTAAAAACACATGCAATAACGATCGTTTTAGTTCTTCGGCCTTTTCTTCGGTATCGGCACATAAAACCCATATAGCGATAATTACTTCGGGCTTAGGGAAAATATCTGACGGAACAAAACGAGTGCGGTATGTTGTAATGGCCTCTTTTACGCCATTGGCCGCGATAAATTGGGCAAAAGCTAAGCCCAAGCCCATATCTGCTGCAGTGTAGGCACTGCTACCGCTGGATGTCAGCATCCAGATGGGTGGTTCATCATAAACCACCGGTATAGCCTTTACCGACCCGAACTGCGTTTGCACCTGGTCGTTAAAATACATTTGCAACTCATTAACCTGTTGTATATAATCCTCTTCTTTAAAACGATTGCCTGGATTTAACAGCGACGCCGTTATCCTGTCGCCTCCCGGCGCACGCCCTATGCCAAGGTCAATACGACCGGGAGCCATGGTTTCGAGCAGTCTGAAATTTTCGGCCACCTTAAGCGAGCTATGGTTTGGCAACATGATTCCCCCTGAGCCAAGTCTGATATGCTTAGTAACGGCGGCAAGATAAGCGATGAGAACTTCGGGAGCAGACCCTGCTATGCTTACCAGGTTATGATGCTCCGATACCCAAAAGCGGTGATAGCCCCAACCTTCGGCCTTTTGAACTAATTGGATGGTATGCTTGATGGAATCAATAGCCAATCCGCCCTTGCTGATGGTTGACTGATCAAGTATACTGAGCTTAATATTTTTCATGAAAACGTAGCACTATTAAACACAGCAAATTGAATGATCTAGAACCAATAAAAAGTAATGGCTGTATCATAAAACCTATGGGATGATACATAATGACACAAATTTACTAAAACAGAAAAGGGTAACAGCCCTGTTGGCCATTACCCTTTTGTTTCATCCAGATTTACAATCAATCAGATCAGGTAATTAACAAGTCCCGCGATACCGATAACCAGTACCGCAAAGCCCTGAATTTTTTGTTCGAATGTTAGATTTAATTTCATGCTATAGTTAATTAGGATAAACAAAGTTACACAAAAACAAGAGGTCATCCATACAAAAAAATATTTTTATTAATTTTTAAGCAATATTTACTTTACATTGAATACAATTGAATTTGATGTTTTATTCATTAAAATATTAATAAAAAGAACAATGCTTTGTATATTGTTGTTATACAAAATACCAGCACAAATCCGTGAAAAATGCACATATTCTTTACAAATTATCATTAAGGCAAGCTGCCCAGAGTTGCGATGATGCGATTTATTTTATTGCGCTTGCTACTACGGCTAAGTTTGTTAACAACATATTTTTAGGTAACAATTAATTTATATATGAATATATTTTCAGTTAACCCGGTAAACGGAGAGGTTATTAAAAAGTACCAACTGGACAGCAATAAAGCAGTCTTCAAAAAAATAGAAGAAACCCACGCGGCATGGCTCAAATGGAAACAAACCACTTTTGTCCAACGTGCCGCGCTGTTAAACCAAATGGCCCTGGTTTTGGATAGCCAAAAAGCCGAACTGGCAAAACTGATGGCATTGGAAATGGGCAAACCTATAAAGCAAGGCATAACCGAAATTGAAAAGTGTGCATCGGTGTGCACTTATTACGCGCAAAACGCTGAAAGTTTTTTGAAAGACCAGACCGTTAAAACTGAAGCTGCAAAAAGCTACGTTACGTTTCAACCGATTGGCGTGGTGTTGGCTGTTATGCCCTGGAACTTCCCTTTTTGGCAGGTGTTCCGCTTTTTGGCGCCTGCGTTAGCGGCAGGTAACTGCGGAGTACTCAAACACGCCTCAAACGTTCCCGGCTGCGCTTTGGCTATAGAAGATATAGTTAAACAAGCCGGTTTCCCGGATAATGTTTTTCAAACCCTGCTCATTAGTAGTGCACAGGTAAACAAAGTAATTGAAAACCCGCTGATAAAAGCCGTAACCTTAACGGGAAGCACCAAAGCCGGTATACAGGTAGCCCAAAAGGCAGGGGCGTTGCTAAAAAAAACGTTGTTGGAATTGGGCGGCAGCGACGCCTACATCATAATGGAAGATGCCGACCTGGAACATGCCGCCGAAACTTGTGTAAACAGCCGCCTCATCAACAACGGGCAAAGTTGTATAGCGGCAAAACGGTTTATCGTTGTTAAAACCGTTGAAAAAGAATTCACCCGGCTGTTCCTCGAAAAAATGAAAGCCAAAACCATGGGCGACCCTTTAACGGATGGAACGAATGTTGGCCCACAAGCCCGTGTTGACTTGCGCGATGAATTGCACAAACAAGTTAAAAAGTCAGTTAGGATGGGAGCAAAATGTATTCTGGGTGGTGTGGTACCCAAAGATAAAAGTGCCTTTTACCCGCCAACCATCCTAACCAAAGTTAAAAAAGGGATGCCTGCTTATCATGAAGAACTGTTTGGACCCGTAGCTGCCATCATAAAGGCCCGTGATGAAGCCGAGGCCATAACTATTGCGAACGATAGTATATTTGGCTTGGGTGGCGCCATATTCACGCAAAATAAAGTGAAAGGCAGGTTTATTGCTGCCAAGTTAATGGAGGCAGGTTCGTGCTTTGTTAATACGATGGTAAAGTCGGACCCGAGACTGCCTTTTGGCGGTATCAAACAATCGGGTTACGGGAGGGAGCTCGGTATGTTTGGAATACACGAGTTTGTGAATATAAAAACGGTGTATATTGCTTAACATTAGTTTATTGCTAATTTAAAATCGTATATTTAGCATATCTGATTTATCGTACTAAAAAATGAAAAAGGCCGCTATCATCATCTTCATTAAAAACCCCGACCTTGGCCGGGTGAAAAAACGATTGGCCCAAACTGTTGGTGATGAGGCGGCACTCGAAGTATATAAACAAATGCTCGACCATACTTTGCTCATCACAAAATCATTAAGCGTCGATAAGTTTTTGTATTACGACAGGGAAGCTGTTACCAATGATAACTGGCCTGATGACCAGTACAAAAAAAACCTGCAATCGGGGCCTACCATGTCGGCCAGGATAACCAATGCTTTTAAAGAAGTATTTGATGCGGGTTATGAGCATGTGGCCATTATTGGCAGCGACTGCTTTGACCTGGAAGAGCGCATCATCCGTCTGGCCTTCCGCCAATTGGACCATTTCGATGCTGTACTCGGCCCAACAAAAGATGGCGGCTCTTACCTGTTTGGTCTCACCAATTACCAATCTGATGTGTTTAATGTCGGCGGTTGGGGAACACCCACTTTATCCCGGGAATTACAAAAAGCTATACAACGATCAAAAAAAAGTTGCTTTTTGTTATCAGAATTGCCCAGCATAACTACAGTTGAAGATTTGACCGATGATTTAAAGAGTTTAGTTAAGTGATTATTGCAAGTATTTGATTAGCAATATATATTAACTTAAAGTTTAATCAGATATATACCGTTATCGCCTTTCTTGTTTGCTAATAATTGTGGCCACTAGGACGCGAAATCGCTAAATTCCACTTGCGCTCATGTACACCTTCCGTCTTCCACATCCCATCTTCCCTCCTATTCTATTTACCTTATACTGACCATCCCCCTACCCTTTTGCTATTTTAAATACCTACTTTTGCGCTTTGAAACAATGAGCAAGCACGGTAGAATTTTGGTAGCCATGAGTGGCGGGGTTGATAGTTCGGTTGCGGCAGTGATGCTGCACGAGCAGGGCTATGAGGTAATTGGCTTGACCATGAAAACCTGGGACTACGCCTCATCGGGCACCAACACCAAAGAGACCGGATGCTGCAGTTTGGATAGCATTAACGATGCACGGGCTTTGGCTGTTGGCTATGGTTTCCCGCATTATATACTCGACATCCGCAGCGAGTTTGGTGATTTTGTGATAGACAATTTTGTTGACGAATACCTTGCGGGGCGCACCCCTAACCCATGTGTGTTGTGCAATACCCACATCAAATGGGAAGCTTTGTTGAAACGGGCAGATAAGCTTGACTGCGAGTTTATTGCCACCGGGCATTATGCCAACATCCGCCAGCATGATAATGGCCGATACGTCGTATCAAAGGGTTTGGATGAAAACAAGGACCAGAGTTATGTGCTTTGGGGCGTATCACAACAGAACCTGGCGCGTACCCGGTTCCCGCTGGGTAGTTTCGCCAAGGCGGAAATAAGACAAATGGCCAAAGATATGGGTCAGTTGGAATTGGCCAACAAAAGCGAAAGCTACGAGATCTGTTTTGTGCCTGATAATGATTATCGCTCCTTCTTACGTCATAAAGTAGCCGATTTGGAAGAACGCGTTGCCGGTGGCAATTATGTTTTAACTGATGGCACGGTTGTTGGAAAACATCAGGGATATCCGTTTTATACCATTGGCCAGCGCAAGGGTTTAGGCATTGCATTAGGCGAACCGATGTTTGTAACCCAAATATTGCCCGAAAGCAATACCGTAGTACTGGGCCGTGCCGAAGATTTGGAACGGGGCGAGGCATGGGTAAGGAACCTAAACCTGGTGAAATACGAAACCATTACCGAACCTATTGAGGCTACTACCAAAATACGCTATAAGGACGCCGGTATGTTAAGCAATATTGTGCAGGTTGGAGAGCATATGAAAGTCGACTTTCACCACAAGGTATCGGGTATAGCACCCGGCCAATCGGCTGTTTTTTACGAAGGCAATGACTTGTTAGGCGGCGGTTTTTTAATCTGATAACAACTCCGATTGTTGCTGTTATTGTTGAAAATTTGCACCTTGTTTGCAAAAATTTGCAATAACTAAAGTTTGCGTTTCATTTTCTTTATGCTTTATTTGCAAAAAAACTTGATAAATGGCTAAAAATTTACTCATTGTAGAGTCTCCGGCGAAAGCCAAAACCATTGAAGGTTATCTTGGAAAAGATTTTACCGTTAAATCGAGTTACGGCCATATCCGCGATTTGGTCAAGTCGGAAGACGCCATTGATATCAAAAATAATTTCGAACAGAAATACGAGGTACCTGCCGATAAAAAGCAGGTAGTAAGCGAGTTAAAAAAATTAGCTAAAGAAGCCGAAATGGTTTGGCTCGCATCGGACGAGGACCGCGAGGGAGAAGCTATATCGTGGCATTTGTTTGATACCCTGGGTTTAAAAGATGCGACTACAAAACGCATTGTTTTTCACGAGATAACAAAGGGTGCCATTGAGAAAGCTATCCAAAACCCACGAAAAATAGATTATAACCTGGTGAACGCTCAACAGGCCCGCCGGGTATTAGACAGGTTAGTAGGTTTTGAACTATCCCCTGTTTTGTGGAAAAAGGTTAAGCCATCGCTTTCAGCTGGTCGTGTACAATCGGTAGCGGTAAGATTGATTGTTGACCGTGAGCGTGAAGTCAATAAATTTAATTCGGAAGCTGCTTTCCGTATCGTCGCTATTTTTGGTAAGGGTAAAGAAGCCTTTAAAGCTGAGTTGCCCGAGCGTTTTAGCAAGCAAGAAGATGCTGAAAAGTTTTTGACGGATTGTATCAACGCTGCTTTCGCTATAAAAAGTCTGGAAACAAAGCCGGCAAAGCGTAGCCCTGCCGCACCGTTTACCACATCTACTTTGCAACAGGAAGCCAGTCGCAAGCTGGGTTTTTCGGTATCGCGTACCATGTCGGTAGCGCAAAAGCTGTATGAGTATGGTAAGATCACCTACATGCGTACTGATTCGGTAAATCTGTCGGACACGGCGTTGAACGCCGCCGAAAAACAGATTGTATCGGCCTACGGCGAAAAATACCATCAGTTACGCAAGTATAAAACCAAATCGGCAGGGGCGCAGGAAGCGCACGAAGCCATCAGGCCAACTTTTTTTGAAAACCACACTACAGACGGCGACCCGTCGGAACGTCGTTTATACGAGCTGATATGGAAGCGTGCGATAGCATCGCAGATGAGTGAGGCACAGTTTGAAAAAACTACCGCCAAAATTGACATTTCGACACGCAGCGAAGATCTGGTTGCCAACGGCGAGGTGATGAAGTTTGACGGCTTTTTGAAGGTTTACCTCGAATCATCGGACGATGAAGAAGAATTATCGGAAGATGGCGACAATGCCATGTTACCGCCATTAGTCCAAGGTCAGTTATTGACTCTGCGCGATATGACCGCTACCGAACGCTTTTCGCGGCCGGCTGCGCGCTATACAGAAGCGAGTTTAGTGAAGAAATTGGAAGAATTGGGTATAGGCCGACCATCTACTTACGCTCCTACCATCTCCACCATTCAAAACCGTGGTTATGTGGTTAAAGAAGACCGCGATGGCAAACCGCGTAACTATCGGGTGATGACATTGGCAAACGGCCACATCAGCAAAGAAGAAAAAACGGAGAATACCGGTGTTGAACGCGCCAAGTTATTCCCAACGGATATTGGCGCCGTGGTGAACGACTTTTTGGTTCAACATTTTAAAGGCATCGTCGATTTTAACTTCACCGCTAAGGTTGAAAAACAATTTGATGAGATAGCCCAGGGATTGACCGATTGGACAGATATGATCCGTTCGTTCTACACCCCATTTCATATTGAAGTGGAGAGCACCAAGGAGACTGCAGAACGTGCAACCGGCGAGCGCGATTTGGGTATCGACCCGGTAAGCGGCAAAAAAGTATCAGTGCGTATTGGCCGTTACGGCCCTTTTGTGCAAATCGGCGAAAGCGAAAGCAAGGAAGAAGGCGGCAATACCGTAAAACCGGCATACGCCAGTTTACGCGCAGGGCAAATGATAGAAAGCATTACGCTTGAAGAAGCTATGGACCTGTTCAGGCTACCTAAAAAAGTTGGTTTTTATGAGGATAAGGACATGACAGTTGCCATCGGCAAATTTGGCCCGTATATACGCCATAACAGCGCCTTTTATTCGCTGCCAAAAGAACTTGACCCGCACGATGTTACTGAAGCGCAGGCCATAGAAATTATCGAAGCGAAACGTAAGCGCGATGCGGAAAGGCTCATCAAAACCTTTGATGAAGACCCGGATGTGAAGATATTGAACGGCCGCTGGGGGCCATACATTGAATTTGGCAAACTGAACCTTAAAATACCTAAGGACAAAGACCCTAACACCTTGACCTTTGAAGAATGTAAGGCTTTAGCCGATATAGCCGAAAAGGAACCTAAGAAACCGGGACGCTTTGGCGCCAAAAAGGCAGCACCTGTTAAAGCAAAGACACCGGCTAAAAAGAAACCGGCAGCAAAAGCTGCTAAAAAGAAGTAAAACCGCGCCCTGCGCTTTGCCGAGGACATGAAAAAAGACCTTCCCCAAAATATAGTACAGGATATAGCTATTGCCGTAGCCTTAGAGCGTGAGGATATCGAACTCAAGATATGGTATGTTTATCTCATCAACCTCAAAAAGGTGGCGATAGAAAATGTACTTATCACGTCGCGCGGGTATGGCGAAAAGAACGGCGAAAAGGTAAAAACTTCGACATTGCGCCACATGTTCCCGAAAGTTGAAAGCGGAAAATCTGTTTTGGTTGAACCTATTGACGAGCAGACCTTCGGCCTTGCCAATGAGTATTGGCTGAGCTACTATATAGACGGGAATATTTACGATAAGAAATTCATCTTTTTGCCCGAAAGCATTATCGATTCGAACTTTATTAAGCTACCTGTTTTAAACAAACCGGGTGTAATGATATTGTAAAAAAGGCCGTACCTATCCACCCAAGGACAAATATCCAAACTCAATGAGGCTCAGTGTTTTGTTAACCAAAGCGCTTTAGGATGCTGTAACAGCAACTTGCCCCAACTGTGAAATATCGGCATGATGATTTTCATATCTTAAAAGCAGCAATTTAAATGCCATCTATCTGTTTTAACGGAACATAAACCCGAAAAGTTGTATAAAACGACGATTTAGTTAGGTTTTTATGTTGATGACAAAATTTTATTTTATTTTTAACCATGCTTGAACAGATAGACCTGCAAAATGTTCTGATTTTAGACATCGAGACTGTCCCGCAATACGCACACTTTGACGAAGTGCCCGATGCGATGCAAAAACTGTGGGCAGCCAAAACCCAATATCAGCGCAAAGACGAAACGCCTGAGGAATTTTATGAACGCGCCGGCATTTGGGCCGAGTTTGGTAAAATAATTTGTATATCGGTAGGCATATTTACGCCGGGGCCGCCTGTTGGTTTACGGGTTAAATCATTCGCCGACCATGATGAGGCCGTTTTATTAAAGCAGTTTTGCATGATGCTAAAAAAGCAGCCAAAAACCTTAATGCTTTGCGCCCATAACGGGAAAGAGTTTGACTTTCCTTATTTGTGCCGACGGATGATCATCAATGGTATATCGATACCGTCACAACTGGATATGGCCGGTAAAAAGCCATGGGAAATTGTGCACCTGGATACCATGGAATTATGGAAGTTTGGCGATTACAAAAGCTACACCTCATTGAGCCTGTTGACCGAAATATTTAATATCCCCACCCCGAAAGATGATATTGACGGCAGCCAGGTTGGCCATGTTTACTGGCAGGAAAACGCATTGGAACGTATTGCTACCTATTGCCAAAAAGATGTGATTGCTACCGCGCAATTACTGCGGCGTTATCGTTTTGAAGAGCTAATTGACGAGATGGATATTGTATATGTGTAAACTTTCAACAAATTATAATGCTGACGTCGACTTACTCACTGTATGGATATCGGGGTTTGGAAAATCCTTTTCTATCAAACCATCGCGCATACGGACGATGCGGTGGGCATGCAGGGCAATATCCTCTTCATGCGTTACTAAGATAATGGTATTGCCTTTGGCATGAATTTCTTCCAGCAGGCCCATAATTTCGACAGATGTTTTAGTGTCGAGGTTACCCGTAGGCTCATCGGCTAAAATGATGGATGGGTTATTGATAAGCGCCCTGGCTACGGCCACACGCTGGCGCTGCCCGCCCGAAAGCTCATTGGGTTTGTGCTCCACACGGTTGCCCAAGCCTACGTTCTCTAAAGCTTTGCGCGCACGGTCAACACGCACTTGTTTTTTTACGCCTGCATAAACCAGCGGAAGACCCACATTGTCTAACGCGGTGTTACGTGGCAGTAAGTTAAACGTTTGGAAAACGAAGCCTATTTCTTTGTTGCGCACTTCGGCCAACTGGTTGTCGCTCATGCGGCTTACGTCAATGCCATTCAAGATATAAACACCTTTGGTTGGGGTATCCAAACAGCCCAAAATATTCATCAAGGTTGATTTGCCTGAACCTGAAGGACCCATTAAAGCAACAAACTCGCCCTTGTTAATGGTGAGCGATACCGATTTTAAGGCATGAATAATTTCGGCACCGATAACATATTTGCGACCTATATCTTTAATGGTAATTAATGGCTCCATCCGTTTTTGTTTTGTTTGACTAAGATATGGTATGTTATGTTACAAGAGAAAAGAAATTAGTTTGCCATCCCATGAATGGAAATAGCGATATAACGGACGACCAATAATAAAACCAGCCACATCAAATCTACCCAATTACTCTTTGCGTACTATTTTGTTGTCCACCTCAATTTCACTTAATATACCCGGGGCATTAGTTGAGTTAGTGAAGCCTTTGCCAGAGCTTGGGGCAGATATTTTGGCTAAATCATTATTAATCTGATCTAATTGTTTAAATAAGCTGTTAATTTCCTTTAAGTGCGAATTGAATATCTTGACCTTGTTATTATAAGCGTCAATTTTATAATTGTTAAGTACGGCATCCGCTTTTTTGGACGTGTCGGTAGGTAAATAACTATAAGGGGACAAATTGCTGATTGTAGTTTGTATTGGGGTGAGCGAGGGTGTCGTATCTTTCGCATCAATCCCTTGCAGCACAAGGCGTACGGGGTCGGGGTTATAAGCTACCAGACTTTTGTATTCATCAACAATTGTTGTCGTGGTTTTGCGCTGATTTGTATAGGTGTTGGCTATAATATTGTTTTTGACATTGTCTTTAAACCCGTTAAATAGAAGCGAAGTAAAATCATAGGCTTTAGTACGCAACACAGCGTTTTGTACCGAATAGTAATTGCCTAAAGATTGATCTTTGGTGTACAGTACGCCCAAATTGGTACTCAATAGCTGAAAACCCGGAACAGCCCCTGTTACGGACAAATCGGTTTCATTGCCAAAGTTATAAAATTGTTTTCCTGTAATTTCAAGGTCATCAATCCGCTCGTATGATGACAGAAAATATAACCTATACCTTTGAAATTCTTTATCAGGGTCGTCGATCTGCGCGTAACAGTTTTGAAGAAACGATTGCACCGATTTATCGTCAAAAACCTGATAGATATTGGCATTATTGCCCGGTCTCCATCTTAAAAGAGAAATTTTTCCTTTAAACTGAACCTGGAGCGTATTATTAACTTTTAATGAGTCGAATAATTTGACTAAAAAATAAGTAACCTGCGTGTTTGATTGTAATTGGTGTCCGGTATTAATTAAAGCTGATAGGCTATCCTGAATAGACAAATAATTTTCGGTATTGTTCCAAAATGATGGCTCTAACGGTGGAACAAGTAAACGGTCGGTTTTAGTATCAACAAAATAAAAGTCCCCAAAGGGTAAACATTTTGAAAATTGTTCTCGAGCAAAGAAAAGCCCGTCATGGCCGTTGAATCCATTTTCAACAAAAAATTCAATACTTTATTGTTTTGTAATTTAAGGCTCAGGTTTTCCAGCGACTCAAAACTCGTATTTTCTTTTTCGGGAATAATTATGGGTATATAGCACGCGTCGTTTTGTTGTCCCTTTAGCGAAACAAAATCTTTCTTGACAATGGCTGATGTTTCATCTTCTGCATTTTGACCATAAAAAGAAATAGTATCCCCTTTGCTTATCGACACATCTTTTATCTTTTGCTCGCCCGGTTGCAATTTAACCAACGACTTCAGCTTAAAATTGCCCGACTTTTTGGTAATCTTGTAAAACACCGTGATACCAGCTTTGGTAGTATTTTTAATCCTGAATTTAAAGCCATCGGCTATTGCCAGTACTGGAAAAAGCGTTGTAAAAAGCAATAAAACAAAACAAAAATGTTTTTGCTTTTTTTGTCCGCAATCATTTTTGTATCCAATCGATTCGACGTATTGCAATAAGGGAGGCTGTTTACCTTTATTACCAAATGAGCATTTAAACATGGTGATTTTCTTTAAATAAACTTATTTGAAAGCTTATTGTTTGATTATTGGATACCAATTGCCGCCCATGCATTTAAACGCACAGGCAGCAGAGAGGCAAGTTTAAAACACAAGGTTTTCACTATTTTCCGATTTCGACGCGGCGGTTCTTTTCACGCCCTTCTTCGGTGCTGTTATCAGCAACGGGATTTTTGGTACCATAGCCCTTACCTGTAATTTGTGCTGCGGTTACGCCCGAATTAAGCAAGTATAATTTAACTGCATTGGCCCGGTCTTGTGACAGCGTCATATTATGCTTTGGTGTGCCTTCTATCGAGGCATATCCTTTTAAAGCGAGTTTTATACCCGGATTAGTTCTCAGTACAGAGGCTACCTGATCCAATATGGCATACGAGCTTGTTTTTAATACACTCGAATCAAATTCGAACTGGATGGTAACCTTATTGTTATTATCAAAACTTAAAGTTGGTGGCTGCGGAGCGGGCGGCGCGACCTGTGCCGGTTTTACTACAGGAGCCTGTTTAGGCGTCTCGGCAGTCGTCGCAGGTTTTACCACCGGCGCTGGTTGGTCAGCAGGTTTTTGTGCCAGTTTTTTTGTTTTACACGCTTGTAAGGCCGCTAAGGCAAATAAAATTGTTATAAATAGAAGATTAGATTTTATAAGTTTCATGGTTGAATTTTTTTATTTTTTTTAAAAAATAGTTATCGGCCGTGTCCATAACCTGTTGATTAATTATTCGATATTTGTAGTGCACCGCGTGCAAATTGTTTATTTGACTTTAGCTGTGGCCTCCTTGTTTGCAAAAAAGGCTTGCGCTTGTTTGTTATCAGGATTAATGTCTTTTGCCTTTCCAAAATTTTCCGCAGCTTTGGCATCGTCCTTTTCCTTGTATTCATAGTATGCTCCCAAATAAGCATAAGCTTCGCCCAGGTTTTTTTTGGTTCTATCGTCGGTTGGCGGTGTTACGGTTGCCAGCGCTATAAATTTTTCGTAGAATGGTTTTGCAAAACCTTGCAGGTTGTTCCTATCGGCATCTTCCATATCTTTGACCCTTGCCCTGTAAAGCATTACATCCGGAATTGGCCTTGCCATTGTCTTTTGCTGTACATAACTAAAAGCGGAGTCGGCTTTTACCAACAGTGTGGAATCAGCTTTGGGTTTATTTGCAGCGGTAGCACTACCGGGAGCAAAATACTGATCACTGTAAGCAAAATAGTAACTCATACCTTCTCTGAAATAGTCATTTAGTTTTGCTTTGTGCGAAGTTTCGATATAGTTTTTATAGGCATCGCCAGCCTGTGCATACTTTCGGTCGGTATAAAATATTTTGGCTATTTCAGTGTTCACATCATCGCGAAAATTGCTGTCTAACATCGCGGCTTTTTGCAGTGTTAAAATACCAAGGGAATCTTGGTTTGTTTTAATCTGCAAATGCCCTAGATATAAATAATCGCGCGGGATAATCCGCTTAGGATCGGCTTTGGCAATAAACATGTTGATGGCATCTAAGCCGGCCTGATAGTTCTTATTCTCGTAGGCGGAATAAGCGAGGTACCGGTACACGCGCAGGTTTGATTTGCTTGATTTTGCGATGTCATTCGCCACTTGTTCCAGTGTTTTATAATCACGTGCAAGTATCAAGAAGTCCGCATAACGCATTTCAGATTCAAGCGACCGGTCGGTCAGGTCGAGGTACTTTTTATAATAATCGGCCCCCTCCTTAATTTTTTCTGGCGACATCGAGGGCTTCAGTTTAGCCCATAAAAGCTCAGTTTCGGCCAACTCCCGGTACGCAGGGCTAAAAGAGGCGTCAATGGCCAAGGCATCCTTTAGTTTTTGGATGCCATCCTCAAAGTTATAGGCTTGTTTCCATAATGCACCTATCGCAACTATCGCTTTTACCTCTTTGGGGTTGAGTGTTAAAGCTTGATTGTAATTGATATAGGCATTGTTGTTATCGTTTTCCACACGATAAGCATCGCCAAGGGCAATAAAATATTCGGGGTTATTCGTACCTAAATTCTTTTTGCTATTCAAAAGCGCTATGGCCGATGCCGGATCAGGGTCAGGTTTTAAAAGGTATGCTTCGGCCATATATATAACCGGTTCTGCATTTTTACCTGTTAGTGATCCGGCTTTATCAAAATCAGCTTTTACCTCGGTCAAATTTTTGTCAGCTCGGGCTACCGCACCTATCCCGACATAGTTCAATGCGGATTTCGGGTTATCAGCGATACCCTTTTGAAACATAGACATAGCTGTGTCGGGGTAGTCCTGTTTCAGGTAAATCCAGCCCAGATAAAAATAGTCTTCGTACTTTAACGGCGACGAAACCAGTAGTTTGTTTAATATTGATTTAGCTTTCTGATACTGTTCAGCATCAATGGCTTTTTTAGCATCGGTTATGGTTTGCGCAAAAACGGATGATACCAATAACAACAGGCATACAGTGCTTACATAAGCTTTCTCTAATTTTTTCATGATCTTTTAATTTAATAGTTAAATTACAAGGCAATAATCAGCGCCTCACCAAGATAGCGCGCATGTGCAAGCAAAAGGACTGGCATAGATTAAGTCCGTCCATACCTTTACAATTGAAGTAACGCATACGGCGCTTTACACAAAAGCCCGCATAAAACGCACTTTCTAAAACAGGTAAGGAAAAAGCGGTGACTAACCAATCAGCAAATTGCGGAGGAATTTGTCAGATCCGGAAGATGCGGAAAACGAGATAAGAATATTGTTTGTTTCGGGGATGATATAACTCGGGGGGAATTAACCGGCTAATGAGTTCGAGCAAAACAAACCCGCTAAAAATAACTAATAAAATAACCGATACTGACTTAATTATATGATGCTGGTCGTCATCAAGGGTGGATCTGTCAATCATCTGTACAAAAACCATGTTTTGGTAGCTGCAATTAACCGTTGGTTTGCTAAAGCCAATGCCGTTAAAAGCTGACGCTCTGTTAGACAGCGAAGTATTACAATTAGGGATAAAGAACAGGTATGCAAGGGCGCAAAAAAGATATGTCATCAAAAAAAACATAGCCTGACGCCCCGACAAAATATGCGACTTACCCTTTTTCATTGATTATTATAACGAACGATGATGAACGTTGTGATAAAATTATGAATAAAAACCGTTTATAAAAAGCAATGTTTTATTAAGTTTTCCCAAAACTACCCAATCACTTTCGCCACCTTAAAATAATCGGCATCGTGCACAGGTGCGTTTGATAATGCTTCTTCATGGCTAATTTCCTGTTTCAGCACATCTTCGCGGAAGTTGTTTACGGTATCGGTCATGTACACCAAGGGTTCAACGCCCGTGGTATCCACCTCGTTCAGTTTGGCCATAAAATCGAGTATGTTGCCCATATCGCCAATCAGTTCTTCGCGCTCGGTATCGGTAACCTCCAGGCGGGCCAGGTGGGCAATTTTGTCGACGGTATCTTTATCTATCTTCATGCTGTGGCAAATTTATCATTTATCAGGTTATAAACCATATCTTTCAGCATATCGGCATCGGCAATGGTCAAATTTGCGGTTTCGATGGGTTTGTGTACATAAATATCGCATACGCCGGGGCGGGTGCCAAGCTCAAAACCACTGTCGAACAACACTTTCCAGGTATTGAGTGAGGTAATGGGTATGATAGGTATCTTCAATTCAATCGCCAAGCGGAAAGGCCCGTTCTTAAACTCGTGCAATATGGGCGGGTAGTCGTCGCCAATCTTACCTTCAGGGAATATCACCATCGAGCGGCCATTCTTTAAATGCTCCTCGGCCTTTTTAAATGCTTTAAAGGATGATATCTTACTATCCCGGTTAACCGGGATATCCAAAGTTTTTAAAAATATGGCGAAAAATGGATTGCTAAGCAGCTCTGCTTTGCTGATGAAGCTAAAATCGTTTTTAACCGCGATGCCCATCGACAAAATATCGAGGTTGGAAGTATGATTGGGGCAAATGATGTAATTGCGGGTCCAGTCGATAGGTTCTTCATACTTTATCCTGAAAAAGATACCCGAGGCCGTAGCGCTGATATAACTGGCAATACGGCGCACCCGGTTCACGTTTTTGTAGCCCGAAGGCTTACGCGAGTAGATATATAGAAAGGGATAGAAAAGCGTAAGCGCGATAACAGCAGTAAATATGTAGTAGTAATTGTGCAGGCGGCGCAAAAAAAGAATCATCTGGTTCAGTTTGCTTTAATATACGGGTGCGAGTAATCGTCAGATTTTACCACTTTTAAACTTTCGGTCGATGATGTTAAAAACCTGTTCTTTTAAGGTGTCGGCGTCATCAACCGTCATGTTGGTGGTTTCGATAATTTTGTGGTAGTAAATATCGCAAATGCCGGGTTTGCTGCCACGCTCCAGACCGGTATCCCACAGCAGTTTCCAGGTATTGATACAGGTTACCGGGATAATGGGTATTTTTAATTCAATCGCCAGACGAAACGGCCCGTTCTTAAACTCATTAAGTTGGGGCGGATAATCTTTAGGTATCTTTCCTTCCGGGAAGATGATCAGCGTCATCCCTTTTTTAAGGTTTTCTTCGGCTTTTTTAAAGGCACGGAAAGATGACATTTTGCTTTCACGGTTAACCGGTATATCTATAGTGCGGAAGAAAAGACCAAGCCAGGGTTTGTGCAATAATTCTTCTTTACCTATATAATGGAAATTGTTTTTTGTGCCGAGCGTGGTTGCTGTGATATCGATATTCGACACGTGGTTAGGACAAATAATATACGTGCGCGACCAGTCAATAGGCTCCTGGTAGGTGATACGATAGAAAATACCTGAAATGGCCGAACTCAGGAAACCGCATATCTTCCTGAAAATGTTCATGATAGGATAACGCTCAGGCTTGCGCGAGAAATAATACAGACAGGGATAGAATATAATTAAAAAAAGACCAACGCTATAGCGGTAATAACGGCCATGCAGTTTTTTTAACATTGTTTTCATTCCGCATCAAAAATAGAAAAAATACTTACTTTCGCGCTATATGGAAACTGTTGTCAGCGGTATTCGTTCTACCGGCAAATTACATTTAGGAAATTATTACGGAGCTGTACAAAACTTCGTAAAGATGCAGCACGAGCATAACTGCTTTTTTTTTATTGCCGACTGGCATTCTTTAACTACACACCCTAACCCGGCCGACCTGCACGGAAACGTAAAGCAAGTATTGGTTGAATATCTGGCCGCGGGCATTGACCCTGAAAAAGCTACGATATATATACAGTCGGAAGTACCGGAAATAGCAGAACTATACCTTTATTTAAACATGAACGCCTATTTAGGCGAATTGGAACGTGCTACATCGTTTAAAGATAAGGTGCGCGACAATCCGGATAACGTGAATGCGGGGCTGCTTACCTACCCTGTGTTAATGGCAGCCGATATTTTGATACATAAAGCCACCAAAGTGCCTGTAGGTAAAGACCAGGAACAGCATTTGGAAATGGCCCGCACCTTTGGCAACCGTTTTAACCGGATGTACAACAACGAATACTTCCCCGAACCATACGCTTTTAACTTTAGCGCTAAACTGGTAAAGATACCGGGATTGGACGGCAAGGGCAAAATGGGCAAATCGGAAGGGGAAGCCAACGCTGTTTATTTGTCTGATAGCCCGGAAGTAATCCGCAAAAAGGTGATGCGTGCTGTTACCGATGCAGGGCCGACCATCGAAAACCAACAAAAGCCCGACGAGATACAAAACCTGTTCGATTTGATGAAAGTTGTATCGACACCCGATACCCTGCAGCATTTTGACGACTTGTATAACAAAATGCAGATACGCTACGGCGACCTGAAGAAGCAATTGGCCGAAGACATGATTATAGCTACCGCCCCCATGCGCGAACGCATTGAGGCTATTGCCAACGATGAAGTTTACCTGCGCCAGGTATCCATATATGGCGCTATAAAAGCCCGTGAAAGCGCACAGAAAACTATTAAAGAGGTACGGGAGATTATTGGGTTTAGGAAGTTTTAATTCCTTAACTCATCTGTTGATGCCCTTTGGACCTAACGGGGAAATAATTGTATGTTAATCCATACAATAAATATTTTCACATTGTTTTAATTGTAATTTTAACAATAATTTTTATCTATATTGCATAAGTTTTTTTCATAGAAATAAAACTCTACCTGGACGACTTATGACTAATACCCTAACCCGACTGTTGATCAGTTTTTGCTTTGCGATATTCATTATGTCGTGCAAACAAAAACCTGTTGCATCTGCCACAACAGCCGCCTATCAACACCAAATTGACAGCCTGATAGCCAAGGGGAAGAAGATACAAAGCGCACACATCGATTCGTTGCTTCCGATAGCGAAGAAGCTGGACCAACTGGCAAATTTGAATTCGGACAAACCGGCGGCTATATATAGCGAGTTGTTTACGGCGCATTACTACTGGCTATCGGCTGAGCCTCAACAGTCGATGGAAATTGCGGTTAAATGTCTGGCCGATGCCGAAAAAGAGAGCTTAAAGGAGATTTACCCAGATATTTATAGCCTCATTTCGAACCTGCACAAAGAGAATGGCAATTATAAAATGGCCTTCGAAGCTGATGCAAAAGGTTTAGACTGGGCCATTGCTAATCGCGATACCACTTCGATTATCGCGCTGTTAAGTTTAAAGGCGATGCTTACCCACACCCATCAGTTATTTCTGCACAGCAAAGCTTTAAACGACACTTCCATTAACCTGCAGTTTTCGGCGTTAAAAATGGCCGAGTCGAGCCCAAAATATGAAAGTATGCGTATCCGTTTTTACGACAACATATCGCAGTACTACCTTGACAATAAAAACTATGATAAAGCCATTTTTTACGGCAACAAGGGTGTGGCGTTGGCGTTAAAACATAACCAACCACGCTCGTTAACTTACGCATACTCCTGGCTGGGCGAGGCATATTACTACAAAGGCGATAAAGTTAAGGGGCTCGATTATTTAAACAATGCCCTGTCTATTTCGCGATCAATTAAAGAGCCCTACCGTATCATGGAAATTTACAGCCATCTGTACGATTGTTATTATTCTTCGGGGGATTATAAGAAAGCACTTGCAATGCTAACTATATCGAGGGACATGCGTGACTCGTTACAGGTAAGCATGAACGAAAAACAGATCAGTGAACTGCAGATCAAGTACGAATCGGTAAAAAAGGACAAGAAAATTGTATCCATGGGTCATGATGAAGATGTAAAAAACCGGTTAATCATGGTGATATTAAGTGGCTCGTTGATTTTTGTTATCTTTTCGGTGCTGTTGTTTTTGCAATATCGTTTTATTAGTCGCAACAACCGCCTGATAAGCTTGAGCAACGAGCAGAAAGGAAAAGCGCTCGAAAATATAGCACATATCCAATCTCACGAGCTAAGAAAGCCGCTGGCTTCGATAATGGGATTGATCAACCTGATTAAAGCGATGGATTATGAATTGGACAAAGAGTGCATTTTAAAGCTTGAAGAAGCCGGACGAGAACTGGATGCAAAAATTCACGCAGTGCTTGAGCATATTGATAACGAACAAGTTGCCAACAACAATCACAAATGATGCAAATGATTATTTGTTATTGATGATGATTTAATTAATTTGCACTACTATATAAATTAATTAAACTGTCAACCCTAAGCCTGGTAAAACGCCCGGCTTGGGGCTTAACTCAAATTATGCACATAGCCATTGTTGGAAACATTGGTGCTGGTAAAACCACACTGACCGAATTATTAGCAAAAAATTATGGCTGGGAACCTTTATATGAGGCCGTTGACCATAACCCCTATCTGGAAGACTTTTACAGCGATATGAAACGCTGGAGCTTTAACCTGCAGATATACTTTTTGAACAACCGCTTTCAGCAGATTATTGAGATTCAAAAAGGTAACCGCAACATTATACAGGACAGGACCATTTACGAGGATGCCTTTATTTTTGCTGAAAACCTGCATGATATGGGGCTGATGACCACCCGCGATTATGAAAACTACCGTGCCATATTTGATAACATTACCGCTTTTATCAAACCGCCCGATTTGTTAGTTTACCTCAAAGCATCAGTGCCTACGCTGGTAAACAACATACAACGCCGCGGCCGCGAGTACGAAAGCGGCATCCGGTTGGATTACCTGTCGAAACTGAACGACAAATACCAGAAATGGATAAGTGGCTATAAACTGGGCAAATTGCTGATATTGGATAAAGATGTGCTCGATTTTACCAATAACCCCGAAGACCTGGGCACCATCATCCAAAGTATTGAAAGGGAAATAAACGGTTTGTTTTAATCCCAATGAAAGTATTAGGCATTATCCCCGCCCGCTACGCGTCTACCCGTTTTCCGGGAAAGCCATTGGTTAAAATTGGCGGCAAAACTATGATACAACTGGTTTACGAGCAGGCCAAAAAATGCAACGCTTTAAGCGAAGTTTTTGTGGCTACCGATAATCAGGGTATTTTTTTGCATGTGCAGCAATTTGGCGGGCGTGCAGTAATGACATCGGACCAGCATCAAAGCGGCACCGACCGTTGCGCCGAAGTGGCCAAAAAATATCCTGAGTACGACGTTATCATCAACATACAGGGTGATGAGCCATTTATTGAGCCCGAACAAATAGCAAAAGTTGCCGCATGTTTTAATGACCCCGATACGCAATTGGCGACACTCGTCAAAAAAATCATAACGACCGAAGAACTATATAACTTCAGCTCGCCCAAAGTCATCATCAATAAAAACTGGGAAGCTATCTATTTCTCGCGTTCGGCAATACCCCATGTGCGCGGCGAAGAGCCACAACGCTGGCTGTACCATAACACCTATTATAAACACATCGGCATATACGGCTACCGCGCCGACATTTTGCAACAGGTAACTAAACTACCTGTATCATCGCTCGAAAAAGCCGAAAGCCTGGAACAACTGCGCTGGATAGAGAACGGCTACCGCATAAAAGTTGCCGAAACGGATATTGAAACCCTTGCAGTGGATACACCGGAAGATTTGGAGCGATTGCTGAAAGGTTTGTAAGTACTCCTTACTGAGTTTGAAATCTATCAACTATTAAATCCTAGCTGCAACAAATTCAGTTCGCAGAGCATCTTTCAATCTTCAAAAAAGCCAGACACAAAGTCCCCGAGGGGCTTTTTATATGATTTATAAAAAATATTCTATATAAATTATGTTTTTTACATATATAATCATATACTTGTAGAGGAAACCATTCCCCGTGGTTTATTTAAGATAAACGGCATAAAATCAGCATTTTATGTTTAATTCAGGCATACGAATAATTACAGTTTAGTTAATATTAATTAATTTTATAATTAATATTAAGATTACATTAAGCGTGTTTTATATTATTAGGATAATATACTATCCAAACGAAAAACCTGGCCCGTACAGGTGCTTAAAACGGGGGTGCAACCCGAAAAACCTTACGAGTAGGGATAACCATTAACCAAATTAAAATTATGTCAACAGAAACATCTCCGTTAATCGGCCTGTACCAGCTATGCCTGCTGGCCGAACAAAAAGGCTTATTGGGTGCACCCACATTCCATCTGGGGCTTTTAGTTAATGCGCCACACGGTACCGTTACCGGCCAGGTGCATATTACGCAAGCCGTTACCCCACCGAGCGGCGCCGTTACCGTTAACGTTACAGGCACCCTCCACGAGTTGGTTTTTGGCCCTACGGTAACCAAAGTTTTAACGCTTTCGGGGCAGTATATCGTATCGTTTCCACCGCCTGCTATTGGCTCTTACCTTGCGCATTTTTCGGCAACTATTGTTTTCCATGGTAATGGCTGGGTAAATGGCCTCGGCAATTTCCATTGGGCAAACCATATCGACAATAATGTTCCTACAAACAGCATTGCTTGTCCGAAATAAAATTTCAGCCCTACAAAAAGCAGCCCTGAATGATTCTTGGGCTGCTTTTTTGTTTGCAACGGGTTGATTTTGAAATGGGGGCGATTTTCCTTATATTGTAAGATATTGCACCTTTGAGAAAAAGGTAAGTCATTTCTTTGAAATAAACCTACTTTTACCCCCCCCTTGTTTGAATAGCAGATGCAGTGGTGAGTGGCGGGAGAAAAGATTCTTTTAAAACACCTACTTTTACCCCCCCCCTGTGTTTGCAAAGCGTACAGCGCGGAGGGCATAGTGTTGGAAAACCCGTTCTTTTAAAATACTGACTTCTACTCCTACCTCAATGACCGGGTTGAATAACAGATACGGCCCGGGCTGCAACAAAACTCAGTTCTCAACAAATTGGTCGAAATCCAAAATAATTCTTACATTTGTATCCCGTACACAAACATTTGGTTTCTTCGTTTTTGAGGCCAGAATCCATAAAACACATGACTAAATATATTTTTGTTACGGGTGGCGTTACCTCGTCGTTAGGAAAAGGTATTATTTCTGCATCGTTAGCCAAATTGCTTCAGGCCCGTGGTTACCGGGTAACCATTCAAAAGTTCGACCCTTATATCAACATCGACCCTGGTACTTTAAACCCCTACGAACACGGCGAATGCTTTGTTACCGAGGATGGTGCCGAAACCGACCTTGACCTTGGCCACTACGAACGCTTTTTGAATACGCCGACATCAAAAGCCAACAACATCACTACCGGACGCATTTATCAAAATGTTATCAACCGCGAACGCGAGGGCGCGTTTTTAGGGAAGACTGTTCAGGTTGTGCCGCACATTACTGACGAGATAAAACGCAATATCCGCATACTGGGCGAAACCGGCGATTATGATATCGTGATTACCGAAATTGGCGGTACCGTAGGCGATATTGAGTCGTTGCCGTTTATCGAAGCAGTACGACAATTCAGGTGGGAAGTAGGCCAAAACAGTTCGCTGGTCATACATCTTACGCTTATCCCCTTTTTGGCAGCAGCGGGCGAACTAAAAACCAAGCCCACACAGCACTCGGTAAAAATGTTGCTGGAGTACGGCATACAGCCCGACATATTGGTTTGCCGTACCGAGCACAGCATCAATATGGATATCCGTAAAAAGATAGCCTTGTTTTGTAACGTAAACATCAACGCGGTTATCGAATCGATAGACGCATCGACCATTTACGATGTGCCTTTGTTAATGTTAAGGGAGCAATTGGACAAAACTGTATTGAGCAAGTTAAAACTGCCAACCAAACAGGAACCAAACCTGGATAACTGGAAAGACTTTTTAGGAAGGTTGAAAAACCCGACCGCCGAAATCAAAATCGGTTTGATAGGCAAATATGTTGAACTGCCCGATGCTTATAAATCCATCATCGAATCGTTCATCCACGCAGGTGCCAAAAACGAATGCAAAGTACGTGTTATTAGTGTACAATCAGAGCAGTTAACACCCGAAAATGCTGTTGAAAAACTAAAAGGCCTACACGGCGTATTGGTAGCCCCTGGTTTTGGATTACGTGGCATCGAGGGTAAAATTGAAGCCATACGTTATGTACGGGAGAACAATATCCCATTCTTTGGTATATGTTTGGGTATGCAATGCGCTGTTGTTGAATATGGTCGTAATGTTTTAGGTCTTGCCGGCGCCCACAGCACAGAAATGGACCAGGAGACTCCCCACCCTGTTATCAGCATGATGGAAGAACAGAAAAAGATAAAGCTGATGGGCGGTACCATGCGTTTAGGGTCGTACCCCTGCGAACTAAAAAAGGGAAGTAAAGCTTTCGCTATATATGGTAAATCGCCAATTACCGAAAGACACCGCCACCGTTATGAGTTTAACAACGACTACCGCAAGCAATACGAAGCATCGGGCCTTATACCATCGGGTATCAATCCGGAAAACGACCTTGTGGAGATAGTTGAACTAAAAAACCACCCGTTTTTTATAGGCGCCCAATTTCACCCCGAATTAAAATCAACGGTTGCTAATCCGCACCCACTTTTTGTTAACTTTGTGGCCGCTGCTTTGGCCTATGCCCGTAAAAATTAGCAGCAACATAGTTTTATATTACAATGGATAGAAATACGTACACAGGGTTTTTCCTGATCTTGCTCATCCTTGTTGGGTTCTCGTTATGGATGAACAACGGCAACAAGGAAATTCTCGCAAAACAAAAACAACAACATACCTTAGATTCGGCACGCAGGGCCGACTCAATCAGACAACACCCGGCAATTGTTAAAGCCAAGGGCGATACATCGAAAACGGTTAGGCCTGTGGATTCGGCTCTGTTAAAAAGCCCTTTCGGTATAGCTACCATCGGTACTGAGCAACTGGTAACCTTCGAAAATAAGGATGTACGCCTCAAGGTTTCCACTTTAGGAGGCCGTGTACAATCAATAGAGTTAAAAAACTATAAGACTTTCGACGGCAAACCGCTGATACAAATCAACGGAGCTCAAAACCATTTTGGTTTGATTTTTCCAGTAGCCGGTAAAAACATCAATACCAACAACTATTACTTTAAACCGAGCGCCGCTACATTGGTTTCGAACGGCAGCGACTCATCAATAACCTTTCGCTTAAATTATAGCGCTACACAGTATATAGATTATAAATACTCGTTAAAGCCCGAAGGTTTTAAAGTCGGCTTTAATATTAAACTGACCGGGCTTGAGCAGGTAATGCCACAAAACGGTTTGAAGTTAAGCTGGCAATCGAGCTTGTTGAAGACTGAAAAGGACATGTCGCAGGAGCGTTTGTACTCAACTGTGTATTACAAAAACACTTTGGACGAAGTCAACAACCTAAGTACCGGTAAAGACGATACAATTACTATTGGCGACAAATCGGTTCAATGGGTATCGTTCAAACAGCATTTCTTTTCGAATGTGTTGATTTTTAAGGAGGGGTTTAAAAACTCGAACCTGCATGTTAGTGTCGACGATAGTTCGAAAGTGGAGGTAAAGCAAATGCTGGCCAACCTGCAGCTACCTGCTACCACAACAGGTATTTACCCGATGGAGTTTTATTTTGGCCCCAACGATTTTACCATATTAAAAGCTCAGGGTTATAAATTAGATAAACAGATAGATTTTGGCTGGGGTCCGCTCAAATTCATCAACCGTTATGCCGTGTTATACGTTTGGGACTTTTTGAAAGCCTCGGGCTGGAACTATGGCATCATCATTTTATTGCTCACATTGGCTCTTAAACTGGTATTATCGCCGCTGACGTACAAATCGTACCTGTCTATGGCCAAGATGCGGGTAATGAAGCCGGAGATTGATGAGATAAAAGCCAAAGTTGGTGAAGACAACCCTACCCTGTTGCAACAGGAAACCATGAAACTGTACAAAAAAGCAGGCGTAAACCCGTTAGGTGGCTGTTTGCCGATGCTGTTACAGTTACCCATAGTATTCGCTTTCCTGCGCTTTTTCCCGGCATTGTTTGAGTTAAGGGGGCAAAGCTTCCTGTGGATGAAGGATTTGTCGACCTATGATGACTTAATCAAATTTGGCACCACACTGCCATTTATTGGCGACCACCTGAGTTTGATGTGTTTGCTGATGACGATATCGACCTTCATTTATACATACTTTAACAACCAGATATCGGGCGTTACCGGGCAGATGAAATACATCGGTTATATAACCCCTGTCATCTTTATTGTGGTATTGAACAAGTATCCATCAGGTTTGAACTATTACTACTTCCTGGCCAACATGATGACTTTTGCACAGCAATATATCATACGTTTGATGGTAGATGATAAAAAGATTCACGCCCAATTACAGGAGAATAAAAAGAAACCTGAAGACAAGACCAAAAAGAAATCGGGCTTTGCCGCGCGTATGGAAGATTACATGCGCCAGCAACAACAATTGCCTGCTTCGAAAAAGAAATAACTGCTTAAGGTAATATGAAAACAAAAAGCGATGGGTTTTAATCCATCGCTTTTTTTGCATCAAAGTTTATTGTTTAGGGGGTTGGGGAGCTGGTGGCGGGCCTTGTCCTTGCGAGGGACGTGGCGGGCGCATCGATTTTTCTACTACTTTGTACTTTTCGAATTGCGCTGGTGTTAATGCCTTTTTTATCACTTCATCGCGAATGGCCGAAAGGCTGTCGGCCTTTTTCTTCTGCTCAGGCGATAAACGGGGCGGAGGTGGTGGCGGAGGCGGTTGTTTATCCTTGCCTCTCACCTTTTCCATGCTTGTAAAAAAAGCCTGGTAAGCCGTAGCCACTTTTTCTGATTGTTCTTTGTTGAGCGATAAGTCTTTCTCCAGCTTTGCTGTAACTTCTTTTGAATGCTCTGCAGGTGGAGGCGGTGGGCCTTGTGGTTTGCCACCGGGCGGCGGGCCCTGCTGTGCATGTACGGCACTGGCAAAAAACAACAAAGCCGGTAACATGATATTGATCTTAGTTTTCATAATTGATTGCTTTACTACATAAGATGTTATCTACTTCAAAAACCTTCGCTAAAATAATTATTGCGGTGGCGGGCCTTCTCCCGGCGGCGGCATACCATTTGGCGGACCATCCTTGAAGCCGCCACCACCCGGCGGCGGGCCCTGTGGCCGCCCCCCTGGCGGCGGCGCCATTATGCGCATTACTTCTTTTATACAGTTATCAAATTTTACTTTTTGTTCGGATGTGCACATGGCGCGCACTTGTTTAAAATGAGTAAAAGTCAGCTCGTCCAACTCCTTTTCGAGCCTGCCAATGGTTGATGATGCGGTGTCGATTGTTTTTGCCGAGGCAGTAGTATCGCTCAACAGATCGAAGAAATTATCCTTGGCGGTATGTAACTGGTCGCGCAAAGCCCTAACTTTTTGCTGGTGTTGCTGTACCAACGCGATATAAGTTTTTTGCTGCTCGGTGTTAAAACCAACCTGCTTTATAACAAAAGCTTGTGCCTGCGATGGGCCTTGCCCGCCAGCCGGGGCATTTGCCGACACATGGTGTATCTTATAATACCAAAACGTACCGAGCGTAACAATATTGGCCATTACCAATAGCACCAACACAATACCTATAAATTTACTTTTCATTATAAAAACCTTTAATGGTTAGTTTGAATACCCTGTACTTGTGCCCAGGTTATATTCGGTAGCAAAGCTCTGCGCTGCTGTTGTTGCAGCTTGCGCTGCCTTATTGCTTATAATGATACCTCGTATTGCAATCACATTCAATATCAAAAAAAGTGTAAGTAAGCTAATGCTGATAGCCGGACGGTTGAGCCATTGCAAAAAGCCAGGCTTTGCAGTGGCTTTCGTTCCCTCCATCCTGGCCAGCAGCCTTGTATAAAAATAAGGCGGTGCCTCGGCCCTGCTTATATGGTCGATGCTGTTTAATATGGCATCTATATCCTGTTTTTGTTTAGTATCGTTTTTCATCATCGTATTATTGATCTGTGTAATATGTCTCCAATGTTTTTCGCAGGTTTTGTTTAGCGCGGTGCATATACGATTCAACGGCGCCCACGCTTGCACCCATTATTTCGGCAACCTCCTGGTAACTTTGTTCTTCAATTTTCACCAATAAAAAAGCTACCTTTTGATTTTCGGGCAGTTTATCTATCGCTTTAAACAGTATAGCCGATCGTTCTTTGTTCTCCATCTGCACGCCCGGATGTATAAAATCGGGCGGATCAACAATCACCTCATCGTTTAAGCCAAACAGGCTGGTTACAACAGCGAACCTCTTCTTCCGCTGTTTGCGCCGCTGCCAGTCTAACGCTTTGGTTATGGTAATGCGATAAAGCCAGGTAGACAACTTCGACTCGCCTTTAAACTGGCCAATCGACTCATAAACCTGTATAAAAACCTCCTGTGCTACATCTTCAGCCTCCTCCTGTTGATGTATGATACCCAGGGCCGTGTTAAAAACCATGTGTTGAAACTGCGAAACCAGCTGCGCAAATGCAGACTGTTGCCTGTTTTTTAAACCTTCAACCAATAGTTGTTCAACCAAACCGGTGCTATATTTAAAGAGTTTGACGTTATTGCAGAAAGAAACCTGCGGTGTAATTTAAAAAAATTCGCACAATAAACTATTGGTTTATTTTTGAACGGAGCATACCTCAATTTTCTTAGACGAAGGCGCACAGTATCATACTAATTAAAACCGCAACCCGTTTATGTTAAAACTATACAACAGGAGTAAAATTTTGTTGCCATTTAACAATTTAGTGATACATTAGTATTTGTGAAAAAGTGCGTCCCCTTGTTGCTGCTGTTTTGCGTTCCCTATTTGTTAAAGGCCCAAACCGATACGGTTACACCTAAAATAAACGCCCTGCCCTATCTTCGTGTTGATGCCGGAGCGCAGTTTAAAGGCGAGCCTTTCGAGAAATACCTTTCGGACCATATACGCCTTCAAACCAACCTAAAAACTGGCCTTTATGGCAATGCCGTATTGGCTATGCGGGTTGAAAGCGATGGCCGCATATCGGAAGCACGCTTATTAAAAACCTTGTACCCAGCGGTTGATAACGAAATAATCCGCACGGTTATGGCATCGCCTAAATGGCAGCCCGCCATGCTAAACGGTAACCCGGCCACTATTTATGTCGTTTTCAATATCGCCATCTCTATAAAAGGCTCGGCCGAAGCGCCATCGCCACAAAAACAATTGAATGTAACGCCTGTTATTACCAAGAATGCTGTTCCCGCTAAACCTGTCAAGGCCGACGTTTATACAAAGCCTGAGTTCCCGGGTGGCGACGACGCGTTTGGCAGATACCTGGGTAGCAATATCAAATATCCGCCGGCAGCCGAGAAAACCAAAACAGAAGGCATTGTTTTCCTTAAGTTTATGATCAGCGCCGAAGGTATTGTAGGCGATATACAAGTACTCAGCTCGCCCTCTACCGACCTCAGTCAAGAGGCGATACGGGTAATCAAAGCTTCACCTAAATGGCAACCTGCCACCGTAAACGGCAAGCCGGTTTCAGGCTCGTACAGGGTGCCTATCAACTTTAAAATGCAGAACAGACCACAATGAGGTACCTTTTAAAATCCGAAATCCAGATGAAAAAATATATCCCGATAATCGCCCTGCTGCTACTGGCTTCTTTAAGCAAGGCACAAACCATCAATATAATTAAAACCGGTCCCGCACCCACTGTAAAGGCGATCGATGTGGAGCCCGAATACCCCGGTGGCACCAAAGCCTTCTATAAATATATATCCGGGCATGTATCGTTCCCGGCCGATGTTGACCCTGCCAAACTGCAAGGCATCATGACCATCAGTATGGCTATCGAAAAAGATGGCCGTTTGACCGATTTTCAGATCATCAAAGGCGTATCAGATGTGATGGACAAAGAGACCATCCGCGTTATTGCATCGGCACCACATTGGAAACCCGGCATGCAGCACGGCGAACCCATCAGGGTGAGGTATACCTACAACATCAATTACGCGCTGATAGGCAAAAAGAAGTAGGCTTTTATGGCACAAAAAAAATAGCGATGGGTTTGAAACCCATCGCTATTTTTTTTTGAATGATTGCTAATTAAGCTTCAGGCTCAGCAGCCGGAGCGGCGTCTTCTTTAGCTGGCGCGGCTTTCTTTGCTTTTGGTGCTTTAGCTACAGGTGCTGCTTCTTCGGCAACAACTTCCGCAACGGGAGCTGCTTCTGCAACAGGGGCAGCTTTAACTTCTTTTTTTGCAACGGGTTTAGGTGCTTCAACAACCGCAACAGGTTCTGCTTCGAAAGGAAGAACAGATACATACGACCTGTTATCGGCTTTCTTTTTGAAAACTACTGTACCATCGATCAACGCAAACAGCGTATGATCTTTACCTATACCTACGTTTTTATCAGGATTGTGCGGGGTACCACGCTGACGAACGATAATGTTGCCTGCGATTGCCGGCTGACCGCCGAAAATTTTGATACCTAAACGCTTGCTATGTGATTCGCGACCGTTTCTGGAACTACCGGCGCCTTTTTTGTGTGCCATTTTCTATATTTTTTTATGAACCGTTACCGGCTCTGATTTTAAATTAAATTATAACGAAATCCCGGTAATTGCAATTTTGGTAAATTGCTGACGGTGACCGTTTTTCTTTTTGTAACCTTTTCTGCGTTTCTTTTTAAACACGATTACTTTATCACCCTTTAAATGAGACAGTATGGTAGCTGTTACCTTAGCGCTTTTCAAATCAGAACCTAATTTTACTCCACCTTCGTTTTCTGCTAACAATACCTTGTCAAATTCAATACTAGCGCCCTCATCACCCTGTAACCTGTGTACAAAGATCTGCTGGTCTTTAGCAACTTTAAATTGCTGTCCGGCTATACTTACTATTGCGTACATTGTTATTTATTTTTGTTTATTTAAAATGAGGTGCAAATATAGGGTTTTAGTTTTCAAATAGCAAGCGGGGCGGATAATTTTATAAATAAGGCGGGGGCAACACCAAATACTTATATCATCACAAAGGAATAGGCTTAGTGTCTTCGTGCCTTTGTGGCTTAAAAGAATTTGGGCGTTTCCGTTAGCTAACGGACCGGGCTATCCACTGCAAGTCCTCATTCACCCCGATAGAAGGGCTCATTCCGGGCTTTCCGCTACTATCCCTAACGCAATTCCTTTGCTCGATTCTTGCCTCTATCTTTTCTCCGCTTCCTCCAACTTCCCCTGTATCTCTTTCACCAACCGTTCCGCGGCATCTTTTAGTTCGGGCTTGTCATCATAAGCGTCGTTAAAAAACACTTTCTTGCTTTTGCGTTTGTAGTTAAACTCGATGTAATAACGCGGCGCTTTGGCCATGCGGGCTTCCAGGGTATCGGGTTCTATGCGGGTCGGAAAATTCCAGAAACCCAGGTCGGCGGCTTTGCGGTGCAGGTACAGCAGGTCATCGTTATTGAGCTTGAGGTGGATATGTACCAACGAATCGCGCGAGGTGAGGTACTGGTAATCCCCTGTTTTGGAGTTATAACGATTCAATAAACTATCTCCTGTACCATAATTAAACACAATGGAATCGAACTCGGCAAACTTATAGGGTGCATTCTTCACCATCATACCGTAATAGTAAAAACAGTAAATAAGGAAGGGCACGATGATGCTTAATATGAGGAATATCTTTTTAGAGCGTAGCGACGACATAGAAAATTGTTTATTGGCCTGCAAAGTTAACAGCTTTCGGCGGTATTAAAAGGCATTGTTAAAACGGACTATCCAATCCGTAATTACGGTAAACCGAATCGATATTGTGTTTGTCTTTCCCTGTTCCTATCATCACCAAAGTATCCTTGCTCAGCATTTTGAGGCGGGCGTGGTAAATATCATCATCAAAAGTGATCACCATCGAATCGCGCTTTAACGTAAAGGGGTAATCGGTATTGGCTATGCCTTAAAATATACGGTTACTGTCTATAGCAAACAACAAGGTGGTATCGCCCAAGCGGCTCCATTGCCCCTTCGTTACTTTCTCCAGGTCCTTTATCGAGTCGGGATAAATACCCATCGCGGCCAACTTTGCACCATCGCCATTATAAGACGAATGGCAACCGAACATGGTTATACTTGCGATAAGGATTAGGGTTAACTTAAAAAAACGCATTGTTTATATTGTGTTATTGGTTATTGACTTTTTAAGGTTTGACCCGCGATATGGGTATTTATGGGTACATTAAAAAAATTACGTCATGCCGTCCGTTAGCTAACGGATCTTCACCCCATCAGACAAGCAACCCGGTAACAGGTACTAATGAACTAATGAACAATTGAACCAATGAACCAACAATATGGGTAAATATGGGTGTTTTCAATTTTATTTTTTTATCACGAAACCGGACATTTTTTGCCATTTGTGTAAAATTCTCACCCAATTTCGCCAACACACATGGGTATTTATGGGTGTTTTTAGAAAAAAACAAGTGTCTCTTTATCAAATTCACAAAGTCGTACCCATATCTTATGTCAATGTGGTTATGGGTATTTTAAAGGCCATATCCGCCGCATTTACCATCGCATCTGTACCTCGCGTACCACTACAAATATACGGATTTTGAAGCTTAAAACTGCATTCTTACCTAATATCCCCTTCAGGGCGTTAGGGGGTCCTCCCACTTACTCACTACCGCCGTAGCCATGGCATTACCCAGCACATTGGTTGCCGAGCGGCCCATATCCAGCAGCGGGTCGATGCCGATGAGGAGCGCCAGGCCCGCTTCGGGGATGTTAAAGGTGGCGATGGTCCCGGCTATCACCACTAAGGATGCACGCGGCACGCCCGCCACGCCCTTGCTGGTGAGCATCAGGATGAGCAGCATGGTGAGTTGCTGCCCCAAAGGCAGGTGGATATTATAGGCTTGCGCGATAAAGAGCGAAGCAAAGGTCATATACATCATGGAGCCGTCGAGGTTAAAGGAATAGCCCAGCGGCAATACAAAACTTACAATCTTGTCTTTACAGCCAAAACGTTCTAATTCGATCAGCACACGGGGGTACGCAGCTTCGCTGGTGGAAGTACTGAAGGCGATAAGGATGGCATCTTTAATACTGTTCACCAAAGTAAAGGCACGGCCCTTTAAAACCAAATAGCCCACAAAAATGATAACGAGCCAAAGGATGAGCAGTCCCGAATAAAACTCGCTGATAAACACCGCGTAGGTAGATATGATGCCCAAACCCTGTTTGGCCACAATGGCGGTAATAGCGCCGAAAACCGCCAAAGGTGCCAGTTTCATCACATAGCCGGTTATCTTCATGATCACATGGGCAATGGCATCCATGGCTTTGATGATGATTTTACCCTGCTCGCCTACCGATGCCGTGGCGATGCCAAAAAATATGGCGAACACCACAATTTGTAGTATCTCGTTATTGGCCATGGCCTCGATAAAGCTGCGCGGCACCACGTGGCCCACAAAATCGCGCAGGGATAGCGCCGATTTCTTGATATCTGTACCCAAATGACTATCGGGCAAAGGGATGTTCATGTGGCTGCCCGGCTGGTACAGGTTTACCAGCAACATTCCCAACAATAACGAAACCAAAGTGGCCGAAATGAACCAAAGCATGGTTTTGCCGCCGATACGCCCTACGGCGCTCACATCGCCCACCTTAGCCACACCCACCACCAGTGTGGTAAACACCAAGGGTGCTACGATCATTTTAATGAGCCGTAAAAATATATCGCTGATGATGGTAAAGCCCTCCAACTTGTCTTCGCGCTTAGTATCAGCCTCCTTGTGTATTTTGGCCTGCGCCGACCGCTGGACCTTTAAGGCTTTGTACTCCACCGAATTGGTGTCTTTTATCAATACGATGCGGTTATCCAAAGTACGGGTAACCGCCTCCGCATTGCCCAAACTGTCATTATACGGTTTTAGTATGCTGACATTGTACAGGTAACCAACCAATACCCCGGCAACCAGGGCAATGAAGATAAACAAGGTGAGTTTGCTTTTGGCCATGTGTTTTAAAAAGCATTAAAATATAACAAAAATTCAATTAGAATAGATTTTAGCGGCGTATGCTGTTATGACATATCTTCACGTATAAAAAAGCTTATTTTATACTGATCGATCCAACTGTTTTTACATACTTGTCCTTAAGGGCTTCAACGTCATTATATGCACTTCCAAGAAAAAAAATGCTTGACTTTTCGCCAATCAAAGCAACCATATAACTTATTCCATTTTTGTTATTGTATGACACGTTTGAAGTCATAGTTACCGCCGGATAATTATTAATGGTTGTTTTTACAAAGTCCTTTTTGTCGAATTTAACCCCCTTTTTTTCATAATTCCAACTGATACTTTCCAAAAGTGCAATGGTGCTTTCCTGTGATACTTTAGGAAGTGTACCGATCTGAAATGAATCAGAACCAATTTCCTGGCTGTCTTTTAATCCATCTTTGGAATAGAAATAAATATTAGATATGGCAGTGGAAAATTTAAAGTTCGTTATTGAATGATCGAAATCAAAATTGGCTAACTCTAACGGATCTTTTTGTAAAAATTTATCAAAATAAACCGACCCAACGATTTTCCTTAATTCTCCTTTTGTTATTTCGTCGGCTATTTTACAAACGCCTGTGATAAAAACAACAAAAGTTTCATCCCCAAAAACTAACACTACCTGCATTTTATCGAACTGTTCTGAAGGCGCTTCACAGTAAACCCCATCAAATTGGCCTATTTTTACGTCCTTTAACACGTATAATTTTGCACCCGAGGCAATAAGTTTTTCTTTAAATTTCCGCTTTGATTGAGTAAAGTTATTATTGTCTGCCTCGGTAACTTGCAAGTACTGATCATTATCTTTCTGAAATCTTGTTAACTCTTTGATGTATTGATAACCAGGTGGTTGCTTTAAATAAATTTTAGTGCCTAATATTCTTTTCAAATCATTGGCCCTAACGTTTTGTATTTTATCAGGGAAAATTTTTTCATTTTGGGCAAAGCAATTAAACACTACAAAAACTAAGATCAGGCTAAAAAGGTTTTTCATTTCTTTACTTTGTATTTTTTCTAAAATAAACAAAATTCCAACTTGCCATTCATATCTGATGATTTTTTCTCGATATCTCATGCATACCAGCAATACAGCTTAAATCTTAATTTTTCTTATCGATTTAATAAACCTGATACTCCTGCTACCATGAATCACATTTAACACTTCGATCCTTTGCTTTGCCACGCGATAGATAACGAGATAATTGCCATGAATGAGGTTTCGATACATTGCTGATTGCGTTTTTAAAAACCTGCATTCGGGGTACAAAAGGTAATCTTCCGAGAGAGATTCAATTCTTTCGTTCAATTCATCAATAAAAACAGTCGCAGCGTTTAATGCGAAAGTTTCTACTCCATAATCAAAAACATCTTCAAGACTTTGTGTAGCAATATCACTAATAACTACTTCGAGTATTTTTCTTTCCACTTAGCGATTTTTTCTTTGAGACTTTGCATTGAGTGAAACGGACCATTCTCCGCTTCTTTGATCATCTGCTCCATCTCCTGCTGGCTAAGCGGTTCCCCGGGGAGGGCATAATTTATTTTGGATGATTTTACCTTTGCCATAAACCAAAAATACAAATTTAAAGTTTACGTTTTTAATGGCTATTGAATTTTTACGAATCTATTAGTATCTAAATCGCTTTGCGTCTTCGCGTCTTTGCGTGAAATAATAAATACGTAATTTGCCAAATTATTATGGGCATCAAACAATACGGCTTACAGGAAGTAAAAAAAGAACTGCAACAGTTAAACGGAAAGCAGGTGGCCGAGTTGTGCCTGCGCATGGCGCGTTATAAAAAAGAAAACAAAGAACTCCTCGCCTACCTGCTGTTTGATGCCGATGATGAACTGGCTTTTGCCGAAAGCTTTAAACAGGATATTGGCCTTGCCGTTAGTCAGGTGCCATCGCAAAGTTATGTGGCTGCCAAAGCCTTGCGCAAAACGTTAAAGTTGGTGAATAAATACATCAAGTTTACGGGCTCAAAACAGGTAGAAGTTGAACTGTTGCTTCGCTTTTGTCGCAATTACGTGGAATATGTTGACAGGCGCACCTCGCACAAACCCCTGCGCCTTATCCTCATTAAACAACTCGAAAAAGTAAAAAAGGCCATTGCCAAGTTGCACGAAGACCTGCAGTTTGATTATACACAGGAATTTGATGCGCTGCTTGACGATGCCGTTACCCGCCTGCCCTGGCTGCACAAACACGACCTGCTATTGTAACATTTGTTAAATTAGCGCATCTAAAAAACAAAAACTACTAAGTGGCCAAAGAGGAACTCTTTAAAAAGGTATTCGAAGCTAATTCAAAAAAGATATTCCATTTGTGTTATGGTTATACCGGCGATGATGACGCCGCTAACGACCTGATGCAGGAAACTTTTATGAAGGTTTGGCAAAACCTCGATAAATTTCGCAACCAGGCCATGATATCTACCTGGATATATCGTATCGCCGTTAATACCTGTCTCACTTACCTCCGCTCCGAAAAGCGGCAGGCAAAAGACGAGATAACGCCCTTACTGGCCGAAACAAAACAAGAAGAATTTAGTGAAAAAAATGAGCAGGTCGCCCTGCTGTACAAGTGTATATCGAAATTGGAAGAGTCGGAAAGAATAATCATTACCATGGTATTGGATGAGCTGCCATACCCTGAAATAGCGGATATTTCGGGCATATCCGAAGGAAATTTGCGGGTAAAAATCCACCGTATAAAACAGAAATTAACAGAATTATATAACCACTATGAAAGACTTTGAGCATATAATGTCGGTTTGGCAGGCACAGCCCGCCAACGACCAGCTTTCGGTGGATGAAGCGCTGAAGCAAGTGAAGAAAGGGATAAGCGGGTTAAGCCGTAAGTTGTTGTGGGGCATCATCGCGATGATTGTTGCTTTGATCGACAGCATTGTCGTACTGTTCTTCTTTGTTTTCCAATCGTGGGTAACCTACGTTGGGCTGTTCATCATCGTAATGACCATTTTATTGTACGTCATCATGATGATACGCGATTACCGCATCATCCGTAAGCGGGACATCACCATCAGCCCCGGCGAGTACCTGCAGACCCTGAAAGAATACCAGAAAAACCGCGCTAAACTATATGGTCGGCTGTATTACACTTACGTGATGCTACTGAGCACCGGCATGACGATGTATTTTATAGAAGTATTGCACGATGCCTCGCTCGTCGGGAAGATCATTGTTTATACGCTGACCATTGCCTGGTTTTTGATATGTACCTTCTATCTCAAACAGCGCATCGAAAAAAACGAGCAGGAAAAGATTAATTTGATTGTGGACAGGTTGGAAAGGTTGAAGGGGCAGTTTTTGATGTAAGATGGAAGACGGAAGATGGAAGAGGTGATGTGAAAAATGTATTTTTGATACATGAACGACAAAACAATACAACTACTCGACAGGACTTTCGCCTTCTGTGTAAACACACTTAAATTCTTAAACAGCTTACCCGACGACCATATTTATAGATCGGTTAAGCTACAGATAGCAAAATCATCAGGCTCCGTTGGGGCTAATTATGAAGAAGCCCAAGGTGCCTCTTCAAAAAAGGACTTTAACAATAAAATAAGCATTTCTTACCGTGAAGCAAGGGAGTCTTTGTACTGGTTTAGGGTTTTGAAAGAGCTTTACCCGGATGATATTTACAAAGAAAGCTTTGAAAAACATATTCAGGAAGCCGGTGAGCTAAAGAAGATATTTGCCAGCATCAAGCTATCACCAAAAGGATAATTGCCTTTTCTTCATACATCTTCCGTCTTCCATTTTCCATCTTCCATCATCTGGTATAATTCGGCGCTTCCTTCGTTATCGTAATATCGTGCGGGTGCGATTCGCGGATACCGGCTGCGGTAATGCGTACAAATTGCGCTTGTTGTAAGGTAGGTATATCTTTGGCACCGCAATAGCCCATACTGGCACGCAGGCCTCCAACATATTGATACATTACCTCTGCCAATGTACCTTTAAAGGGTACACGGCCAACAATACCTTCGGGTACCAATTTCTTAATATCATCCTCCACATCCTGGAAATAACGGTCTTTCGAGCCTTGTTCCATCGCCTCTATAGAACCCATACCGCGGTACGATTTAAATTTACGGCCTTCGTAAATAATGGTTTCGCCCGGCGATTCTTCCACCCCCGCGAACAACGAACCTGCCATAATGGAACTCGCGCCTGCTCCTATCGCTTTCGCTATGTCGCCGGTGTGTTTGATACCGCCATCGGCAATAACCGGTACACCGGTGCCTTCCAAAGCTTTAGCGCATTCGTAAACAGCATATAATTGCGGTACACCCACACCCGCGATGATACGCGTGGTACAAATAGACCCCGGACCAATACCCACTTTTACGGCATCGGCACCTGCATCGGCAAGGGCTTTAGCACCCGCGCCTGTGGCTACGTTGCCCACTATTACCTGTAAATTAGGGAATTTGGCTTTTACTTCTTTCAATTTATCAATAACCCCTTTCGAGTGCCCGTGCGCCGTATCTATCGCAATCACATCCACACCGGCTTTTACCAATGCTTCTACACGCTCCAATGTATCAGCAGTAACACCAACCGCAGAGCCAACACGCAAGCGGCCATGCTCGTCTTTACAAGCTTCAGGAAAGTTTTTGAATTTCTGTATATCCTTAAAGGTGATCAAACCACTCAGGCGGCCATCTTTATCTACTACAGGTAGTTTTTCGATTTTATAATTTTGCAATATTTCTTCGGCCTGTACCAGCGTGGTGCCTTCGGGTGCGATAACCAGGTTTTCCTTGGTCATCACATCGGCAACGGGCAGGCTCATTTCCTTTTGGAAACGCAGGTCGCGGTTGGTAATAATCCCCTTTAGTTTGCGGTCGGCATCAATAATCGGGATACCGCCTATCCTAAACTCCTTCATTATTTTAAAAGCATCGGCCAATACTGCCGTTTCCAACAAGGTAACGGGGTCCTGTATCATCCCGCTTTCCGAGCGTTTTACTTTGCGTACCTCGTCGGCCTGGCGTTGTATGCTCATGTTTTTGTGCAGCATGCCTATCCCGCCTGCCTGTGCAATGGCTATGGCCAGTTGCGCTTCGGTAACGGTATCCATAGCGGCTGATACAATGGGCACGTTTAGCCTGATATTACGGGTAAGATAACTGCTTGTGTTTACTTCGCGGGGCAACACTTCGGAGTACGCCGGGAGCAACAATACGTCATCGTACGTTAAACCTTCACTGACAAATTTGTTGGGATTGGATTGCATGGCAAATAATGTTTTTGGGGTTATTATTTGCGGGGCAAAGATACATTTAAATGTGCAGATGTGCAAATGAGTTAATGTGCGAATTTATGTAAGAAGGAAAATGTAAGATGCCTGCCTGTCGGCAGACAGGGAAGATGGGGAATAAATTAAAAATGATAACTTGGTTTGCGTATTAAAATTGAGTTGATTTAAAGTAATCATACCCCTAAAACGTCTTTATCACAAAAAAGCCTATGGAAAAGCCAAACATACCTACCCTTTACGAATGGGCCGGCGGCATGGAAACCTTTGAAAAGCTGACCGCCCTGTTTTACGAAAAAGTTTTAAAGGACGACTTGCTGGAACCTGTGTTCAGGGATATGTCGCCGGAGCACCCTAAGCGCGTGGCACATTTTATTGCCGAAGTTTTTAAAGGCCCCGAAACTTACAGCAGCACTGATGGCGGCAGCCACTATAAAATGGTGAAAAAGCATTTTTTAAAACACATCAACGAGGCCGAACGGCAGCGTTGGATTGCTTTGTTGCTGCAGTCGGCAGATGAGATCCAACTACCCGACGACCCCGAGTTCCGCTCGGCATTTATGGCCTATATTGAGTGGGGCACGCGTTTGGCCATCATCAATTCCAACGTCGACGAGATACCCATGCACCCCGAAACCCCGATGCCAAAATGGGGCTGGGGCGAGCCGGGCGGGCCGTATATTCCTGAAAAGTAAAAAAAACGCCACCGCTCTTTTACAAGCAATGGCGCAGCGGTTTACTATTGGTCAGTTAATAGTATTTTATTGGGCCGTTTTAAATATAGGCATATCCAAATGTTTGGTGAGCGGTACGATGGTGGCACCTTTACTTTCTTTTATCTCTTCTTCCACTTTGTGGATGGCATGTACCGTTTTAAAGAAGGAATCGGGTGTTACCGATATACTGCCGATGCCCTGCTCTACCAAAAACTGGGCAAAATCGGGGAAATCGGATGGGCCTTGTCCGCAAATGCCTACTTTTACGCCTTCGCGCTTGGCTGTATTGAGCAGCATCGTGATCATGCCTTTTACGGCTTCGTTGCGTTCATCGTAAATATGAGCAACCAAGGATGAATCCCTGTCCAGACCCAAAACCAATTGGGTCAAATCGTTCGAGCCGATGGAGAATCCATCAATATGTTTGGCAAATTGTTCCGCCATGATCACGTTCGATGGCAGTTCAGCCATCAAAAATACTTCTAGGCCATCTTCGCCGCGGTGCAGACCGTATTCGTTCATTACCTCATACACCTGCAGCAACTCTTTTACGGTACGGCAAAAAGGTATCATCACGGTAACGTTCTTCAAACCTAACTTTTCGCGAACAAGTTTGATGGCTTTACACTCTAAACCAAAGGCCTCTTTATATTGCGGCGAGTAATAGCGCGAAGCGCCCCTCCACCCAATCATCGGGTTTTCTTCAATCGGCTCAAAGTATTTGCCGCCCAGCATGTTAAAGTACTCGTTGCTCTTAAAATCGCTAAAGCGGACGATCACTTTATTGGGATAGAACGCGGCAGCAATTTTTGATACCCCGCAGGCCAGTTTCTGCACGAAGAAGTCTTCCTCATCCTTATAACCACGAATCAGTTCGTTTATCTGCGCGGTCAGGTCGGCATCGCCCAATTCTTTGTGTTTCAGCAAAGCCATGGGGTGTACCTTGATGTAGTTGTTGATGATAAACTCCTCCCTTGCCAAACCTACACCCGCCTGCGGAAAATGCGAAAAATTAAATGCCATTGCCGGCGATGCGACATTAAGCATCAAAGGCGTATCGGTTTTGGGCAGTTCATCCAGTTTGTAAACGGTTTCTTTATAGGTAACCGCGCCATCATATATCAAACCCGCGTCCCCTTCGGCACACGATGCGGTGATGAGCTTGCCTTGTTTTAGCATTTCGGTAGCGTTACCGCAGCCAACTATAGCCGGCACGCCCAGTTCGCGGGCAACTATTGCCGCGTGGCAGGTACGGCCACCTTTATTGGTAATAATGGCCGAAGCCTGTTTCATAATGGGCTCCCAATCCGGGTCGGTCATATCGGTAACCAGCACATCGCCTTTTTTAAAATCGATATGGCTAATATCGTCCTTGCCCTGCGCTACCAATATGTTCACATTGCCGGTAGCGATCTTATCGCCAACGGCAATGCCCTTCAATATCAGTTTATCATGCCTTTTGGCATCGTCAATGGTGTATTCAACCACGGTATTGTATTCCTTGCGGGAATGAATGGTCTCAGGGCGCGCCTGTACAATGAACAGTTCGCCGGTGGCGCCGTCTAACGCCCATTCCACATCCATTGGGCACCAGTGGCCTTTTATGCCGGTATAATAACTTTCAATCATCACCACCCAATGCGCTAACTGCAACACCTGCTCATCGCTGATGCAAAAACTGTCGAATTGTGCTTTGTCGGTATTTACAATTTTCACCCTTTCGGTGATGGTATTGCCGTACACCATCATTTTATCCTTCACACCCAGTTTACGCTCGATAATGGAATCGAAGCCTTGTTTTAAAGTTGGTTTGAACACGATAAATTCATCCGGCGATACGGAACCTTGCACGATGAGTTCGCCCAGGCCGTAAGAGCCATTGATGATAACAGCGTCTTTAAAACCACTTTCGGTACATAGTGAGAACGCCACACCCGAAGCGGCCAGGTCCGAACGTACCATTTTTTGTACGCAAACCGAAAGGCCGATATCAAAGTGGTCGTATTTAAAGCTTTCGCGATAGCTGATGGCGCGGTCCGTAAACAACGAGGCAAAGCAGTTGCGTACCGCCTCCAGTAAGCCGTCAATACCACTAATGTTCAAAAAGGTTTCCTGCTGACCGGCAAAAGAAGCATCGGGCAGGTCTTCTGCCGTTGCCGATGAGCGCACGGCAACATCTACGTTATCTCGCTTATAAGTCAACGATAATTGGGTATAGGCGTTTGTGATGTCTTCCACAATACTTTGTGGGAAAACACCGGCGGCCACCATGCGGCGCACTTTTTGCCCGCACAGCCGCAGTTCGTCCAGGTTATCCAGGTTGGATGAGCGGATAATGGACTTGATCTGGTCTTCCAAAAAATTATAGGCGATAAACTCTTTGTATGCCGCTACGGTGATAACATAACCGCCCGGTATACGGATGCCCAGGTTGGTCAGGTTTTGCAGCATTTCGCCGAGCGAGGCGTTTTTACCGCCTACTATTTCAATATCGTTAATGCCGACTTCGTTCAGGTTCAATATAAATTTATTGGTTTTCATAATATAAGCTTTACAGATAATTGGTTTACGGTGTAAAGGTAGGGTGGCTTTTTTGCATCGATTGAATGATAGTTAACTACTTTTAATACTATTTTAACCTATATTTTGTTTTTTTTGTTTAAAAACAGTTATCTTAGTATATCTTATGGAAGCAGAGCTTTATAAAGTAGACACAGACAGCGAATATTCCTTTAGCGTACAGCACGAGGTGGCCCCGTATTTTTATAATCAGTTGCACTATCATTCCGAAATTGAACTGACCCTAATTATACGCGGTACAGGCTCGCGTTTTATTGGCGATAACGTAGATACCTTTAAGAAAGACGACCTGATACTGATTGGCCCGGGCCTGCCACACCTGTTTAAAAATGATGAGAAATATTATAAAAACAACCCCGCATTACAGGCAGAATCGGTTTCCATACATTTTTTGCCCGCCATTTTCGGGACGGGGTTTTTAAACATCCCCGAAAACCGGGATATCAAAACCCTGCTCGAAGCTGCAGCGTATGGTATCAGCATTACCGGCGAAACCAAAGAAAAAGCAAAAAAACTGATTGCCGACATCGGCACTGCCGGTAAAAGCGGGCGTATAATATTGTTGATGCAGTTACTAAACGTTATTGCCGAAGGCGCCGATAAAACCCCCATCGCTAAATTCAAAACCAAGGGCATCAACCGCAGCGACGAGAACCGCCTGAACCGCATTTACCAATATACCCTCAACAACTTTACCCGCGAAATCACGCTAAAAGAAATAGCCGCAATTATCTATATGGTGCCCCACTCCTTCTGCCGCTATTTTCGCCAGCGTACAAAAAAGAGCTACTCGGAGTTTTTATTAGAGGTACGTGTTAACCAGGCCTGCAAACTATTGGTGGAAACCGATTTTAGTGTAGCCATTGTTTGCTGGGAAAGCGGTTTTAAAAACTTCTCCAACTTTAACCGGCATTTTAAGGCCATTGTTGGGCAGTCGCCGCTGGAGTATCGTAAAAATCACAACCAGCTCCAATAACAAAATTGCGCTTAGGCATTTTAAAAAAATAGGTTAATTTTAAAACCAAATGACCTTTGGCTATATATCGAAACATAAACAAACCATACTTTACGGTGTGGCGCTGGCAGTACTGTTGTTTTTATTGAAATGGCTGGAGTGGCGGTTTATTATTGTAGACCATACCATAGAACTGTACGCTGGTTGTATAGCTGTTATTTTTACCGGGCTGGGTGTTTGGCTGGCACTTAAACTCAGCAAGCCTAAAACCACTGTTATAACGGTCGAAAAAGAATTGCGCGTTAACGATAGTACGTTTGTTTTAAACGAAGCCGCGTTGGATGAGACAGGCATCAGTAAACGCGAACTGGACGTTTTGCTGTTAATGGCTGAAGGTTTAAGCAATCAGGAGATAGCGGAACGTTTATTTGTATCGCTCAATACCATTAAAACGCATTCGTCAAACGTGTTTGCCAAACTGGACGTGGAGCGACGTACACAAGCGGTGGAGAAAGCCAAGCGGCTAAGTATTATCCCTTAAAGGCATAGTACTTAAGTATGAAAACCATTTTAAATGCTAAATTCACCCTAAAGTATGACCGAAATGAAATACTAAACATACAATTTTGACCCAAATTAAAAACCAAAGAACATGAAAAAGAACGTATTTAAGTATGGGTTGATATCTGGTTTAATCATATCAGCTTTTGCACTTGCATCGGTAGCAATATGCGATGTGATCGGTAATTATAACGGCAGTATGCTCGTGGGTTATACCGCGCAGGTATTGGCGCTTTCGTTTGTATACGTGGGCGTCAAAAACTATCGCGATACGCAAAATGGCGGTATTATCTCATTTGGCAAAGCGCTTCAATTGGGCTTGCTCATTTCGCTGGTGGCGTGCACCATGTATGTTGTGGCCTGGGCTATCGATTATAACTTCTTCATCCCCGATTTTATGGATAAGTATTCGGCGCACATCATAAAAGAGGCGCAACAAAGCGGTAAATCTGCAGCCTATATCAGCGCGCAAGTAGCGCAGGCTGCACAGATGAAGGATTTATACAAAAACCCGATATGGTTTACACTATTTACTTACCTTGAAATTGTGCCAACAGGTTTGATCGTCTCGCTCATAGTTGCCCTGTTATTAAAAAAGAAAGCAGCTGACGAAGGACAGGTTGCAACAGCTTGATATTGTAAAAATTATTAAAATAAGATAAAATGAAAAAAGTAACAGGTATTGGCGGCATCTTTTTTAAGTGCGATGACCCGCAAAAAATGAAAGATTGGTACGCGCAAAACCTTGGCCTCCCGGTTCAAAGTTGGGGTACGATGTTTAAATGGCGCGAAGTTGAAAATCCTGAAAAGGAAGGAACGACCGTTTGGAGCCCTTTTAAAAGCGACACCAAGTATTTTGAGCCCTCGAAAAAAGATTTCATGATCAATTACCGGGTGGAAGATCTGGAAGCTTTGGTAGAACAGCTCAAAAAAGACGGCGTAACCATTATTGATGAGATAGCTGTTTATGAGTACGGCAAATTTGTGCACATCCTCGACCCGGAAGGCAACAGCATTGAGCTTTGGGAAGACGCCAAATGATTGTTTGACCCGCTCTGTTAACCGAATTGCGTTAATCAGTTAATGTTTATAATATTGCGTACCAATTATAAGTGTCATAATGAAAATTAAAAACATTATCCTGTTCAGCGCAATTGCTGTTTTAGCTGCAATTACCTTGTTTGGTTTTAAAGATCTGACAGGCCGAGAAAACGCCTGACCGATATGCTGATTCACGCCAATAATTGACTCACCCGGTCGTAGCTTCGCTCGACCACCCTCTCTTCGCCTGCGGCGGAAAGAGGGTTTTGAAAAAAATATTTTTTGTTTTTTTACCCTCTTTGCGCGAAGCGAAGAGAGGGTCGACGAGTGTAACGAAGTCGGGGTGAGTCAAAAACAAAAAGGCCCCGAAAATCGGGGCCTTGGTTTTGCATAGATATATGATAGAATTGATGTTATGCCCTCATCACACCGATTTGGTTACCAGTCCACTCAGGAAACAGCACTTTATCGTTGTTTATTTTCAGGTGTTTATCGGCAACTTCGCTGAATACAGCGCGGAAATCGGTAGTTACCGCTAAGTCGCGGCCATCTTCCAAATTCTCAACAGCCAAAGGCGCTACGTTACCATGTACGATACCACCGTTCACATCGTTACCTAAAATAAAGTTACAGCTTGCACGGCCGTGGTCGGTACCGCCGGTGCCGTTTTGTTTTACGGTACGGCCAAACTCGGTCATGGTCATCAGGGTAACATCGTCCTGGTATTGGCCAAGGTCAGTCCAGAAAGCCACGATGCTCTTGCTCAAATCGTCAACGTTACGTGCAAATATACCGGTATCCGATCCCTGGTTAAAGTGTGTATCCCAACCGCCCGATTCGGTAAAGGCAACTTCCAAACCTACATCCATTTTTATGAGCTGGGCGATTTGTTTTAACGAGTTTGCCACGGCGCTGTTTGGATAAACCGCCCCGTTTGCCGGTTTGTAGTTTTTAACATCAACTTTTTGCAGCATTTTTATGGCATCAAAGCTTTCCTTGCCTGTCGATTTTAACAGATTGGATGATGTTTGGTCGTACAAATCTTCAAAGCTTTTTGCGGCCATGTTGGCACCCATTGGGTTACCGCGCATCTGGATGGCAAAATCCTGCAGGTTGCTGATGGCTACCGACGGGTTATCGCCATAAAACGAACGTGGCAAAGCCGATGTTAAACTTACTGCCTGGAAAGGGGTGGTACCGGCATCGTGGCCCAAAAGCCCTACAGCGCGGTTTAACCAGCCACTCGCAGTGCCTTTATTGAATGGTGTGCCCGATTCCATATAATCCTGCGCATCAAAGTGCGAACGGGTATTATTTGGCGATCCTATACCATGAACAATGCTCAGTTGTTTACTACGGAAGAGCGGCTCAAAAGCGCTCATTGAAGGGTGCAGGCCAAAACGACCGTCCAAATCGATTAGCGGGCTACGGTTGCCGTCTTTAGTGGCCGGTATAAACAGCGTTGGCCTCGCGGCTTGCAGGTAAGTATCGGTAAATGGTGTAACCGCCATCAGGCCATCCATAGCACCACGTTGAAAGATACAAACCATTATCTTTTTCTTTTTATACGGACCTACCCTTTTTTCGCTGGCTGCCGCTTCGGCAATAAACGATGGAATACCGCCCATTAAACTGATGCCGAATAAGGCCAGTCCCCCTGCTTTTAAAAATCCTCTTCTCGATGTCATGATAATATATTTATAAATGTTGTAATTCTTCCTGTTAATTATCTCCTTTGGTACTCCGGCGAACCAATCAATATCCCAACCACCTGCGATAGCATGGTGTTGTTGCCGGGCGCACCTTCCATAGCGTATTCTAAACGGGCTTGCGCATTTTGTCCGCCTTTTCCGTTCACACGCGCTTTGGTTGCTTTGTTCATCGCGGCATCGCTCATCGGGTCGTTGGCGTTCATATCTGCCGGTGCTGCCTGTGTGTTTTTACCGGCAGCCTCATCTACTTTTTTGAGCAGGTCAGGGTCGTTCAGCATGGGGGTTAGGCGTGCAATGGTTTGGTCCAGGTTACGTTCCGGCATCAGTATCTTACCATAAGTCAGCAGTGCCGCTTGGGCGCTTTCGGGTTCGTGGTGATTGTTTAATGCCGCCAAATCAAACTTTATACCCGGTATACGTTGCGAGGCTAATGCCAAACCAAAGTTCATACGGTTTAACAGGGCGCCGGTATTTATCCAATATTGGCCTTTATCAGGATAACCTGTCGGAGCCTGATAGTAATACATTTTTTCTCCCATTTTAGTTATCCACGCGTTCAACAGGAATGGCGCGCTGATGGTGGCATTTAAGCCGCGTACCGAACTGATGGCCAGCTCGAACGGCGATTTGGTCTTTTCGCGCAAAGCATCGGCTGTCCAAAACTCCGGCGAACTCACCATGGTAATCAATACCTGTTTGATGTCGCCGTCGTGCTCAGTGAAAGATGTAGCCATTTTATCCAATAAACTTTGCGGCGGCGTATCGCTTACAAAACGCACGGCTATTTTTTTGGTAATGAATTTAGCTGTGGATGGGTGATGTGCCAACATTTCGAGCAGGTCTACACCTTCCTGGTAGCCTTGTGCACCATCAAAAGTATGACCCAATACAGTTACCGTAGCTTTATCGTGTCTGTTCATATTGAAGAGAAAATCCCCATCATGTACAAAACCTGCTTTAGCTAAATTGTTATCTCCATAAGCGCCTATTATTTTCTTACCAAGCGTGCCAAGGCCACCTTTATCGTCCAGCGGGTAAACGCCCCATCCGGTGAGTACGCGCGCGGCTTGCGTAACGTCGCTTTGGGTATAGCCCCCATCAACACCTAAAGTGTGCAGTTCCATTACTTCGCGGGCGTAATTCTCGTTTATACCTTGGTTTTTGCGGGCCTGTTGTGCTTGTTGTACAAATTTAGCAGCTTGCGGATTGGCCATTAGGTTAGGATTCTGCGCTGTCTGAAAATTCCTTCCATTTCCTGCATTAGGTACCGAACTTTGGAAATTATCCAAATAGTATAACATGGCCGGCGATTTGGCCGTGGCCAACAGTAACTGGTCGAACTTGCCTAATACATTGGGGCGTATCACATCGCGTTCGTATGCGGGTATATATGAGGCACAGTCGTTTTTGGTGACCGATACGTTAAAGTGGTTGAACCAAAAGCTGGTCAATACTTCCTGTAATTGGTTATTGCTATAAGCAGCCCTTAATATTTTTTGATTGATAAACTGGCGATAAAGCTCTTGCTGGGGTTTCATGCCCTTGGTTTGCATGTACGCCAATAACTGGTCGCGGTATTGTTTTTGGTCGGCTTTTACCGAATCCTTACTAATGATGCCATCTTTTATAGCCATTCTTAACACCGTGCCGGGCTTTGGATATTCGGCTTCAACCTGCGCGTTGGTCAAATTAATGGCATCTAACTTACTCAACATTGTCTTTAACGAGTCATCCGGGTCATTTGCCGTCAATTGTTTTTCAAACCAATTTTCGAGGCCCATACTCATCATCTCGTCTATTTCTCCCGGCTTCTCTCCAAAAGTGAAACGGTTGAGCAAGTGTGCTGCTGCCTGACGTTCGGTCAGTCCTGCTTTTTTATAAGGGAATGTGGTTGGTTTTGATGCCAGGCGGGGACCTGCTAAAAACGACGACAACAATATCCCAGATACAAAAACAGCTAAAACTATTGATAAGAATTTAAAGTGCGCTTTCATGAACAATACTTTAGGTGTGGAATTAATTATGAGACGTTAAAATGCCTCGTTAGTTTAATTAACCGTCTAAATTTATATAAAAAATGTAAAAAATTTAATCCTCAACAGGTTATGGGCAATAGCTTGGTTGCTTTTTTCTCAAAAAAAGAAAGTAAAACCCGGACTTTTTTATTCACTGAACATGCGCTGGTAATCCTCAACGGCGTATTTGAGCATGGCTTGTAGTATATGAGCGTTCCAAACGTCCAAAAAGTTAAAACTTTTGTTGATGTGTACGTTTTGGCGGTGGTGGATAACAAAGTAAGATTGGTAATTGCTGAGCGATACCTGGTTCCAGCGGAGCATGATATGATTGTCCCAGCTGATACCATTAGGATAAAAGTTTATCCCGGCTATGTTGAAGCTTTGTTTTAGCTGGAACAACTCGATATACAAGTTTAACTGGCTCGAAAAATAAAAGCTGTACAAGTGTTTTACCATATCGGCCCAAGCCAGGTCGTAATCTTGCACCCTGAGGTTGTACAGGCTATTCAGGTTTATTTTTACGATACTGTCATCATGCAATTTCAACTCGATGACATATTGCTTGCCGATAGAAAAGAATTTATCGTTAAGCCAGGTGATGCCGATGTTGTTCACCCCCATCCTGATGGCGGCAAGGTTTTCGGCCGGGATGAACTTCACCGCGTTAAAACCAAAAGATTTTTCAATAGTAAGCCCTTCGACTGCAAAAATCAGTCGACGGCTAATACTATGGTTCAATAGCGCCGGTATTTCAATAATATGGTTTTGCTGTGCCACGGGTATAAAAGTAGCGAAATGGATTGTTGTTTAGACAATTATATTTTAAAAAGGTTTGAATTTTGATAAAAAAAATACAAATCAGGGTAAGCAAATGCTTTATGCTTTTTGCAGATTTTGCGCTAAACTTGTAACATCAAATGAAAGCGTTTTACGGAGACCTTAAATTAGGCATATTAGGCGGCGGCCAACTGGGCCGCATGCTCATTCAGCAGGCCATTAATTACAATGTGAACATCAAGGTATTGGACCCCGACCGTGAGGCCCCATGCCGCAAATTATGCGACGAGTTTACCGTAGGGTCGCTGGGCGATTACGAAACCGTTTATAAGTTTGGCAAAACGGTGGATATGCTCACCATCGAAATAGAAAAGGTGAATGTTGACGCACTTGACCAGTTGGAAAGCGAAGGCGTTTTGGTGTACCCGCAGTCCCGCATCATCCGCCTGATACAGGATAAGGGTCTGCAAAAGCAGTTTTTTAAGGAAAACGATATCCCAACGGCCCCTTTCCAGGTCATATCAAGTCCGGAAGAATTACGAGAAAGCCACATCCCCTTCCCCTATATCCAAAAGCTGCGCCGCGATGGTTATGATGGCAAAGGGGTTTATAAAGTGATTGACGAAAGCTATTTGGACAATGCGTTTAAAGAACCCAGCCTGATTGAGGAATGGGTGGATTTTGAAAAGGAAATAGCCGTTATAGTTGCCCGCAACGATGATGGCGACATCAGCACCTTCCCGGTAGTGGAAATGGAGTTTAACCCAAAAGCCAATTTGGTGGAGTTTTTGATTTCGCCCTCTACCCTGCACTTTGATATACAGGTGCGGGCGGAAGCTATTGCCAAAAAAATCGCGGAAAGCTTAAAAATAGTTGGCCTGTTAGCGGTGGAAATGTTTTTGGACAAGCAAGGCAATATCTTAGTGAACGAGGTTGCCCCGCGCCCGCACAACAGCGGCCACCAAACCATTGAGGGCAATACCGTATCGCAATTTGAGCAGCATCTACGTGCCATATTTAACCAGCCCTTAGGCGATACCAAAAACCTGAACCACGCCATTATGGTAAACCTGCTGGGCGAAGACGGCTATGAAGGCCCCGCGCAATACCAGGGTTTGGAGGAAGTAATGAAACATGCCGGGGTTTATGTACATTTATATGGTAAGTTGCTCACCAAACCGCTCCGTAAAATGGGACACGTTACTATTGTGGATGCAGATAGGGAAAAGGCGATTGAAACGGCGAAGTTTGTGCAGGCAACGTTGAAAGTTGTTTCATGATCATTAGTCATTAGTCATTGGTCATTGGTCATTAGTCATATTTTTAAAAAAATTTCATGAGTATAAATCGCATTGAAGATTTGGAAGTTTACCAACTTGCTGATCAGTTTTCAAATGAAATTTGGGAGCTTGTGATTACATGGGATTATTTTGCAAAAGACACAGTTGGTAAACAAATTGTTAGGTCGGCAGACTCGATCGGAGCTAATATAGCTGAAGGCTTCGGCAGATTTCACTATAAAGAAAATAAGAACTTTTGCTATTTTAGCAGAGGCTCGTTAATTGAAACCAAAGGTTGGTTGATAAAATCTAAGGCAAGAAAGTTAATTTCCGAGGAACAGTTCATCGATCTAATAACTAAACTCGAACTAATTCATTTTAAACTAAATGCCTACATTAAATTTATCGGCAATAAATGAACCAATCAACCAATGACTAATGACCAATGACACAATGACTAAAATAAAAGTAGGTATCATCATGGGCAGCAAATCGGACTTGCCAGTTATGCAGGACGCTGCAGATGTATTAAAGGAATTAGGTGTTGAATACGAAATTACCGTGGTATCGGCACACCGCACACCCGACCGTATGTTTACCTATGCCCGTGCCGCTGCGGAGCGTGGCCTGAAAGTCATCATTGCAGGTGCAGGCGGCGCGGCGCATTTGCCGGGCATGGTGGCCTCGCTTACTTATTTACCGGTTATCGGTGTACCCATCAAATCGAGCAACTCCATCGATGGCTGGGATTCGGTATTGTCCATACTCCAAATGCCCAATGGCATACCCGTGGCTACCGTAGCGCTCAATGCAGCAAAGAACGCCGGCATATTGGCCGCGCAGATATTATCGACAGCGGATGAAAGCATCGTTCAAAACCTTATCGATTTTAAAGAGAACCTAAAATTGAAGGTTGAGGAGAGTGCGAGGGAGATGTAGGCTCCTAACCCCTAAAGGGGAAAAAAATTGTCAGATTACTTTTGACTAAGATATTTTACGATTAATGGTCGGTAATCTTCATCTTTTTCATTTATCGCGATTGAATTATCTTTTTCAGAAACAACGATAAATAATTCGGCCTCCCCATCGTCTGATTCTTTATCGTCTTCAAAAAAAAGTTTGTAAGTTTTCTCCCTCGGATTTTCAATTGGTGCTCTGGATACAGTTTTAGCGAACTTGTTAAGGTCGGCAAAACTTACTTTAATTGATTTCACAAACTTTTGGTTCGAGCTTACTTTAATGCCATATGCCTTTGATAGTTCTATCAAAAAAGTATCGCTAATTGGGCCTAAAGTTTTTAATACAATACCCTCTCCTAAACCATTTTTTGCCGTGTTTTTCTTTGGTATATCTATCTGTAATCCTATTTTTTTGTCATGATATAAGGTGTCCACCTGATAGGATATATAGGAATCTGATTTAAGGATTTTTCTAATGTGAAATTTGAAATCCCTGCCCCAATCATCATCTTTCTCTGTACCAGCCAATGGTTGTCCTATAATGACTTTATCATCGTTGGTTTTGGACGTACAACTACCAATCATCAATACGAAAAACACTAAACCGGTAAAAAAACTTTTTTTCATTCAATCTTGAAACAAACTTAACTAAAGTTAAATATTTCTAAGCAAAAAAAGCGGACAGGTAACCACACCCATCCGCTTAAATCAAACTATACTTAAAAAACAAAACTATTTACTGCTTCCGCTTAACAGGCCGTCCAATGTAACAGAGGCATAGTACAGGCCGCCAATAGTTGGGCCGCCGGCATACTGTATGTAGCGGTTGTTGAATATATCAGATGCGCCCACTTTAAAGCTGGCTTTATAGGCCGGTACTTTCAGGGTAACCTGTGCATCAAAGGTGCTCACCGCAGGTACGTTGCCTGTGATGACCAACTGGCTTTGCCATACGTAGGCTTGCTGCCATTTGTACACAATATTAAAGCCCAGGTTTTTTACCACCTCGCGATTGCCGAAGGACAGGTTGGTTGTCCATTGCGGGGTATTAAAACCGGTGATGAAGATATTGTCGGCATTTTGACCTACCATTTTGTTAAAGCTCGCATTTCCTGATACGGTATATTTTTTATAGAAATTATAGGTCAGCCCCGCCGATGAACCATAAGCGTTGTAAACATTCTTAGCGTTGGTATACACGCGGTAGCGACTTTGGCCTAAACTGGCCGAGTTGGTGGAGGTGGCCGTTGTAGGATCGCGATTGGCGTCGAGCATGGCTTCCACAGCCGCATCGGTACCCACGGTGGTACCATTGGGTACATACACCTGTATCTGGCCTAAAAATCCGTTATATTGGTTGGTATAGGCATCCACATCTAAAAACACCTTGTTATCAACCAATACGCCTTTGTAGCCTATTTCGTAAGAGGTGATCTGCTCGGGCCTTGCGGGCGGCAGGTTGGCTACCTGTAGCAAGTTGCGGTTGGCCAACGCGGCGGCATCGGTACTGCCCTGGGCTGCTGCGGCGGCGTTAAACGTGGCTACCGAGGCTTGTGTATAGCTGTTCTCGAGATAGCCAAGGCCTTCGTCGATAAAAGGCAGGCTACCTACCCGTTTTACACGACCGTTGTTTACGTAAGACAGCGCTTCGAACAGCGACGGGAAGCGGTAACCCAACTGGTAGGTAAACCGGAAGTTATTGTTTTCGTTCGGCGAATAAACGGCGGCCAAACGCGGGGTGAATTTAGGATCGAAATAAGGGTTGTAATCCCAACGGAGCGAGCCAAATAGTTTTAGCTTATCATCGAAAACGGTTTTGGTGATCTGGGCAAACGAACCAAATTTTTTATAGTAAACATCGGCACCAAAACTACCATCGGGTAATGCTGTATTTCTATCGGCGATAGATCGGCTAAAGTCGACAAAGTTGTTGCCGTCGGGGATGATCTGGTAAACGCGCACATCGCCGCCCACCAACAGGTCGAATATTTTTACCTTATCGCTCAAATCCCACTGGGCCTCGCCGTTATACATGCGGCTTTGCTGGATGAGCGCAGCACCACCGGTAACTGGCGCAGTTGGTATCAAACTCGATTTGATGTCCCAGTTGTTGATACCTATAATGGTGCTTCGCAACTGGTTAAAGGCATCGGTACCGGGCAATACACGGCCGGCATCGGCGGCGGCGCGGGCAAAATCGGTAGCGGCGGCAAAGTTTGCCGAAGTTAACGACCCACCATTGTTATTGGCAAAGGTGGTGAGCGCACTTTTATAAGTTGCAGCCCATGCGGTATTACTGGCATGGTTAAGGTCGAGGTTATCGGCCAGTGGTTTTACATTGAACGAGTTACCTGTATTTTCGAGGGATACATATCCCCGTACTAAAAAGTTCTTACCTTTCAGTTCAATCTTATGGTTTTGCACGGTGGCACCATTCAGCTCTATTTTATTGCCGCGCTGAAAAACACCGTCCATCAAACCAAAACGGTAACCGTAGGATAGTTCGGTGGTTTTGCCGAGTTTATAGGCAAGCGTTGCATCCAATTTTACGTTGGAAACTTTGGGATCAACCAAATCGACTTCGTTATAGCCGGTACGCGCCACGGTGAGCGGCGCCCTTGCCACCCCATTGATCACGATGCCTTTAATGGTTACAGTATTACTCCCCGAAAGGGCATCGTCGCCATATTTGTTCCAGCCATCGTAGGCCGCGTTATCGTTGTTGAGTTCGGGATAGAGCGGGTTGGCTGTTTTTAAGTTATTGGGGTTTTGATCCTGCTGCGTATTTGAGCGCCAATCAACCCCCTGCAAATAGCTGGCATTGATCTTGAACGCGAATTTGTTGTTAAAGGCTTTGGCATACCGGATGGCGGTTTCGGTGAGGCCGCTTGGCGGTTCGTCGATACCGTCGGTATGGTTAATGCCTACGCGCTGGTAAAAACTTAATCCCTGGTAAGTAAACGGACTTTTGGTCGTTAAGTTAGCTAAACCACTAATGGCGTTGGTGCCGTAAAGCGCCGCTGCGGCACCGGGTGTGATCTCGATGCTTTGTATATCCAGTTCGGTGGGGCCAATGGCATTACCGAGCGGTACACCAAGCGTTGCCGATTGCATATCTATACCATCCACCAGCTGCATAAACCTGAAGTTGTTGGGGCTGTTAAAGCCTCGTGTGTTAGGTACCTGCAAGGTTAAACTCGAAGTGGTCATTTGCACGCCTTTAACATTGCCCAGGGCTTCGTAAAAGGTTGGTGCTGGCGATTCCTTGAGTGCCCTGATATCGAGCTTATCGATAGCCACCGGCGACTTCAGGAGTTTTTCTTCCCTGCGTGAAGCGGTAACCACCACCTCGTTTATGAGTAGGGATTGCGTGGTGAGCTGTACCGCCAGTTTGCTGTTGGCGTTTTTAATGAGGAACTCCTGCGGCGAATACCCTATTTCGTTAAAAACCAAAGTGAACGGAAATTTAGCGTTGGTAGTAATGGAAAAGTGCCCTTGCTGGTCGGTTGAGGTACCATTGGTTGTGCCTTTTATGGTAACGGTGGCGCCGGGCAGGGGTTGGCCTTTATCGTCGTTAACCTGGCCGCTCAACAGGTACGAACCGTTGAGCTGCGCATAACTCAATGCCGGTAAAAGGGCAAAGAAAAGTATTGCGGTTTTAAAAATCTTTGTAGAAATGGTCATGGATTAAATTTAGATTGTAGATAAAAAATGCTGATGAATTAATTTGTGAAGGGTGTTGTATCAGCAACAACAGCAGGCAGTTGGGGACTGCATTTTGCACATGGACATCGAAGTAAAAATATAATTGTACATAAATTCTATAGAATTAGTCGACAAATATAATACGAGAATATATTTCTGCAAATTATTTTTTATAATTTCACTCAATTAATTGTAATACAGTGGATTGAATTTACCTGATTTGCCCATTACCGGTTACATACCACTTTTCAGTAACCAGTTTTTCGAGCGCGAAGGGGCCGCGGGCATGGAGTTTTTGGGTGGATATGCCGATCTCGGCGCCAAGCCCGAACTGTCCCCCATCGGTAAAGCGGGTTGAGGCGTTGGTATACACGGCAGCGGCATCCACTTCATTTAAAAAGCGTTCGCAAAGTTCAGGGTCTTTGGATATGATAGCTTCGGAGTGTTTGGATGAATACCCGGCGATGTGGTTTACCGCTTCGTCATAACCATCTACCACTTTAACGGAACATTTAAAATCGAGGAACTCGCGACCAAAATCTTCTTCGGTTGCGTGCTGCAGGTATGGGTAATGGAGTTGTTGCAGGATGGTGTAACTCACTTCATCAGCAAATATCTCTACATCGTAAGCCAACAGACCGGGAGCCGCAAGGGTGAGCAGTTCGTTGGCGATGGCGCTATCTACCAAAATGGTATCCAGTGCATTGCAAACCGAGGGGCGCGATACTTTGGCGTTCACCACAATTGCGGCGGCCATTTGCAGGTCGGCAGTTTGTTCCACATAAGTATGACAAACGCCGGCCCCGGTTTCGATGGTGGGTACTTTTGAGTTTTGGCGCACGTATTCAATCAATTGCTGCGAACCACGCGGGATGATGATGTCGATATATTTTACAGCCTCCAGCATCTCGATGATGAACTTGCGGTCGACAGGCAACAGCTGTATGATGGCAGTATCTAAACCAAATTCCTTTAAAACATCATGTATCAGGTTAACCAACACCATATTGGTATGCAGGGCATCGCTGCCGCCGCGCAGCACGCACACATTACCCGAGCGGATGCACAACGCAGCGACATCGATGGTTACATTGGGGCGAGATTCGTATATCACTCCTACTACACCCAGCGCCACTGTCTTTTTTTGGATATGCAAGCCATTGGCAGTGGTGTTTTCCAACAATAGTTTACCCGTTGGGTCGGGCAGTGCAGCAATTTCGTTCAGGCTCGATGCCAGGTCTTCTATCCTACCCTCGTCCAGTAATAACCTGTCCTTTTTGGGGTCAGTATCGGGCATGCGGTCGAGGTCCTTTTTGTTTTCGACAATAATCCGGCCGGTATGTTCAACAATAACCACAGCCAGGCGCTGCAATAAGGCCCGCTTTTTAGCATCCGTTAATTGCCCGATAGACCGTGTGGCCTGTTTGGCTTGTTGCAATATGGGTAGTATGTTTTCCATGTTCTCAGATCAGTACGATATCATCGGCATTGGCAATGGTGAGCTTGGGCGTTTTTAAATTCGCGGCCAAGTCATCCGACGATACTTTGGCCCTGCCTACAGCGACTGTAATTTTTTCTTCATCCAATATCTCGAACACTTCACCCGACTCAAATTTATCGATTATGGCCTTTACCCCTACCGCCAACAGACTATGACCATTTTGCAGGGCTTTATAAGCGCCGGCATCTATTTGCAGGCTGCCGGTAACCAAACTGCCGCTGGCCAGCCATTTTTTTCGGGCCGGCATGGCGCAATCCTGCGGATAGCAGAGCGTGCCCGTTTGTTCTTTTATGGCGTTGAGTATCCCGTCGGTAGTACGGATGCCGAAAATCACCACTTTAATGCCCATGCGGGTAGCCAAACGCGCGAATGTAAGCTTGGATATCATACCGCCCAAACCTAAGGCCGACTTCTCTTTATTGGCCAATGCGAGTGCCTTTTTATCGATTACCTTTATCTCGGGTATTACTTTACCATCCTTATCGAGCACGCCGGGCACCCATGTGCTGAACAATAGTACAGACGCGCCGAAACCTACCGCAATTAATGTCGCCAGCTCGTCGTTGTCCGAAAACTTGAGTTCCAGGTTGCTTACCACATCATTTTCGTTGGCGATAGGGATGATACCGTTTGCCCAAAGGTCCTCGTAGGTTTTTTTGAGCTGTAAAAACTGGTTGCGGTTGCTAAAATGCTGACGTTCGCAAAGGCTCTGCGCAATGTAGATGCCGTAAGGCTCAAAGTATTGCGCGTATTTGTTAAGCAAAAGCGGGTTACCGATGGCGGCAGCGGCTTTACGCTCGCTGATGGTGCCGGTATAATTCTTCAATAATTTTTTACCGGCGGCAACCGCTCCTGATGATACCATCACGATGTGATAGTGGTTGTGGATGAGGGCAACCTGGCGAGCAATATCCTGCATCACCAATTCATCCAAATCGCCGCTTTTGGTGGTGATGGATGCTGTGCCGAATTTTATAACGAGTATGGGCTTTATCAATGTATGCTGTAAAATTGCCCAAATTTATAAAAAGACTACAAAACACGTAGGCTTTTTGTTGTTTTAATGCAGGGATGGGTATTAATGTTCAAAATGGGTAGCCCCTACGGGGCAATTTTCACTTTCAATATTTTTCTACAAACAGGTAGCCCCGATGGGGCATACTATCCCATTATTAGGAAATCCCATATATTTATAAAAAGATAGATTATCTCGAATGATGTATCATTTAACGTATCTCAGCTTTTTAAAAAAAGCATAAAGGGCATCTCCACCCTTTTTGCTAAAACCGTCTAAAGGGTATATCCTTTTTCCATTATCATCATGCACCCATTTAATCCGGCTTGCCTTAATGGGTACTGTGCTGTAAAGATGATTACATTCAAAACATATATCTATTTGGATTACGGGTTTATTGTTTTTAAAATATACTAACGCCAATGCTGGTTCGAAACAAGATGCCGGAGCTTCACCATAAGTTTTAGGAGAGCTGAGTATCTTATCCAAATAATCAATATCCGATTGAGCCAATGCCATATATTTTTTTACGTATTTTGTCGGCTGTCCTTTGGAATCGATCACTGGAGGCGACCCTTCCGGATTACTTTCAAACGAATAAGCCAAAACCCGATCATATCTAACACCCAAAAAACTTTTAAGTTGACTTTTAAGTGGTGCAAATCCAAAGCATACAAAAGCAACAAAAAGTACCGCACAGGTTCTTGTAATGGATGATTTCATACTTCTTAAAATTATTTTGAATAAATATGCTTTATAAACGATGTAAGCGTACCACCTACATAGGTTACTTCGTTTCCTAACAGGCCATTATCGTCATAATAATATTTGGTCGTTTCGAGCGGAACGGCATTTTTGATATCGGCATAAGCCACATCATTAAAATGTTCTTTTTTGATGCAATCCTTGTTTACGTTGTAGGTGTAAACTTCATACAGTTTTTTACCGGCTTTAAACACCATCCGCTTTTTGGCCGGGTAATCATAATCAAATGAATAGGACGCGATCTCGCTGCCATTTACATCCATGTAATATAGACCCGACAGGTCGCCGTTTTCGTTATAGATCATGGCCTTATCGGTCAAATAATCATCATCGGTCAGCTTGTGCATTGTGCTGATCAGTTGTTTTTTGGAGTTATACATCAACTGTGTGGTCTGCAAATTCGTGGTATCCTTACTGTACCTGAAAATAAACCTGGTATTTCCCAACGTATCATACTGCAACTGGTAGATCAACGAATCCTTTTTCCCGCCGGTTAAATCCGACTTTGAGGTGATATCGACATACTTTACCAGGGTATTATATTGATCGTAATAGTACTTTCGGGATATTTTGGTTTTGCTGCCTTCGGTTTTCAACTCCCAGCTTACCAGTTGATGCGCCGGGCTGTAGGCATACTGCTTTGTCCATATCAAAACCGAATCTTTTACACCTTTGTTGCCAAATACCACCGCGTATTCTTTTTCGGTGGCGATGAGGTTGGCTACTATCCGTTTAGATGGCAATATCGGGTCGGTATTATATGGGATATCGATGTATTGGGCATGAGTGCTTGTGGTAAATAAAAAGCCGGCCAGTATGACATAAACCGTCTTCATATTAATCCCCATCCTTTTTACCATTGCTGTCCTTGCCGGGATATGGCTTTTTGCCTTTGGCGGCGTACCATAACATACGGTTCATGAGGTCGTCGTTACCGCCATCAATGTGGCTATATTCGGGCCTGAGCGAAATTTTGGCATAATATAGGCCCATACCTTTTAGTGCCGAAAGGCGTTTGTTCATTTCGTCCAGAGGTATACGGTTTGGTAAATGGGTATAGGCATAGTCGTCGGCTGTGCTTTTAAAGCAATCGAACATGGGTAAAGCCGTGGCATCGATCATGTTCATGGGCGGGATACCCAATATCTGCTCGATGGTACGTACCATACTGGTTTGGTTATAATTGGTGTGCACTTCGCGCTGCAGGCGTGAGTATTTGCTGATAACAAAACCCGTGGTTCGGTAGGCCGAAACATGGTCCCAACCATCCTGCGAATCGTCTTCGGTAATAAAAATGACCGTATTGGCATAAAAACGGCTGTGTGCAACGGCTTCGATGATACGGCCAACTGCAAGGTCGTTATCGGCAACCATGGCACGTGGCGTTGGTAAACGCGGACTCATGCCCCCGGTATGGTCGGCAGGGAGGGCCAGTTCCATTAATTGCGGCCAGGTATCCCCGGGTTTGCTTTCGGCTTCTTTCAGTTCTTTGATGAAGGCATCGGCGCGTATCTGGTCATTTATGGCATGGTTATCATAACCGGGATAGGTAGGGCTTAATATGGGCCTCACCCGCGAAATGGTCGTATAATTTGTAAAGCTGAAAGGTTTACCTTCTTTATACAGCTGGTAAATATCGGTCCAGCCCAATTTCGGGTCAAAACTTGGAGTTGCGGTTTCGCCGTATATGCGCACGGTTTTACCATGATCGAGGGCGTTGTTCCAGATAAAGCCTTGTTTATCGTAAACCATAGCATCAGTTTGTACGTGCGGATAGCTGCGGAACCAAGCCCTTACGTTTTTCTCTACATAATCGTTCACCATGGCCTGATCGGTCCATTGATGGCCTTCGGCGGATGATTTGCCTGACGCGTAATAGTTATCGAGCAATACAAAATCCTTCGCCAATTGGTGTTGGTTAGGGGTAACGCTATCGCCGTATATGCAAAGTTGTTTGCTGCCGTTACCGCCGGGCATATCCCCCAAAATTTGGTCGTACGTACGGTTTTCTTTTACGATGTAGATGACATGTTTAAACACCGATGGCTCCCCTATCCTTTCGGGCACGGGTTTTGGCTCCACGTTGCGGCGGGGCATTTTGCGGGCGATATCTTCGCGGAAGAGCAGGTTAAGATCGCGGACGTTTTTGGTATAGGTGCTATAATCCGCACCCTGGGTTGGCAATGGTACGATGGTTACCGTAGCGTCCTGATGGTGCGCGTTAAAGGCATCCACACCGGGCACGCCTTTGGCTTTGGCACCGGCGTTTTGCTCATCAACGATGCGGTTGCTCACCACCCTTGCGCCTTCGCCCTCCAAATTGGTAATAAAAAGGCTGGTGCCATCGGTAACTATGCCGCCGGGGTAAGCCTCGGTGGGCACAAAGCCTGCAATGGTAGTGACGTCTTTGCCAAGGGTGGCATCGGCAGGGCCGAGTTTGATGACCGCAATGGCATTGTCCAAACCATTGGCTACGTATAAAATAGTACCCAGAGGACTCGTTGCCAGCGCATTGGGCGAATCGCCGATGAAGCCTTTGTCGTTCAGGTCGAGTTTGACGCTGATGGAATCGACCATGCCCATTTTGGCGACATCGATAACGGAAATATTATCGCTGTTGCCATTGGCTACGTATAAAAAGTGCTTATCAGGACTGGGGATAATGGCGTTGGGGTGCAGGCCGACAGTAATTTCTTTAATGAAACTACCGGTATGGGTATCAAACACCGAAACACTACCCTGGCTAATAGCGCCTGTAGCGTGGTTGATGATGGCATGTCCATAAGGTACGCCAGCGGTTTCGTGGGTAATGGTATCGGTTGGGTTGGTACCGCCCCAGTTTGTTACGTACGCTTTGCCATTGAATAAAGTTAAGCCGTAAGGTGCTACGCCCGTGGGCGATTTCCATATTACTTTTTCGGTATTGAGGTCGAGTTTTACGAGTTGGTTGTTGCCATTGAGTACCACGTACAGAAAATCAGTGCCATTTTCTTCGGTTACTGCAAGTTCGTTTGGCAGGGCCAGCGGCGAATCGCCTTCGGGTTTAAAGGCAATCTGTTTTTTAAAAAAAAGGTGTTCGCCGTCCCAGTTTACCATCATCACAAAGGATTCGTGGGTATTAGGGTTGGCGGCGCTCCAGAAAATATTTGTTTTGCCGTATTGCTGTACCACCTGTATACCTGAGAAGGTGCTCATCAGACCTTTAAACCGTTTTTCTTCATTAAAGGAAAGATGGGTAATCTCGTCCTTGGTTTTGGTGTTGATCATGGTGATGCCGTAGCGGTCTTCTACCGCCAGCACATTTTGACCGGGCACCAATTTACAATCGAGGCTGTGGTTTTCGTATTTGGTATCGCCGAAGGCGATGGTGGTACCGGCCGGATTGATGATGCGGTTATAAGGCATAATGTACGGCGCGGCCTTGTTGTATAGGGCGCTATCGTCGTAACCAATCCTTTCGGAAGTATTGTTAACCGTTTGTGCATTGGCGCTCTGCTTGGTTTGGCACGAAAAGAGGCCTATCGCAACAGCTAAAAGCAGAATATGGTTTTTGATGCTCATTTGTTTAAAAATCAAAATTCTTTGTCGGCTTTAAGGCCAAACAGTTTACCTTTTTTGTATAAGGCACGCTCCTGTGCTAACGAAGGCGCGTTGCGGGTAGTCAGTTCTTTTTTGTCGATATCGCTCAGGTCGGGTTTGCCAGCATTTACCCATGCCGTATACCAAAAGCTGGCAGAGGTGGCTATCGCGGCACGCAATTGCCTTTCGACCATTCCTTTCAGGCCATCATGGTATAGTTTGCAGTAACCGTACGTATGTATGGGTTCGTTATACTCGTTGGTTTTAATGTTGCCAGCAGCGTCGAGCACATATATTTTGTCTTGAGGCAGGTTTTTCATCAAGTCGCGATCCACCCTTAACAGGGTATCGGCCGATTTTAAGCTTGCTAACAGGATGCGCCAGGTTTCAGCTTGGACGTCGGTAACATATTTTACCTTGCTGCCAACGTTGTAGTTATAAGTTTCGCCAAACACTTCGGGCAATTGCGACTCGAAAAGGGAGTGCGCGCCTTTGGCATTGGTTAAAGTGCCATTATGGTTTATGGAAACGTGCAAGGGCATATAAGCATCGCCAATGTAATGGGCCAGATCGGCAGAGAGGAAGAGGATATCGGTTTTGTGTTTGCGTTTAAAGGCGTCGGTCAGTTTTGCCATCATATCCTCAATTGCCCAGGGCAACATGCCATGGCGGATAAAGAACTTGCGGTCGTATTGTTTTAATGCTGCCGCGGGCGATTTAGGCACGGTATCCAAATTGCCCAATGCCTCCAAGTGGATGAAATGGCGCGGGTACTCGGCCGTGTCGCTCATGGTGTATTTGCGGATATCCGGCTCGTTGGATTCCTGGGTGATATAATCGATATGGTTGTAGTAAAAGGTTTGTATGGGCATGGGCAAGGCCATTACGGTAGCGCGATTGATATGTTCGTGCCCGAATTTGCCCCAGGAGATAAGCATTACAGCAGCCGGGACGAGAAAAAAAAATACCCTAAGTTTAGTTTTTGGCATGGCGATGTTTACAATGGTAAAAATATGTAAAAGCTTTATTAAAGCGTAAATAAAACAGAAACGTTACCAATAGTTGTCGCCACGAAGGCACAAAGACACGAAGCCTTAAATTTTGCGATAAGATTTAGGAAAAATATTTGGCGATCAAACCTAAAAACTCATCGGTTATTTTACCGTTGGTGGCCACTACCTCGCGGGTGTTGAATAGGTCGGTGCCGCCGGAGAAATTGCATACATGGCCGCCTGCCTGGCGCACGATGACAATACCCGCCGCCATATCATAAGAGTTGAGGTTATACTCGTAATAGGCATCAAAACGGCCACAGGCGGTATAGGCCAGATCGACGGCGGCTGAGCCTAAACGGCGCAAGCCGTGGCAATTACGCATCAGTTCGGTAAACAAGCCGATGTAAGCTTCCTGTTTTTCGAAATTGTAGTATGGGAATCCTGTGGCCACGAGTGTACCCGCCACGGTTGGGGTATTGGTTACTTTTATTTCCTTCCCGTTAAGGTAAGCGGGCGCGTCTTTCCAGGCGTAAAAGCATTCGTCCTGATTTATTTCATATACTACGCCTAAAACCAATTCATCGTACTCCTGTAAAGCAATGCTTACTGAGTAAACCGGCAAACCGTGGATAAAATTGGTGGTACCATCCAAGGGGTCGATGATCCAGGTGTAGCGTTCGCCGGTTTTGTTGATGGTTTTTTCTTCGGTGATGAAACCGGCTTCGGGAAGTATTTTTTGGAGAGCGGCAACAATTTGTATCTCGGCTTCTTTGTCGACATAGGACACCATATCGTTTACGCCTTTGTATTCAACCGCGTCGCTGTTGAATTTCATACGCTCCCGGCGGATAAAACCGCCTACTTGTTTTGATAGTTCAATTACTTGCTGCGCGATGTCGGGTAGGTGCATGATGTCTTAACGATAAACTGAACGAGAAAAATTTATGAACAAAAAAACTGGCGAAAAACAGGCTGAGTGCTGCAGCGGGACGTGCAACCGGCGGATCGAGGTGACAATAATTGATCATTACCTTGAGCATACCCAGGTTAGCGTAAAAGCCTACTATCGCGACAGCAATAAACCTCAAGAATTGTTTTGAGGGCGATGATTCTGATTTGGAAAACACAAAGAACTTAGTGATGACAAAATTGACCAACACACCCAAAAAGAAGGATATGGCTAACGAAAGCGTACTATTTTTAACCGTATAACCCCAAATATCGTAGCTTTTTTGCTGGAGCAGGTTATGGTATAAAATATAATAGGCAGCAACATCAACTACGAAGCCGATGCCTGCCGAAAGGATAAACCTCAATACCTCCTTAAGCAATGTTTTGCGTCCTGATGCGGGAGCGGCTGTTTCCGTCATGCAGTGGGTGGTGTTGGGATGTTTTTATGACGCAAGGCATAGGCTGACAGGCCGATACCGCTGAAAAACAGGATAATAGAAATCAATTCGGCCTGGGTAAAGGCGATGCCTGCCACATGGTATTTGGTGTTTACGCGTATCAGTTCGATAAAAAAGCGTTCGAGGCCGGTAAGCATGAGGTATATACCGAACATGAGGCCCACATATTTTATTTTTTTACGGATGCTCCATAAAAAGACGAAAAGTAATAAACAAACTATCATCTCGTAAAACGAAGTTGGGAACACCCCTACTTTTAGCTCGTAACAGAATTTGCCGATTTTACCTGACTGATCGAAACAACCGGGAATAGGCACACCTTCGCCATTCACATTATGCGGAAATTTAAACGACCACATCCAATCGGGTGCCCAGCTTAACCAGCCCGGTTTTGGCGCGGTATTGGGGATACCCCAATCGCCATCGCCGCTCATTTGGCAGCCAATGCGCCCCAACGCGTACGAAAGCATCATGCCCGGACCACCTATATCTAACATAGTTAGTGGCTTTATTCCATGCTTATTAGCTATGTATAAGACTGCAGCTCCGCCACATATTAATCCCCCATAAAAAGTTAAACCGCTTTTTATATCAAATAGCATATCTATTGGGTCAGCCATAAATTGCCCCCAATTTTCGAGGGCATTAAATAGTTTAGCACCTGCAAAACCGGCTACAGCAGCCCATAATAAAATGCTACCCATTATTTCGTAAGGATGAACTGAGACTTCCATAGTTTTGGTCTCAGGATATTTTTCCAATTCCTTATTTTTTTCGATATAAGCCCAATACGCAAATAAGCCAGCCATTAAAACGCCCCCAATGGGATTACCTTTGAAAGAAACCAGAAAGCCTTGAGGATCATCAACAAAACTACGGTAATTCAAAACGATGACGACCAACTTAAAGCCTATCAAAAAGCCAAAAACACTATTCAATATCAAATCGGCTATAGACACCGGTTTACCTACCGTAACTTGTTTGGTAAACGAATGTATATAACCCAACGCTTCTTTTCTTTTAAACTCCTGCTCAAAGGCCCAATAAGCACCGATAAAAGCTATAGCGACAAAAAAGCCAAAAGTTTGCACAGGCAACGGAATATCAATCCCGAAAAGGTATTTTAAAAGCTCGGATATGGTAGGGAACATAGGTGTTGATTATGCGGCTAATATAAAAATTAATGTACCAATGTTTCCTGCATTTCTGTTATTTCAACATCACCATCAAATGAAATCGCGGTTAAGTGCGCGTGCTTTATTTCGCGTACCAACACGGGGTCGTATTTGGTTTTTACTTTAACGTAGTTGCGGGTAAAACCGTGCATGTAGCCATCTTTTATGTCGGTTTCGAAGAGTATTTCGGCATCGGCGCCTAACTGTGTCTCATAAAAGGCCCTGCGTTTTTTGTCGGACAGGATATGCAGCATTTTGCTCCGCTCTGCACGGGTGGAACCGGGAACCGTGCCGGGCAGTTCGGCGGCGATGGTATTTTCGCGTTCGGAATAGGTGAATACGTGCAGGTATGATATATCCAGGTCGTTCAAAAAGTTATAGGTATCGATAAAATCTTCACGTGTTTCGCCTGGAAAACCGACGATGACATCCACCCCGATGCAGCAATGCGGCATCAATTGTTTTATTTTGGCCACTCTGTCCACATATAAATCGCGGCGGTAACGGCGGCGCATCAGGCCCAATATCTTATCAGAACCTGATTGCAGCGGGATATGGAAATGGGGCACGAATATTTTGCTTTGCGCGACAAATTCGATGATTTCGTCGGTCAATAAATTCGGTTCGATAGAGGAAATGCGGATGCGGTTGATGCCTTCTACCTCGTCCAAAGCTTTTACCAGGTCGAAAAATTTATCCTCGCGTTTACCATCGCGAATGCCAAAATCGCCGAGGTTTACGCCGGTGAGCACAATTTCTTTTACTCCCGAAAGGGCAACTTCGCGGGCCTGCTGCACAACAGCCTCAATGGTATCGCTGCGGCTGCTGCCACGTGCCAGGGGGATGGTGCAAAAGGTGCAGGAATAATCGCAGCCATCCTGAACCTTGAGAAAAGTGCGGGTACGGTCGCCAACGGAATAGGATGCCACAAACTCGTTCACCTCGCTTACCGGGCCATTCAACACCAATGCTTTTGGCTTTTTGGTGAGGTCGGTAATATGCTCTACGATGTTGAACTTTTCGGCGGCACCCAATACCATGTCGACCCCCTCAATTTCCGAAATCTCCTTTGGTTTGAGCTGCGCATAGCAGCCAACAATGGTGATATAAGCGTTTGGTGATATTTTGAGCGCTTCTTTTACCACGCGGCGGCACTTTTTATCGGCATTATCGGTAACCGAGCAGGTGTTGATGACATATACATCGGGCGCGTCGGTAAAGTCCACGGTATCGAAACCGGCCTTGTTAAAGAGGCGTCCAATGGTGGAAGTTTCCGAATAGTTGAGCTTGCAGCCCAGCGTATAAAAAGCGACTTTTTTGTTCATTTTAATCAGCCGCAAAGATAGGGAATTTTTGTTTTGAGGGGAATGGAATGTGGTGAGAACCTATTTTATGATGGATTATCTAAAAAATGACCGAAAAGTAGGTGAAAACACGGATATAAATACGGTGTTTTCACGGATAGGAAACTTGATTTATAGGGGTTATCTTGTAGGCAATTAAACCACTCTCCTTATGAAAAAATTTTATCCTAAAAGCCGATTTGCTAAAACGGCGTGCATTTTATTCTTTATGGTTATTTGTTTTGCTGTAAATAGCTGTAAAAAGAATTCAAACACAGCGTCCCAAGAAGTGGGAAATAATGCACCTTTGATTTCAAATGCAGTTATAAAAGCATGGTTTACAAACAATCCGGCAGGTGCTTATTTTACCCCCGATTGGACTAAAGCCCGGCAGACAACTATAGGAGGCGTTCCAGTGGTAACTGTTCCTATTTTATCGATTACAAATGTTGGTTTAAACAATAATAGTGCAAAAACACAAGGTGTTGGTACATCGTCAAGCGTTACTAAGTTAACTGGATTTAATCCGAACCACCCACCTGCATTATATTTTTTTTAAAAACTCTGTTCGCGCCGACAGCGTAACGGCTGTGTTATTGAACTTTGTGCCCGATGACGCTACAAAAGAAAACGGAGAAAATAAAATTTGGACTGGAAAGCTTGTTGAGTGGAACATGCAGTCGGATTCAGGTCATTACCAGATGCTTACAAAAAGCTATGTAAAAGGAAAAGGTAATTTTCCAGTTGTCCCATCAAGTTCGAATACGCAATCAACAAAAGCAAAAATAAATACGCTGGCAGATATATTTAATGCCATTTATAATGCAATTGTAGATGTAATTAATGCCGTTGGTTGGTTTTTAAATGTTCCAGGTAATTATCCCGATGCATATATCAGCTCATGGTGCGATTTTTTATGGGGCGGTTGGTGTGGTGATGGCGGCGGCGACGCAGGTAGCAGTGACGGCGGTGCTTATTACGATGCAGTCTACCTCGACTATTTGAACGGTTACAATGGTTATAGTTCAGATAACGGGCCAAGCGCAAGTGATACTAACAAACCTACATGGAACCCATATGCTATACCAGGTGGTGGTGGAAATGGCACATCTAATAATTACGATCCGAACTACCCTTTTCAAAATGGTGATTCTCCAATTGACTCGCCAGATGACCTTATAATTGATAACGGAATAACAGTAACCGACTTATCAAATCCATTATTACCTTCAAATAGCCCAATTCAAATAGCACACACAATTAACAGAAACAATACAGAAGACATGACCTATGGCACAAATGGGGATACGCAGGGTATTGATCTAACTGATAACAATGCCAGCGATGACCAATTATTTCAGAAGATGACAAGCTTACTTCATCTCTTCACTGTTTTTGATAACGGTTTGCAAGTAGTAGGGGATAAAATGACACAGAAATTTAGGGACAAAACAGGTAATCAATTCGAAGATCCAATTTTGAACCAACGTGTAAATCAAAGTGCCGCACTAATTAACTTTGTAAAGGAATTTGGTGCAACTTTAAATACTTTATTAGGAAATAATGGTGGCAATATAAATAGTGTAGGAACAATAGTTTTGACCAATCGGCCAAAATTTGATGGACTTTATAATAAATTTCATGGCTTGCAGATACTCATCAATGATACAGAGTATACAGAAATTCAATTGGACAGTTTTACGATTTCTGGAGCCTCCTGGAGTGCTAATGTAACAATAACAATACATGATCATTTTGGCTTGGACAAAAACGATGCTACAACATATCAAAGTTATCATCGAGGCTTTGCTGACTGGTGGTTATTACAACATGTAAGAGGTTATGTCCCATTTGAAACGATAGTCCATGTTAAAAAAATTATTTCTGGCCAATTAAATTGAGTAATTCTATTTAAGAATATATATTTAAATCAAAATGATGAATTTCCGCTATTGTCTTCTTATTTGCTTTTTGCTTTCGGGTTGTTCGGGCCATGCCCAGAAATTAATTTTTACACATGTGCCTTTATTAACATCAATAGACACAAGTTCTGTTTCAGGTAAAATATCAATCAGTAAACAGGAATGCTATCTAATAGAGAATTTTACCGAAGATAGTATATCGGTAAAGACTGTAGATGACTTTGTAAATACACACAAAGACTCAGTATTAAAAAAATATGCCAATTATTACATCACCTTTTACAAAAAGTCCAGCCAAACGAATATTGAAAATATCAGAAAAAACAAAAGAATTATTGACAGATATTCCTTTGACAATGATTTGATATATAATTACTTTTGGGCTCAGGGGAAGTTTATTTGCCGCTTTAGATATAAGAATGGTGAGTTAATTGACCCCAAAAATAACATTACTGTCAAAGACCCGTAAAATAATTTTTTATTGAATCTTTTATGAAAAATACAGTAATTGGGGTATTATTATGTTTTTCAATAGAATCATTTATACAAGCCAAATCGACAGATACCATTCCAAAATACAAATCAGTTATTTACCAGAAAGTTGTTCCAAAAAAAATAATAAAATACATAAAGACTTATTTACCAGGCTGGTACTTCCCGTCGACAAATCTGTGGGACAAAAAGACTTTTGATGACTATCAATCGAATAATAGTTTGGCCTATTTTGCAAGCGGCGATTTTAATGGCGACCAAAAAGCAGACTATGTTGTTTTGCTAACTAACAAAGCTAAGGAGTTCGAAGTATGGGTATTCCTGTCGATGAAAGGCGGATGGGAAAAAGTGCAACTCTCCGTGGGACCTAGAGACAAAGTAAACTATGTTGTTGGGGTTTTGAGGCCCGGGCTATATAATTACAAAGTTAGCGACCGACCTAAACATGATCCGATAACGGTTAAGAATGATGCAGTCAGGATAATTTTTAATAGTGGTAGCATTAATGTATTTTATTTTGATAAGGGCAAATTTAACAGCTTTATGATGGAAGACTTACAACAATGATTTATTGAAAAAGTGTGTTTAAAATATTATGCCATCCAATAGAATTAGGTTATCAGGTACGGATACTTTTATTTAATCCCAATTAGTTGCACCAGCTCAATTTAATGGTAACAAGCTTTATATCGGATATGGCAACAACTTTAAAAACATATGGAGATAGTAAGGGTTATGGATTACCTTTAACTTTTTATAACGACCTTTGCTGGGCTGGGCTTACATCAACAAGTGCATTTACTTCTCTGACCCAAACGGAACAGGACCGTATAAATAATTTTCTTTCCGTGCAGGAGGGTGGGTATGACTTAAGTAATAATCCGGGTGTTCAACAGGGTACTATTGGTGGATGTGGTAACTAACTTATAATGAAATATATAATCATATTAGCATTGTTTTGCCATTCATTCAAAACATTCGCACAAGCCAAATCAACAAAACAATATGCAATTACCTATTCGAAAGTTGACACTAGTAATTTGTATAATGGTGCAATAATAAAGGTAAAAGTTTTTGATGCTTTAAATCAGGAATATGTTGCATACGGCTTAGTAGTTAACGGATTGTTTCTACAAAATGATTCTTTTAAATCGTCAATGGTTTTAAGGGTTATACCTAAAAATTCAATTAAAATTGATTGTATGGCTATGGGTTTTTATCCTATAAAGCTTCCGAAATTTAAACTTCAAAAAAATGACCTCGCAACAATAACGTTTTATTTAAAAGAAGACCTTACCCCTGTTCAATAGGTATCGACAATTAAAGTAGAAATGAATAAATTATTGGTTTTATCGATTAGCCTACTCATTTTTTCGACTACCGTAAATGCCCAAACGTCAAAAAAGACCGACTATATCTATTGCTTGATTGACACGGCAGGAACACCCGAAAATGCCCGAATGTGGAATATTGGAATCGAGGGGCCATTTAAGTGTTTTGCCATAGAGTGCCCTTGCCTTGAATATGGACGCGAGCCGACTTTATTTTACAGGCTACCCATGCAGGGCCAAATTATTACTCGGGAACAATTAAACAAGTTTCATCTGATTAGTCTTGTTGAGCTTATAAAAAAAGCAAAACAAGTAACAGATAAAAAATATGATGGTGATTATGTGGTGTATATAATTGAACCTGACGCAAGCGGATATATTGTACACGAAACACAATTTATAACGCCAATAAAAGATGAAGCGACATTAGATTATTCAATTGTACACCCGGATTCATTGAAATTGAAAAAGCATTAACTGGTTCAGTCATCAGATGCCGATAATGCTTCCAATATCTCAGGAGTCAAGCCATTTTTTGCAGCTTCGTTACCAATGTCATCTAAAAATTTTGAGTACTCATCGAAGTTCGCATCGTTAATGGCCTTTTTTATCAATAAGCTAATCGCCTGACTAAATTGCTGTTTCTTTTCAGGATTAAAGTTACGATACGCTTTTCCTACAACATCATCTACTTCTAATACAATCCTATCCAAGTTCTTAAATCTTGTTATTTAAAATTTACAAAAAAATCAAATCAGTCCAAATTGGGTAGCCCCTACGGGGCAATTTTTGCTTTCATTGTTTTTCTACAAACAGGTAGCCCCGATGGGGCATTTATGAGTGTTGCAGCATCGTCCTCATTCTACAAATAGGTAGCATCTATACGCAATGTAATTAAGTGAAGATTTATTCGCGCAAAGTCGCGAAGACGCAAAGTTTAGCCACATTCTTAGCGCCTTATGCGGCTTTGCGAGAATTTAAAAAACAATCCGGGCATACTATTTGCAACATTCCAAGGGCAAAGCATTGTTGATAACCCACTTTGCAACAGGCTCATGAAAAAAATATACTTTACCATACTCGCTATAGTCAGCATCCTGTCCGCCGGCTTTGCGCAAAACATTGATTCGCTGCAAAGGAAACAGGATTCTGTTCAGCATATCTGCGCACAAGCTGAGCTGTATATCAATACGGCGGATTCGCTGATACAATTCGGGCAGCAAAAAACAAGGGTCATCAGCATGTCTGATGCCGCTAAAGCCAGCGATTGTGTATTGAAAGCCATACAGACAGATAAGAAATTTAACGACACCCTGGCCATACGCAATGATTTTGACCGTTTGGGACAGGCTTATGTGCTGCAGAACAAGTTTACAGAGGCCAAATGGTATATTTTGCAGTCGGCCTGTATATCGCGCGACGCGCGTGACGTACCGCATATCATCAGTTCGTTGCTGGAACTGGCGGCGGTGAAGACTGTGATAAAGGATTATGACCTCGCGCAAAAAGACCTGCAGGAAGCTATTGTATTGTGTAAATACGAGTACAATGTTCCACAGCAAATTGTAGCTGAAAAACAATTGGCCGCACTTTATGATCAAACAGGTAAATTGAAAGAAGCCAACAGCATGGTGGCGCATTATACGCTATTGGCCGAGGGTTTAAGAAAGGCTAATGCACCACGTTACATGGCCATGCAAAAAGTGAAAATAAGGACGAAAAAACCGGCGTCGGCTGATGTAAAACAAGGTGCAACCTTAGCGGATGTTGAGGTGATGACGCCGCTGAATTAAGGATTGCTGCTCTTTACAAAACATGGCGTTTTTGAACAATCAAGGTGTTATTTCGCGCTAAATTGTTTATATTTGTGTGTGGCGCGCGAGGCGCAAAGAGCAAAGCGCAAGGCGTGAAAAAAGTCTTACTTTTTCCCCCCTGGTTGGTCATTGGTTCATTAAGTGATTAGGTCATTGTATGGCGGGTAGGCTTCCCGGTTGTCCTTCCAAAAGCTCAGGACTACAACATTTTGGGATGGATAAATATCCTACTTTTACCCCCCCCCTTTTGAAAAAGTCAAAAGTCAAAAGTCAAAAGTCAAAAGTTGGAGAGTTGAGAGGGATGAAAATATCTTACTTTTACCCCCCGCCTTTGTCGGAGCAAGGAATAAAGAGCAATGAACAAGGACTAAAGACTTTATAGAATTTCCTACTATTTCCCCCCCCATCGGTAGGTGTCGTTATCGAGGCCTATGAGGTCGACGATGCGGTTTACTACAGTAAATGCCACATCTTCAATGGTTTGCGGCTTGCTATAGAAAGAAGGAACGGCCGGACAGATGATACCGCCTGCTTCGGTAATGGTTTGCATATTGCGGATGTGGATCAAGCTGAAGGGCATATCGCGGGCCACGAGGATAAGCTTACGGCGCTCTTTAAGGATGACATCGGCGGCACGGGTGGTGAGGTCGTTAGAGATACCCGAGGCGATACGGCCGAGGGTGCCCATAGAGCAGGGAACAATCACCATGGTATCGTATTTGGCCGAGCCCGAGGCGAAAGGCGCCATAAAGTCGTTCTTATCGTAAAAAGTAAAGGGGTAGCTATTGTAGGCTTCGTTACCGAGTTCAAGCTGCCAAACCTGACGGGCGTTGTCGCTCATCACCACCCCTATTTCGGCAATTTGGGTATCGAGCTTTTGCAGGGTATCCAACAATAGTTTAGCGTAAATGGCTCCGCTGGCACCTGTAACAGCAATGACTATCTTTCTTTTCATATCAGCAATGAGGAGGCAAAGCTACGGTAAAAGCGGGCATAAAAAAAGGGTCGAATACTAGTATCCGACCCTACATCTACCTATGAAAAACATGCCCTTTTAACGGGGCGAACAAATATATATACAGATTATTAAATTATAAAGCAATTGTTAAGAAAAATTTTTCGTCAGACTTTGACTATCAATCGCCTACTGGATGCTTTTGGCAAGGTTTTTATCAATTAGGGTTTGCACAATACCATCGACCAGGCCTACTTTTGGTACATAAATGCTCTTGATCGCTGCCCATTTCATCACGCTAATGTAAATTTCGCAAGCGGGAATGATGACGTCGGCACGATCCTGATTTAGGCCCAATACGTTGATACGATCTTTAAGCGAGAACGAACTGAGGTAGTTGTATAAGGCCTTCAACTTGGCAAATGTTAGGGGTACGCCATCTTTTTCCTGCGACAGTCTGAACAGCTTGTTGATGTTACCGCCTGTGCCGATGGCCATCACCGATTTAAAGCCACGGGTATGCTCACGAACAAAGTCGTGCATGTCAGTCCAGGTTTCTTCTTTGTCCTGGTTGTCGAGTATACGTACAGCACCTACATTGAAGGATGCGGAGGCCACTATTTTACCAGCCGAAAACACAGAAAGCTCGGTACTGCCACCGCCAACATCGATATAAAGGTAGTTCTTGTTCTTATCGAGGTTTTGCTCGATATGGCTGGCGTAAATGATATTGGCTTCTTTTTGGCCGTGAACGATTTCGAGATTGATATTGGCATCTACTTTAATCCTCTCGACCAACTCAGGCCCGTTTTTAGCCTCGCGCATAGCCGATGTGGCGTAAGCCATATAGTCGGTAACTTTGTATACGTCCATCAAGTTGCGGAAGGCCTGCATGGTTTTAATGAGATCAGCAGCCTTCTTTTCGGAAATATACTGATCCAAAAAGGCGTCGTCGCCCAAACGCAGCGGTACCCTGATAAGGGTGTTCTTTTTAAACGAAATGGTTTGTTCGTTTTCAACAATATCGGCTATTAATAACCGTACCGCGTTGGAGCCTATATCAATTGCAGCGTATCTCAAAGTGTTTAGTTTTTGTATTTCAGGTAATTGTAAATGTCGATCTGAGCGCGATAAGGGATTTTGCTCTTGGTCTTAACGTACTTGTTGTTGTTTTGGCCATTGATTTCGCGGGCCTTGGTATTGTCTTGCAGTTGGATGTCAATAATGTCGCGCACCTCTTTGCGCAAATGTTCATCGTAAACGGGGAAACCCACTTCCACCCGATGATCAAGGTTACGGGTTAAGAAGTCGGCAGATGTAAGATACATTACTTCTTTGCCGCCATTACAAAATATGTGTACACGGGCATGCTCAAGGTATTTATCGACGATACTGATGACCTCGATGTTCTCGCTGTAGCCTTTCATACCACCCACAAGGCAACACATTCCCCGGACGATCAGTTGAATCTTGACCCCGGCGTTGCTGGCCTGATATAATCTGGCTATCATTTGCTCGTCGGCGAGGCTGTTCATCTTCAAAATCATATAAGCCGGCTTTTTGGCCTTGGCATTCTTTATCTCGTTATCAATCATCCGAAAATAAGCGGGTCTTGAATCGACGGGCGATACAATAAGGCTTTTAAGGTCTTGAGGCACGGTATTTTTGGTAAGGGCCTTAAATACCTGTACCAAATCGGTTGTGATGCGTTTATCTGCTGTAAGCAAGCTATGGTCGGCGTATAAAGATGCTGTTTTCTCGTTAAAATTGCCGGTGGACAAACAGGCATAGTACATCGTTTTCCGTTGCTCAGTACGCGAAACCAGCACTATTTTTGAATGTACTTTGAAGCCCGAAATGCCGTAAATGACGTTGACACCTTCTTCGGCCAGACGGCGGCTCCAGGTGATATTGGCCTGCTCATCGAAACGTGCCTTTAACTCTACCAAACAGTTGACCTTTTTCCCGTTTTTCGCGGCATTGATGAGCGCATGCACCACACGCGAATTACTTGCCAAACGATAAAGTGTTACGCTGATCTCCTTTACCTTAGGATCTATCGCTGCTTCGCGTAAAAAGTGGATAATATAGTCGAACGATTGGTATGGGGTGCTGATCAGGAAGTCTTTTTTGTCAATCTGAGCCAATATACTTTTATTGAAGGAGAGGCCCGGTACTGGCAAAAAGTCGTATTTTGGGTATTCTAATTCGGCCCTGCCAACGTTAGGGAATGCGATAAAATCCTTGAAGTTGTGGTATCGGTTCCCAGGTATCAGGCTTTCGGAATTGACGCCCATTTTAGTTACAAGGTATGCCAGCATATCCATCGACATTTCAGTGTCGTACAACAGACGCATGGGTTTACCCTTTTTTCGTTTTAAAAGGCTACGCGATAACGACTCGATAAACTTATCGCTTACCTCTTTATCCAGATCCAGTTCTGCATCGCGGGTTAATTGTATCGAATAGGCTTCGATACTGTCGTGGTCGAAAATAAAGAAGATATCTTCGAGGCAGTAGCGGATGATATCATCCACCAAAATAATAAATTTAAGGTCGTTGGTTTGCGGGAGTACCAGGAAACGCTTTACATTTTCGGGAATCTCGATCAAGGCAAGGCGTGTCTTCTTATTTTTGGTAAGCTTTACAAAAAAATAGATACCCCGATCGCGCAATTCTGGTAAAGGTTCGTTATCGTTCAACATTACCGGCACTAACATCGATAAAATATTGTCTCTAAAGTATTCTTTAACAAAGCCGCCACGCGAAACGTTTAGTTGTTTGTCGTTCAATATAAATATTTTCTCTTCGGCGAGTTGCTTAACGATGATGTTTTCGTACAGGTTATTGAACTTCCGCTCCTGTTTTACAACGAGGTTCCTGATCTGGCCCAACAACTTCTTTGGGTTATAACCAAAAACCTGCTTGGCTTTTTCGTTCAAGCTACTGAGGCGGCTTAAGGTAGCTACGCGTACCCTGTAAAATTCATCAAGATTGGATGAAAATATGGCCAAAAACTTAATACGGTCTATTAAAGGCACCGTTGGGTCGGCAGCTTCCTGCAAAACCCTATCGTTAAAATAAAGCCAGCTGATTTCCCTGTTTATTAGCGGAATACGTTTTAGGTCCATATAATAGAAAAGTCCCGGACGGTTGCGACCGGGCCTACAAAACTGCTCATTTATTTGTTAAGAATATGTTAACACTTTGGCAAATAATTCACGTTTTTAAGGCTTTTTTACTGTTTTTGCTTCGGTTTTTGTTGTTTTAGCTTGAGCGGGCGGTTTGGGCACAGTAGTTCTTACTTGTTTAGGTTTAGGGGTTGCAATGCTTTTTACAGCTTCTTTTATAACCTCAGTTTCCACCGGCACTGTTTTTTTGACCTTGGCTACAGGCTTGGATATTTTCTTTTCGGCTACCTTGGAGGCTTTAGCTATCACCTTTTGTACTTGCTCCGTTTTTTTTGCGACAACCTTTTTACTCGCTGTTGGCTTCTCTGCTTTTTTAACTGCTTGTTTAACAGGGGCCGAATCCATTTTTGCTTCAACAACCTGTTTTACAACTTTAAGCTTGCGCTCTATTTTTTTTGCCACAAATTTGCTCGCCTTTTTAACCTCGCGCTTTAATTTGGTGGCATCATGCCCAAGTTCGGTAAGGGCTTGCATAAATTTCTCAGTAATGCTGGTTTCAAGCACCTTTTTAGCGCTTTTTTTAGTATCGCTTTTCATAATCTGTTTACAATAGTTCAATTTTATACATAAAGGTAATCATTTCAACTTATTGCCATATTATATTATTAACATTGGATGAACGATTATTCTTATAGGCATTACACTATAAAGAATAATTAGGTAAGTTTACCGCCGAATTATAAACCCCGTTATGCCATCATTTGATATTGTCAGCAAAATTGACGCGCAAACCTTAGATAACGCCATCAATAACGCCAAAAAGGAGATTTTGAACCGCTATGATTTCAACGACTCAAAAAGCACCGTAGAACTGGATAAAAAGTCCAATACCATCACGATTGTTACCGAAGACGATATGCGCCTCAAAGCCATTCAGGACTCCATTATCGGCCGTATGGTTAAGCAATCCCTCGACCCTAAAGCGCTCGACTTTGGCGAAGAACAATACGCCTCCGGCAATATGCTCCGCAAGGAGATCAAGATCAAAGAAGGCATCGATAAAGAGGCCGCCAAAAAGATCGTTAAAAAGATCAAAGACAGCAACCTCAAAGTACAGGCCTCAATTATGGACGACCAGGTGCGCGTTACCGCCAAAAAGATAGACGACTTGCAGGCCGTTATCAGCCTTTGCCGTTCCGACGATTTTGGCCAGCCCCTGCAGTACATCAATATGCGTAACTAATTTACCCGTTTTTGAGCCTCCATCTTATACCCGGTAAATTGACTAAACATACCTTTCTGATGACGATTGTGGCTTTGTGCTGCGCGTTGAACCTTTCCGCCCAAAGCAAAACCTACAAAAACGAAGCCGGCTACGAAGCCGATAACGACGGCTTTTTAGGCCAGGGGTCCGACAGGTACTACACCGCCGGCAACTTCTTCTTCTTCAGGCATGCGCTTACCGTAAACGATAGCTCATCTATACAAAACAAGGTACTGGGTTTTGAGCTCGGCCAGCGTATCTACACACCGCAATCAGCCTATGTCCCCGGGCCTGCTTATATCGACAGGCCCTTCGCCGGTTACACCTATTTCAGTACATCCATCAACCTGCTGTACAAAAACGAAAGCAACCTGCGGCTCGAGGCTCAGGTAGCCGTAGTAGGGCCCAATTCGTACGGGCAACAGGTGCAGGACTTGATACACAAAGTCTTCGACTTTTACCAGCCCGGTGGCTGGCAATACCAGATTGCTAACGACTACGAGCTCAACCTATCCGCCCAATACAACCGGCTCATTGCCCGTACCCATGGTTTCGACATTTCGGCCAATAGTTATCTCGACCTGGGTACCGGCATTGATGGCGCCGGTCTTGGTTTCACCGCCCGTTTTGGCCGCCTTAACCAACTCTATAACTCAGCCATCACAACCAGTTCCGTTTCGGCCCGTAAAATGGGCTCAAATCGAACCGAAATCTTCTTCTTCGCCAAGCCTTCAATCAACTATGTAGCCTATAACTCCACCATTCAAGGCAGTATTTTCGAGTCCGCACCCGCCATTTACGAAATCGAACTGGTCAAAAAACCCTATATCCTAAGCGAACAGCTTGGCGGCATTCTGGTAACCGGCCATTGGGAAGTCAACGCATCGGCAACTTACCAAACCCGCGAAACCGTGCTCATGATACACCC
>NZ_CAITNG010000113.1 GCF_903893715.1 uncultured Mucilaginibacter sp.
ACTTTCAGCTGACGATTTACACATATCTACGGCGTGATGTTCCGTAAAGCACGCCTGTATTTTTATACCATTTTTCTTTGATCCAATGCCCTTTGCTATCGTATTTATACTCACGATATTCACCTTTAGTGGAGTCGGGCGATTCGCAAGTTTGCCTGCTTACCTGCCCTTTTTTATTATAGGAATTAACCCAAACCGAAGTGTCGGTACCAGAATAAATCGTCGTTTCCTTGATTAACTGTCCTTTATCATTATAGTTGCAAAAATATGAGAGTGTATTAACTTGCGCGATAGAGACTACATCACCGTTCTTATTATAACAAGTTTTTGAAGAAAGTAAGCTATCGCCTGTTAATTTGCCATCCTCAACGTAATAGATATACTCGTCCATTTCTTGTATTTTACAGGCGGCAATTTGTTGTTTGGTTATTTTGTTATCGAAGTTTACGCCTTCTTGCGCGTTGGCTTTTAGTATAATACAACTTAACAAAATGACCAATATACTTTTCATCACAAGGTTTAAATATCCCGTAATAAAAGTAAATATTTTTTCAAAGTATAAGCATCGGTGTAATCACTTTCGAATCGGTGAAATCACCCTCAAAATTATTATCTTTGCACCCTTATTAAAAACAGGCTGCATAAGCTTCCGCAAACGCGTTTATGGTTTACCCCGAAATAGAAAGAAGAAAAACATTCGCCATTATTAGCCACCCCGATGCGGGTAAAACCACTTTAACCGAAAAGTTTTTGCTGTTTGGGGGCGCCATCAATACCGCCGGGGCCGTAAAACGCAACAAAGCCAACCAAAGCAACACGTCGGACTTTATGGAGATCGAGAAGCAGCGTGGTATTTCGGTGGCTACATCCGTAATGGGTTTTGAGTATAAAGGCAAGCGCATCAACATATTAGACACCCCGGGCCACAAGGATTTTGCCGAGGATACCTACCGCACGCTATCGGCGGTGGACAGTGTTATTTTGGTGGTGGACAGTGTGAAAGGCGTAGAAGAGCAGACCCTTAAGCTGATGAGCGTTTGCCGGATGCGCAATACGCCGGTGATCGTGTTCATCAACAAGATGGACCGTGAGGGGAAAGATGCTTTCGACCTGTTGGACGATATTGAGAAACAATTAAACATCAGCCTTTGTCCGTTGAGCTGGCCTATCGGTCAGGGTTATACGTTTAAAGGCGTTTATAATATTTACGAGCAGCAGTTAAACCTGTTCAACCCGGACAAGAACAAAATAACAGAGCCCGTTATCAAGGTGAAAGACCTGGATGATGAGGAACTGGCCAAGCACCTGAAACCAAAGGAACTTACCGACCTTAAAGACGACCTGGAACTGATTGGTGGTGTTTATGGCGAACTGGATAAAGAAATGTATTTGGAGGGCTTGTTAGCCCCGGTATTTTTCGGAAGTGCCATTAATAACTTTGGGATACGGGAGTTGTTGGATACGTTTGTCAACATCGCGCCAAGCCCTAAAAGTCGTGATGCTGAAAGCCGTGTGGTATTGGCTACCGAAAAGCCTTTTACCGGTTTTGTGTTTAAGATACATGCCAATTTGGACCCGAACCACCGCGACCGCATCGCCTTTTTGAGGATATGCAGCGGCAAGTTTGAGCGCAACAAGTTTTACTACCATACCCGCCTGGACAAGAAGCTAAAATTTAGCAACCCGATGGACTTTATGGCCAACGAGAAGAGCCTGGTGGAAGAAGCCTGGCCCGGCGACGTGGTTGGTTTATACGACAGCGGCAACTTTAAGATTGGCGATACGCTGACCGAAGGTGAAAAACTGCAGTTTAAGGGCATACCCAGCTTCTCGCCAGAGATATTTAAGGAGGTGGAGAACCGCGACCCGCTAAAATCGAAACAACTGGAAAAAGGCATCCAGCAACTCACCGAAGAGGGTGTGGCGCAATTGTTCGTTCAGCAGCCGGGTAACCGCAAGATTATCGGTACTGTGGGCGAACTGCAGTTTGAAGTGATCAGCTTTAGGTTGGAGCATGAGTATGGGGCGAAGGCGGCGTTCAGGTTGCTGACCTTTAAACGTTCGAGCTGGATAACATCGACAGATAAAAAGAAACTGGGCGAGATTATGCAACGCAGGGCGCACAATATAGCCACCGATAAAGAGGGCAACCCGGTGTTTTTAGCTGATAACGATTTTATGATCAATTTGGCGAAGCGCGATTTCCCGGAAGTGGAGTTCCATACGACTTCGGAGCATAAGAAAGAGAAATGATGTCGGAGGACTGAGGTCGGAAGTCGGAGTTAAGTTCAATTATTTTTCAGGGTTTCAATAATTTTTCTTATATTGTAGGGACCGCTGATTGGATTTGATTGATTTGATTAGGCTGATTTGTTCTTTGAAAAATATCTTACTTTTACCCCCCCCTTTTGAAAAGTCAAAAGTCAAAAGTCAAAAGTCAAAAGTCAAAAGTCAAAAGTCAAAAGTCAAAAAGTTGGAGAGTTGATAGGGATGAAAATATTTTACCTTTCCCCATTTTTTGAGTGGCAGTAGCAGTTGCAGTAGACAGCGGTGATAAGGACTTTAAAAATTTCCCACTTTTACCCCCCTTTTTGAGCGGGAAGCTTAAAGCATAAAGCTGAAAGCTTTTTATAGGATAGTGTAGAGACGGGGCTTTTAAATTTCCTACTTTTACCCCCCTACCACTTGTCTTTTATCACTTGTACGGTTACGAGCAGTTGGCCGGTGTGGCGCATGATGTGTTCGGCGCAGTGGAACAGGAGGCCGAGGTGTGTGGTGGGTACCTGGAGGCGGCCAATGCCGCGTGGTTCGGTGAGGGTTGCTTCGTCGGTATGGCTTAGTTGCTCGATGGCGGAATCGACCTTTGCCGAGAATGCGGCTACGAGTTTTGGGGTGATGTTGTCGTCGAGATAGGCTTTGCCTTCGTTGGCGAGGTAATGGAGTTGATCGACGGTCAGGGCTTCGGCACGGGCGTAGGTAAACAGGCGGTCAATTACCCCGGCCATGTGCTCGAGGTGAAAGGCGGGTGATGCCATGCTTGCCGGTGTTTCCCAAAGCCGGGCGTCGGGGAAGCCTTCCATGATAATGGTCACCTCTTCGCGGGCTTCGAGTAGAGCATGGGCCACGGGCTGTAACAACGGCGGTATGCCCGGTACAGGGCCGCGTTGCCAAACTTCGGGTCGGTTAAACTGGGGCATGGCTTATTTTTCGGGTCTTGGGCCACGCAGGTGGATGACGAGCCCGTTCAGAAAGTTGCGCAGGATCTGGTCGCCGCAGGGCTTAAAATTGGGATGGTCCTCGGCACGGAATATCGCGCCAAGCTCGGCTTTGGTGGTCTTGAAATTGGCGAGCTTTAGTATCTCGACGATATCATCGTCGCGTAACTGGAGCGCAACGCGCAGTTTCTTCATTATATCGTTGTTACTCATGGTGTTATCTTGAAATATCGATCTTTACTTTTTTGTTCTTTATCTTCTCGTTCTTGATGAGGTCGACAGTCGCGGCGATCAGTTTGCGGTTAACCGCAGCGTAGGACGAATAGTCGAGCACTTCAATGAGACCAAGTTCATCTTTGTTGAGCTTGCCTTTTTGCAACAGAAGGCCTACAATGTCTACCTTGTTCACCTTGTCCTTTTTACCTGCTGCAATATACAAAGTTGCCCAGGGAGTTGGTTCGGGGAGCTTGGTTCTTTCGGGCAGGGTTTCGAGTTCGTATTTGGCCTCCAAAAAATCGGGGCGTTCATCGGGCGTCAACAACAGGTAGGCCGTGCCTTTGGCGTGCATGCGCGCCGTGCGGCCGTTGCGGTGGGTAAAGGCCTCCTTATTGTGCGGTACCTGATAGTGGATGATGTATTCGATCTCGGGTATATCCAAGCCGCGCGAGGCCAAATCGGTAGTGATGAGCAAGCGGCTGCTGCCGTTACGGAACTTGATGAGGGCCTTTTCGCGGTCTTCCTGCTCCATACCGCCATGGAATACATCGTGGATGACGCGCATATCCCACAATAACTCGGAGATACGATCGACGGCATCGCGGTGGTTGCAGAACACCAAGGTAACCTTGCTACCAATGGTGCAGATGAGTTTGAACAGGGTCTCCAGCTTTTCGTCTGGCTCAGTAATCACCGCTTTGAGTTGAAGGGCCGAGGCACTGGTATCGCGTTTCAAGAAGTTAAGCTCGACCGGGGCCTTTACTCCCGCGAAAGCGGGGATATTATCCATTTGGGTGGCCGAGGTGAGGATACGGCGCTGGAGGCCGACCAAATTGCGGATGATGTAGGACATATCGTTCTCAAAGCCAAATTCGAGGGCTTTATCAAACTCGTCCAACACCAGGGTTTTGATGGCGTCGGTCTTGAAGTTTGAGCGTTTGATATGATAGGCGATGCGGCCCGGTGTTCCCACCAAAATAGCAGGCGGCTGCGACAGGTTGTTGCGTTCCACCTTGGTATCGTGCCCGCCGTAGCAGCAATTGATCTTGAAGCCGGTACCCATAGTTTTGAAGACTTGTTCGATCTGCAAGGCCAGTTCGCGCGAGGGTACCATGATGAGTACTTGCACATCGGCAACAGCCGGATCGAGGGTTTTTAAAACGGGGAGCAAAAAGCCCAAGGTTTTGCCTGAACCTGTCGGCGACAGGAGTACCATATCGCGACTTACGTCGGCATTGAGCGCAGCGTGCTGCATTTGGTTCAGTTCGGCTATGTTGAGTTTTGCGAGGGCTTCTTTTATCATTGTGGGGCAAAGGTACGGGTTTTTGAGTTGGGAGTTTCGGGCTGCGAGTTATGGGTTGTTTATCTCTTCAAAAACTGTTGGTGCAATTTGACAAACACTCGCAACAGGTAACCTACAACACACAACTCAAAAACCCGTACCTTTGCCGCAATGTGGTTAGAGAAATTAAAGCTGAACAAGCAATTGGTGCGCTCGGTAACCGAGGCCGGGTACTTAACACCTAAAGAGATACAGGCAAAAACGTTGACGCGGATGATAGGCGGACAGGATATTATTGCCGTTGGGCCTGAGGGCTGTGGTAAAACTACGGCCTATATCATCGGTGTGCTGATGCGTTTAAAATATGGGGTTGAGGAAGCACCGAGGGCTTTGGTTTTGGTTCCCGATAAGGAACGGGTGTTGGAGGTTACGGAGATGTTCCATCGTTTGAACAAGAACGAAAGCATACGCATTGTAAGCCTGTATGCTACGCCGGGGACCGAAACGCAGATGAATGCCTTGGCCGATGGTTGCGACATTGTGGTAGCTACGCCCGACAGGGCTCGTGCCATATACCTGAAACTGGGTTTGAACCTGAACAAGATCATGATGTTTGTGGTGGATGACGCGCAAGCCATTGTAAAGCAAGGCTTGCAGTTACCTGTGAACGAATTAGCCAACAGCATCACCAAATGCCAGCACTTAGTGTTTACCGAGGTGATGCACAGCAAGCTGGAGCTGATGATAGACCCGTTTATGAACGACGCGGCGATTATTGAAGTGGAAGAGTTGACCGAAGCTAAGGCAGAGGTTTACGAGCAGTTGTTGTACACCGTACCGAACTTCAAGACCAAAATCAACCTGCTTAACCTTCTTTTGGGCGAACAAGCTGCCAAAAACAAAATGGTGGTGTACGTAAATACACGTTTAACTGCCGAAAAGCTGTACAATAGCATGTTTCAGGGGGTAAAGAAAAAGGCGGCATTGTTGAAGCCCATTTTTTTTGAGTCGGCGGGGTTTGAGCATATAGACGATTTTAAGGACCAGGACGCTTATTCGATACTGATCGTGGCGAACGAGTTGCAGGTAACAACCGACCTTTACCGCATCGATACCATTATCCATTTTGAACTGCCTGTGGAGAAAGAAACTTTTATACAACGCATTGTAAAAAGGGACGGGCAGGATTTGGAAGTATTAACTTTTAGTACCGACCATGAACTGGCCGATGTAAGAAAGATAGAGCAAGCTACAGGGAAGAAGATGCAGGTAACTGAATTGCCGGAGAACCTGATCGTGAGCAAGGATGTGAAAGATGCAGAAGTAAAGAAAAGGCCAATGCCGAAGAATACCGAGCCGGTGCGCGGCGAGGCTTTCCACGAAAAAAAGGCCAGCAACGCTAAGACCTATAATATCAGCGCAAGCAAAAAGGCCAAAATGAACAAGAAGAAGAAACACGGGTAGTAGATAACGTGTTAATTTTTTGTGAACTAAGGGTTATCAAATTTCCCTGAGCGGGTAGCAACGAGGTTTTTGTCGTTCTTTTGTACGATGAAAAAAAAGCCGGTCTACCTGTTCATTTTTGTAGCACTGTCTGCAGCTGTCGTTTATTCCTGCTCAAAATCAACGACTACCAGCACAGGCCCTATAATTGTACCGCCTCCGGTAACACCGCCACCCGTAAACACCGGAGTGCCTCCTTATAGCGGCGGCACTACACCCCTGCCCAATACGGTAGCCAAGTTGGATACCCTGAACGTAATGGCTTATAATGTGCTCAACTTTGGCGATTTATGCCAGGGCTCGGTAGCTACTTTGGAAGGGTATTTAAAAACCATTGTGCAGTACGTACAACCCGATCTGTTCAGCGCCGAAAAGATGAACGCCTTCGACCCCACGCAGCCCACACCATATAACCTGGCTGCCGAAATAACCAACAACGCATTGAACGCGGTTTTCCCCAATAAGTTTGCCTATTGCACCCCGACAAACACATCTGCCGATAGCAAAATGAGCGTGCTGTTTTATAACAAGCAGAAGCTGACGTATGTGAGCACCTTCAATTTGTACGCCAACGTATCCGACTTCGACCTGTACAAACTATACTATAACGACCCTAACCTTGCCATTACGCACGATACCACTTATTTATATGTGGTGGTGAACCATACCCAATCGGGCAGTGCGCCAAACGCGGTCCGCGACGCGCAGGAAAGCGGGGAAATGGCTGCTCTACGTAAAAGGTTCGCTTACTTCTCGAACCTGATTGTGATGGGCGATTGTAACCAGCATAACACTACCGAAGCGGGCTATCAAAGCATCATCAGCGCAGCGGACACGACGACACAGATGAGCGACCCGCCGTTTTATCCCGACAAGGTATTTACCTATCCGGCAGATTGGGACAATAACCCCGTACCCTATTGTTCTTATTTAACTACTTCTACACGGCAGTTGTCCAACTACCCCAACAGTTGCGGAACCAATGGCGGCGCAAGCTCCTGGTACGACCATATCTTTATATCGCCTTTCCTAATCAAAGGCAGCAACTATATGGGCTATATCCCAGGTTCATACCTTACTATCGGCAACGACGGACACCGTTTTAATGCCGACATCAACGCCACCACGCCTGTTGTCAATACTTCGGCACCAGCCAATGTGCTTAATGCTTTGTTCCAACTATCTAACAAATACCCGATCACCATCAAAATACTGGTGAAGGCAAACAGGACAGGAGGCAGTATACCCGACCCTGCTGAACGGAATTGACAAAGTATTTTTACCTTTGCAGGATAGTTTAGAACCCATGCAAGAACCATTCGATATCGAGATAGGCCCGATTACTTATTCAGTTTTCCCGGAAGAGGATGACATGTATACCATTTTTAAAGATGGTATTGAATATGTTAAGATACAAAAAGACACCGAGCAACAATGGATAAAGCTTGACCACGAAACCGAGACCCCAACGTTTGAAACGGATGCCGAAGTGAACATGATTGGCAAAGAAATCATCATTTACCAGGCCGAAAACGAGGCTTAGTCTTTAGCTGCAACCCACCGTTTGGCTTTCCAATCTTGCTGTTTGGCTTCATCTAAAAAAGTCCAGGCTACTATACGGCTCACCTTTTGCCCTTGCGACATGCTGATGGTTTTCACATCCACCGCCTTGAACCAATGTAACGTACGATAAATAGCCTCTAATGAGTCTTTTTTGGATACCAAAGTAGTGAACCAAAAACAGCTGTCGGGTATTTGCGCGCTTTGCTCTATCATCCTGTTGATAAAGGCAGTTTCGCCGCCGGCAGTCCAAAGTTCCGCTTTCTGTCCGCCGAAGTTCAGCATGTCTTTCTTTTGTTCTTTGCCCAGGTTGCGCCATTTGGTAAGTGTACCGGCTTGTGCTTCTTTTAGCGATGCATGGAATGGCGGGTTGCAAATGGTGGCGTCGAAAAACTCGCCGGGTTTGATGATACCGTTGAAAATATCGGCCGACTTTGGCTGCAAGCGGGCTTCAATCTTACCCACTGTATTCTTGTTGGATGAGATGATGGCGTTTGCCGATTGGATAGCCGCCGGGTCGATATCAGAACCAACAAAATGCCAGCCATAACTGCGCAGGCCCAATAAAGGGTAAATACAGTTTGCCCCTATGCCAATATCCAATATTTTGACCTGTTTGCCCGGAGGAAACACGCCGCCATTGCTTTCGGCCAATAAATCAGCCAGGTAATGGATATAGTCGGCCCGGCCCGGTATAGGCGGGCACAAAAAGCCCTCGGGTATATCCCAGTGGTTAATATTATAATAGGCTTTGAGCAGGGCACGATTCAAAACTTTTACCGCGTCGGCATTGGTAAAATCGATAGTTTCCTGCTGGTACTTATTGAGCGACACAAACTTGCGTAACTCGGGAGAGGCTTTAACCAGCTGTCCAAAATTATAGCTTCCCCGGTGCAAATTGCGCGGGTGCAGGTTCTCTTTTTCAGCAGGCTTTTCTTGTAGAATGGGTGGCATAAAGGTTTGTTTAAAGCACTAACTGCTGATGTAACTTATTAAGGGTTTCGGCGGAATCCTTGCAAAAACCGGGATGCACTTTTGAACATTGTACAACCGTACTACGTGTGGCCGTTAACCACCGAAAACGCGAGGCCATATCCAATTTGCCTATCGGACCGCCTTGCGTGCCGCCAATACATATCTGCTCGAAGGCCAACAGGTGTTCTTTTACTTCGTCGACATCCAGATCAGCGGATAAGGATTTTAGGCGTTGTTCGTCCAACTGAAAAACAGCCCGCAAAAACTTTTGTTTGGCGCAGTACAAAACCACACCCACATTCAGAAACTCTTCGCGCTCTACCCTGGGTACAACGCGTATAACGGCGTACTCAAATAAGGTTTTCTCGTGCATTTCGGGCTTCATTTACAAAGATTTCGGAATTTGCTAAACGCGATGTAAGGTATTTCAAATAAGCTGAACGGTGTTCGTCGGCGGTTTGGAAGGGCGAATCTTTTACCAGCCAGCTATCGGGTATCAAATCAACAACCGAACTCAAAAAATCAGGGTTGAGGATGCCTCTGAAAGCTGCATTAACACTTTCCAGTTCGGCGGCGCGGGGCAACAGTACATGGTCTTTCACCAAAGCGAATGGCCGCAAAGCTTGTTCTTCCCAATTTTGCCAGGAGTGATGAAAATAAAGCGAAGCGCCATGGTCTATCAACCATAGCTCCTTGTGCCATAGCAGCATATTGGTATTGCGGCACGTACGGTCCATGTTGGTGAGGAAGCAATCGAGCCAAACAATTTGCGAGGCGAGCACCGGGTCGACACCGGTAATTGCCGGGTCGAAGGTGATAGCACCTCGCAGGTAATGCAGCGCCAGGTTTAGCCCTACACTTGCTTTAAGCAGGTCTTGTATTTCCTCATCGGGCTCCGTGCGGCCAAAGGCTTCATCGAGGTTGGCAAATACAATCTCGGGGACTTTAAAACCAAGTTTACGGGCTATTTCACCACCGATCAACTCGGCTATCAACGCCTTTGCCCCCTGCCCTGCCCCGCGGAACTTGAGCACGTACAGAAAGTCGTCATCCGCTTCGGCAATGGCAGGCATAGAGCCACCTTCGCGCAATGGCGTAACATAACGGGTAACGTTAACGTGTCGAAGCTGTAATAGGGTATCCATATTCTGCAAAGCCCGAAATTAGGAATAATTATCAGGTTTGAGGAATAGCGTAACGTATTAGCCCGGTATCTCTATGTTCTCCAGATATTTGTACCCGTTGCCTGTATTGATGAGCAGCGCCCTCTCGCCCGGTTGTATCCAATTAGCTGCCCGTAATTTTTTAAAGGCTTGCCAAAGGGCGGCACCTTCGGGGGCAATGAGCATACCTTCGGTACGGGCAATATGCTGAACGGCAAACTGCATTTCATCGTCGCTTATAGTAACCGCGTAGCCTTTGCTTTCGCGAAGTACTTTCAATATCTGTTTATCGGCATAAGGCTTTGGTACACGCAAACCGTTGGCAATGGTAAAACCGCCATCAACAAAGGATGAGGTAGCCTGTTTTGAATGAAAGGCTTGTACGATACCATCGCAGCTTTGCGACTGCACAGCTACCATTCTGGGCCTTTTGCTCCCAATCCAGCCCAATTGCTCCAATTCATCAAATGCTTTCCAAATACCTATCAACCCGGTGCCGCCACCTGTGGGATAGAATATGACATCGGGCAGGTGCCAGTTAAACTGCTCGGCAATTTCGTAGCCCATTGTCTTCTTGCCTTCAAGGCGATAAGGTTCCTTTAACGTGGATAATTGGAACCAATCATTGATTAGGGCATGTTCGTTGATCAATTTACCGCAGTCGCTGATGTTGCCGTCAATTTCAACCAACGTGGCGCCATACAGCCTGCATTCGTCTTTAAAAACTTTGGGGGTAAGTTTGGGCATATACACCACGGCGTGCATACCGGCACGTGCCGCATAGGCTGCCAAAGCGCCACCGGCGTTACCTGCGGTGGGCACAGCTATGGTTTGGATACCCAGTTCTTTTGCTTTTGATACCGCTGCGCTGATGCCCCTTGCTTTGAACGAACCTGTAGGATTACCTGATTCATCTTTCCAATACACCAAGTTATCGGGCGCAATGGCTTTTAGGCTTTGGGCGGGTAATATTGGTGTAAAGCCTTCGCCCATGGTAACAATGTTACGCTCGTAGATAACAGGCAAAAACTCCTTATAGCGCCACATGTTAGCAGGCCTCAATTTCAGCATGTTTTTGCTTAGTACCGGGCGCAGATCATAAGTTGCAAAAAGGGTCGACCTGCAATCGGGGTTGATGCAAACCGTATTCACAACCGTGGCGGAATGAACCGTTCCACATTCGGGGCAAACCAGGTGTGATAGTAATGAGGCGGGGGCTATAAGTGTTTCGGTATCCATAACAATTGATTATAATCTATTATATTTAATTATAAATTTTTGTGTTAAACATTATAACGTGAAGTTATAATAAATTATTCAGCGAAACACCAAATCCAACCAAAATATTACATCCGGGTTACTATTTGTCGGATATGCTAAAGATGTCTCCGGCGTTCCAAACGGGCTTAGCCGCATCCTGGGCCACCAGGTATCCTATTAAAAAGTTGAGTTGGGCATATTTTTTACCTGCTTCAAAATCAAATATGCCATTGATATCATCTTGCGGCTTGTGATAGTATTTTGCCCGCCATGGTGCCACAATATCGGCCAGGTTATTTTTACCGTCGGCGGTTTTGTTACCATATTTTATGTGGAGCGCCGGTATGCCTTCTACCACAAAACTATACTGGTCGCTGCGGGTGAAACGCGCCTGGGCCGGCTCCGGGTCAGGTTCAACGCTGATACCTAAATATCCTGCCGCCTCATCCACCTGCTTAGCCAGCGAGGAATGCTCGGCACCCAAGGCCGTTATCGACAACAATGGTGCAATAATGGTAGGCATGTCGGTATTCACATCGGCAACTATGCTTTTTGTTGGTACTGTTGGATAAGCGGCAAAATAGCCCGAACCGAGTTCACCCATTTCCTCGCCGGTTACCATCACCACCAAGATGGAGCGTTTGGGCTTCTTTCGCATATTGGAATATACCTTGGCTATACCCAACAAACTGGCTACGCCCGATGCATTATCATGAGCGCCGTTGTAGATCGAATCACCCTGTATAGGTGCACCAATGCCCAAATGATCCAGGTGGGCGCTGTGGACAACATATTCATTCTTCAACTTGCGGTCGGTGCCTTCAATTTTGCCGATGATGTTATAGCTTACTATATCCTGGTAATCGGAATGATAAGCGGCATTGATGCCTGCCTTCAACGCGAACGACTGTGGCTTACCTGCCTTCAACTGTGGTAAAATATCCTTTAAGTCCCTGTCCTCTTGTTTCACCAAAGCGCTAAATGTTTTATAATCGATATTGGCGGAAAGCTTAACCTGTTCGGCATAAAAGCTCCGCGATACGGCCACATTCCCTTTCGCATCCATCACACTATAAACGCCACGGTTGCCGCCGCCAAAAAATCGGGCTGTTGAGTCAGCCGGACCAACAATAACTCCTATAGCCCCATGCTGTGCCGCGGTCTTTAGTATCGTCGAAACATTCATCACATGCGCCATTACCGACGACGAGAACTGTGTCGGTGCCCCTCGGGTTATTAACACGATCTTGCCTTTTACATCCAATCCCGCATAGTCATCATAGCCTAATTGGGGTTCGCTCACACCGTAACCCGCAAATACCAATGGCGCATTCAACGACACATTAGGCAAGACAGGGTTTGGCGTTATCGAGATATTACGTCCATAAGTGGCAACCAAATCGCCCGAATTAATGAGCGTAACGCTTGCATCCTTGCCGGTGGTCGCCTTGCGCAACCGCACCGTTTGCAGCCAGGTACCGTTTTCGCCCGCAGGCTTCACCTTCAAATCCTTTAAACGACCAACCACATAATCCACCGCCATTTGGTAACCTTCGGTGCCGGGCATGCGGCCTTTTAGCTTGTCATCAGCCAGATAGGCTATGTCGGCCTTTATCTCATCCGGCTTTACTGTTTCGATAGCCTTTTTAACATTATGTCTCAGTGTAATCTGCTGGGCAAAGACCCTTCCTGTCGTCAAAACCAAAAAAAGGGCAATTAAGCCCTTAAATGTTATATTCATTTGTAATGTTGAATTACTTGTTCATGCTGCCGGTAGTAACCCCGGTCGAACTCTTTGTGGTACCACCCGCGGTAACCTGGGCCAGTTTCTTTACCAATTCCTGCCCGAACAGGTTCTTGCCGATGATCTTTCCATCAGGGTCTATCAAAAAGTTCTGCGGTATGGCCTGCACACCATACAGGGTCGATACTTCGTTCTTCCAATATTTCAGGTCGGTTACCTGTGTCCAAACCAGGCCATCGTCGGCAATGGCTTTTAACCACCTGTCGCGGCCGGTTGGCTGATCCAGCGACACACCCAAAATGGTGAAATTCTTATCCTTAAACTGGTTATAAGCCTTTACCACGTTCGGATTTTCATGACGGCAAGGGCCGCACCATGATGCCCAAAAATCGATCAGCACATACTTGCCTTTAAACGATGCCAGCGTAACCGGGTTACCATCCTTATCATTTTGGCTGAACAACGGCGCTTGCGCACCCAAAGCAACCAACCTCAGTTTCGGTATCATCTCGGCATAAGCCTTGCCTTGTTTGGTAGCCTTCAGTTCGGGCGACAGGATGTTATACATCGGCTCCAAATCGGATGCCTCGGCATAATAACCTATATACCCTTGTATGTTGTTCAAACTTACCAGCGAAGCCGGATGGGCCTTGATAAACTTACCGTAAACCACCTTTTTTTCCGCGTCGATGGCGTTTTCACGCCTGTCAAACGCGTCATTCATTTCGGGGGTAACATTCTTACCTGCCGCTGCTTCTTCTGCGTACAACGCGGTCATCTTATCATTAAATGGCTTCAATTCTGCCTGTAATGCCTGGTTTTCGGTATTCAGTTTCGATCCTGTTATTGTAGCCTTATAAACTGAGTCAGCACCCTTAATATTGATTGTACCCGCCTCTACATAAATGCTCAAACGGTCAATCTTGCGCGACCGGCGTATCGTGCCCATTGTTTCGCCCGCGTGTGCCAGTATCAGCGAGCCGCTGGTAGCTGTGGCCAAAGTACCCTTAAACTCAAAGCTGCCATTCACCACATTAGCCGAGTCTGTGATACTTTGTGTATCGCCGCTGTATATCAAAAATGCCTTTGCCGGGGCGTTAACATTGCTTACCGTTCCCTTTATGGCAAAAGTGCCTGTTTGAGCAAGTACTGCCGCCGGTAGCAACAGTAACGCCATGGATGTTATCTTTTTCATTGAGTGTTGATTTTTAATACCTTTACTATAAGTGGGTTAAAATAACTACAAAATACCATATTGCAAAACAAACGGCTTTTTTTGCCAAATTTGCATCAACCTATAAGCCAATTCCCATATGCGCCCTATACTCAAACTCAGTCTTTTTGTCTTTGCTTTCGCGATACTCATACCCGCCACCCTGCACGCCCAAAGCGATATTGCCGATAAACCTCTTTTTCACGACCCTATCTATGATGGCGCTGCCGACCCTGCCTTCATCTATAACCGCAAAGAACACAAGTGGTTTATGCTGTACACCAACCGCCGCGCTACCGATGCCAATGCCCATGGTGTTACCTGGGTACATGGCACCCGCATCGGCATTGCCGAATCGGTGGATGGCGCACATTGGAAGTATGTGGATACCGCCAACATCAACTACCGGCCCGATTCCGGCTTTACCCACTGGGCACCCGCGCTCATCGAAAACAAGGGCTTGTACCATATGTTCCTCACCTATGTTCCCGGCACCTTTACTGACTGGAACCACCCCCGAAACATCGTCCACCTTACCAGTACCGACCTGCGTAACTGGAAGTTTGAGGCCATAGTCCCATTGGTCAATAACAAGGTTATCGACCCTTATGTGGTAAAAATGCAAGATGGCACCTTCCGCATGTTTTATAACAACGAGAAGGACGGCAAATCCATTTATTACGCGGATAGCAAAGACCTTTACCACTGGACCGACAAAGGCCTGGCCGTACACGATATGAGCGGCGAAGGCCCCATCGCCTTTACCTGGAAAGGCCATAACTGGCTCATTGTGGACAATTGGAAGGGCCTCGGCGTATACAACAGCCCCGACTGGACCACCTGGAAACGTCAGGACGAACGCCTCGTTGAAATCCCCGGCACGGGCAAAGAGGACAACGGCAAGGGCGACCATGCAGACGTCGTCGTCAATAACGACCACGCCTACCTCTTTTATTTTGTTGAAATCAACAAGCGCAGTTGGATACAGGTGACAGAGCTAAAATACCGCCCCGACGGTACCCTTACCTGCGACAGGAACGAGCCAACCCATATTAAATTGAGCGCGCCTAAATAAGTGTAAAGTTCATTACTTTCCGATACAAAACTTTGAAAAGATATTGTCCAGCAGGTCATCTGTAGTAACCACGCCAGTAATCTCGCCAAGGTAGTGAAGGGCTTGTTTGATATCCAATGCCAAAAAATCGGAAGCAATGGGGTTATCTATGCCGTTG
>NZ_CAITNG010000114.1 GCF_903893715.1 uncultured Mucilaginibacter sp.
AAACCTACAATAAATTTTATCACGAAAAATCTATCCTGCAAGCCGAGGACGAGCAGAGCAAACAATTCAGGCTAACGCTTTCGGCTGCAACTGCAAAAATCATCAGTAAAAGTATGGGATTGTTGGGGATAGCGGTGCCGGAAAGAATGTAGGAGTTGAGTAGATATCTTGAAACATAAAAAAGTAGTTAGTGTTTAGCGCTTATAAGCATCTAAATACTAACTACTCCATACTAAAGTACTAAAATATTAACTCCAATGGCCGCGTTCCCATGAATAACCACGTGGGGTATTGTTCCAATGGCCCGGGATCCACTCGTGCCCCTCGCGACGGTGCTCATAGTGACCACGTATGTACACATAGTTACCGCCACGCCATTCCCATTCTCCCCCGATCCATATGGCATCGCCGTAAGGTGCCACAGGGCGTTCATAAACAGGTTCAACCGGGCGTTCGCGAACTACGAACCCGCCCTGAACGGTACATGATGTAAATAAAGAGCCTGCCAATAAAATCAACAGGCCGAATTTTGCTATCGTTTTCATAATGTTACTCATTTTTTTAGCTATATAACACTATGACAATCCGCAACCAAAAAGGTTTACTTTATCTTTTTAAACTTGGCAGCTACCACCAAATCTTTGGTTCCACCACTATAATCATAAAATCCAATCCCCGATTTTACCCCCTTATTACCTGAGGTAACCATATTTACCAACAATGGGCAGGGCGCATATTTGGGATTACCAAAACCATCGTATAACACATGCATTATGGCGAGGCAAACGTCTAACCCAATAAAATCGGCCAATTGCAGCGGGCCCATGGGGTGGGCCATGCCTAATTTCATTACTGTATCTATCTCTTCAACACCGGCTACGCCTTCATATAAAGTATAAATAGCTTCGTTTATCATAGGCATTAAAATACGGTTGGCCACAAAGCCCGGGTAATCGTTAACCTCAACCGGCATTTTATCCAGCTTGCGCGACAGCTCCATAATAGTGTCAGTAACCACATCGCTCGTAGCGTAACCTCTTATTACTTCAACAAGCTTCATTACCGGCACAGGGTTCATAAAGTGCATACCTATTACCTTATCGGGACGCTTAGTTACCGATGCTATTTTAGTAATGGATATAGATGAAGTATTCGATGCCAAAATAGCACCGACAGGGGAGTGCTCGTCGAGTTCCTTAAATATTTTAAGTTTCAGGTCAATATTCTCGGTAGCCGCCTCAACAACCAGGTTGGCATTTACCACTGCCAACTTAATATCAGTATGCATAGTAATGTTTTTTAGTGTTGATGTTTTAACATCTTCACTTATTACTCCTTTACTTAATTGCCTGTCCAGATTTTTTTGGATGGTAAGCAACGCTTTCTCTAAAGCCTGCGTATTTACATCTACAAGGTTAACATTGAAACCGTTTTGCGCAAAGGTGTGGGCTATACCATTACCCATAGTTCCGGAGCCAATTACTGTAACGTTTTTTATCATACTAAGTTTATAAGTTGAGGATATCTTGTTGCTAAGGTCAGCAATTTTTCACCCGAAAGTAAAAAGTATTTGGTTTTAAAACAGGAAGAATTTTTTTTAGTCGAGGCATACTAATATTCAACTTTGTTGAACAAAGACAGTTAAAATCTAAATTTTTATAATTATAGACTATAACAAAATGTTATAATTAAAATAGTTTAGGTTAAAATGTAATGTTTCTGTAATAAAAATAATACAAAGGCGTTTTTGATGCCATTTTAAACAATCCGTTAAAAAAAATAAA
>NZ_CAITNG010000115.1 GCF_903893715.1 uncultured Mucilaginibacter sp.
CTATTTTCAAATCTAACTCCCTTTGAATATGATGAGGAATATGTCATATTAAAATTAGAAAAACCAGCGAAGGAAAATAGTCTATTTAACATTCAAGACCTAATCGAACTCTACCCATTATCTGAACAGGCAAAAAACTCAATTGAATCAAAAATTGATGTAAGAATTAAACTATCTAAGCCAATTTTCGAAGATATTTTGGAGGTAATTGAGTCAAATATTCAACAACAGGAAATATTAAAAGCAATTGACGCATTGTGGAAAATATGTGATTTTAAAGAGGCAAATACAGATTACATAGAAAGAATTGGCTTCGGTAATATTATGCGAGGTCTTGACTTTAGAAGAAATGGCATAAAAGCTAAAAAAATCGAAACCGGCAATTATTGGAACTATGTTATCGCGTATGATAGAATTGACTATTTCCCCAATACGAATTTAGGTTACTTTTTTGATGCCGGTCAAGCATTTGCTTACAGTAAAGGCTTACCTGGCCTGGAAGGAACGGCTTTACAAAGCTTATTGGATGGTGTTAATTCGAAAAATCCGCTCATTAAATTCAAAGAAGCAATCGAAATTCTTGAAACGAGCGAAATGGCGAAAGGTTACATTGCCCAAACAGGCACCGATCAAATCAAATCTTACATTATAACTCCTCTTTATTTCATGCTTAAAGAAGAACTTAGAAAGACAGACGATTTGGCTGATTCTATTCTCATAAAAAGACTGCCTTATTTACAAAAAGAATTTGAAGAATCATTTAAATATGCAATTGTGTTACTGGGAGCTTTTTTTGGTTTCAGAAAGTTTTATGATGCCTACTACGACAGTCTTAATCTTAGATTTTATAAGAATGCCATCCAGCCACAAGACCAAAGTAACGTCGATGGCGATGAGAATAACCGAATATTAGTTCCAAAGGAAACAAAAGGCAGTTCGTTATCTGAGAGAAACGTTGAATATCAAACACTTGAATTTGATATTCCTACGAGAGCTAATGAAATAACAATTGAAATAGATAAAAAATCTTCAGGTTCCATAGATGGATTACCAAGTCTGCCGTTGTTTGATGTAGAACCCTCAAGCAACGTTTTAGAAAAATATAAACAGATAATTTTGGATCAATTAACCCTTAATGGCGAACTAACGTTAACAGAACTGGGACAAATTCTTAAAAAAGAAACAAACAGAAAACCTGCAAATAATGCCATTGAAAAAATCATTGACCACCTTGAAAACGTAAAAATTTTTGAAAAAGGCAAGAAAGTAAAATGGGCCAAGTTTTCGAAATAAGTAGTTAATGGAATATACTGCGGGCAAGAATCAACTTAACTCAATCACTCGCCATTTAGGATGAGTGTAGATATATTTTTTGCCACCATTTCTTGAAGTAATCTTAGCTAAAATCCTAAATTTGCTGGCAACGGGATAAATGGCAGTCTTTTCGGTTAGTTCTTTTGAACATGATACATGCATTTCGGGCAAATAAGGGTATTGTCCTGGTAACGGCCTTATATGCACTTTCCCATGAAGCCCGGCGGTACTTGCCGGTTCAAAACTTTCAACGTCAATTTCAGAATATTCTTTCATGATTAAGTTTTGATTTTAGAAATAGCTAATATATTAAATCTTGGCTTTCATGATTTAATATTTTGTTTTATTATTCCTTCTTAAGTTATAAGATGTCTAAATATAAAGCCTCGGATGATTGGTATACATGGTTGGTAGAACAAAGCAGAACTGACCATATTTATGATCTAATCCATAATTATTTGCCGCATGACTTTAGCCCAATTGACGGTGATTTTATCCTGTTAGCTTTCGAAGACTTGCCTCAAATATTGCAGGTAATTTCCGGTGCTTACTATAACGCAAGCCGGAGGCAGTTGCTATTTATAGGGAACGTGAAATATGTAGTTGTCAGCAATAATCACCTTGCTGAATATTTAGAAGCTGCCAGGCAAATGAAAGTGGTTATTGATGAACACGGTAATTCTTACATAAGATTGTTATTTACTCAGCCTGAGTATGAAAATGATAACGACGACGACGAAACTCAGTCCACGAAAATTGAATCTCATCCGGACGATGTATTGAAACTATGCTGGGACTTGGTCGTTACGGGAAAAGATAAAGAGCAGGCGTTATATTACGCTTTAGTTGGTGAATCCTTTTTGATGGACAGGCAACATGAGTTGACTCAATCTGGCGGCGCTATAGGCGAGGTAATAAGGGTGTCTATCGGCTTTAGTATTATCGCTGCTGCTTACATCTGGAATGACCGGGTTGCAGATGCTGCAAAATGTGATGAAAACTACCTCTTTAAACCATACTTATGGTCCCACATGGACGCAACTATAAGGGGTTACCTTGAATTGTTGATGATAAGAAAGAACGCTCATTATTTAGACTTTCTTTTCAGCAATCTGGAATTTAGAACACACTTTATTGTCCATTATGAAACTCACATGTCCATCATCAACCCAAATTTTGAATGGACAAAAATGAGGGAAATTGTCCCTGTATTAAACCGCGTAAACAATAATAAACTTTACAAATAAACATTAATACAATACAAGTGACAAAGTGAAATGATTTTCGTTGATCTAAGCTCCGCTAATCTATCGTCATATCCATCTCCTTGGAAGTGGCTCTGGTTTTCGGTGGTAGCTCAAACGCTTTTTTATGAGGCCCATAGAAGAAAGGTTAAAAACGGTCTTGTTGTTTTTAAAACGGTCTTAAAATACCTTCATCGTCTGACAGAGCATTACTACCTTTCAAAAATCAGTCATTTCAGTTAATTGCGGTAAATCAACCATAAGATTGCTTTTCCTTATTTATTCTGTCATCGCTTTGCAACAATCGTCAAAATGGCAATTTATTAAAAATCCCTAAAGCGGGATAATTGTATATTTCATATTATCTGACCTTTAAAAACAGTAGTATATGAACACATCAATCAATTTTTCAAAAGCAAGCTTTAAAGACTTTGAAAACGTTCCTGGGCTCAATGCCTTCGAACGAGCGGGAATCTTCCAGCAGTTCACGGATTATATGGTAGAAAATGGACAAATGAACTTCCGTTTTATGACAAGCAAAAATGGCTGCGGGCCTGAAATGTGGGTAGCCTCCCCTTTTAACAAGACCCCTAAAAAATGTATTAGCCTCGTTTCTAATGATTACCTGAATTTCACGCAACACCCAGCAGTAAAACTCGCTGCCATCAATGGCATCGAAAAGTATGGGACAGGCGCAGGCGCATCCCCGTTGATCGGAGGACATCATGACTATCATGAGATGTTACAAACCAAAATTGCCGGTTTCTTTGGTCGCAGCCCTGAATCTGCTTTAATATTTACTACTGGTTATACTGCCAATAGCGCAACATTGTTAGCACTTCTTAAAAAGGATGATATAGCCATATTGGATATGGCCGTTCATGCCAGCGTTTATGAAGGCGTTAAAGAAACTAACCTTAAAATGTTTTTGCATAATAACCTGGAAGTCTTGGAAAGGATTCTAAAAGAAGCTGAACACAATTATAAAACTAAACTGGTTGTAATAGATGGGGTTTATTCACAGGATGGCGACCTCGCGAATATGCGTGAGATATATGATCTCACAAAAAAATATGGTGGATTCCTAATGGTTGACGATGCCCACGGGATAGGTGTATTAGGCAAAAATGGCCGTGGTGCCATTGAAATTTACGATATGTTGGATAAGGTTGATATAATTGCAGGAACATTAAGCAAAGCTTTCGGCCACATTGGTGGTTTTATTGTTTCTGACCCAAAGATTATCAACTTCCTTAAATTTCAATCACGTCAACAAGTGTTTTCATCAACCTCAACGCCTGCTGCGGCTGGTCTGTTAAAAGCAATCGATCTTATTGATGAAGAACCGATATGGCGCAGTATGCTTGCCGATAACATGGCTTATTTTAAGAAAGGTTTAACCGATATGGGCTTAGACATTGGAAATACGGCATCTCCTATTATTCCGGTTAAAATCGGCGATGCACATAAAACAGGGGATGCGGGCAGGCTTTTATTAGAAGCTGGGGTTTATGCTAATACCATTGTTTACCCCGGAGTGTCAAGGAAGAATGCAAGGATTAGAACCAGTTTGATGGCTACTCACACGCGGGAACATTTGGACAAAGCCCTCAACGCATTTGATTATGTAAACCAAAAATTGCATATTTCCCGTAGTTAGTACAGGATATATGCAAAAGAAAATTTACGCCGGGATCAAAAACGATAAAGAGCGTTCAAAAAAAAAGATTTTGGATGCCGTGGGTATTATCATTAGGAGCCAGGGATACACCGGGCTGACGATTACTAACATCGCCAAAGTCGCGGGAGTAAGTCGGCGACTGATCGACAAGTATTATGAAAGTGTAGATCAGCTTGTAGAAATTTATGTCAGAGGCAAGGATTATTGGGTTGCCCCAGCGGGCAATACCGGCTCAGTAATGGCAAATTCGGGCAGCCTGGATACCCGTAGTATTTTAGAAACATTGCTCGTTAATCAGCTGGAGTATTTTAGCAAGGAAGAGGAAATGCAAAAGATCGTTCTTTGGCAGATAAGCGAACGTAGTAAGATAATGTTTGAAGTTGCCGAAGAACGTGAAAGGCTTGGTGCTGAATTCTTCAAGATGTCTGACCCTTTTTTTGATCATACAGATATTGATTTGCGTGCCATAGCTGGGCTTTTGGTGGGCGGGATTTACTATATGGTCTTACATGCCAAGTCCAACGATAGCCTATTTTGCCAGATTGACGTAAATTCAGTAGATGGACTAAACAGGATAAAAAAAGCTATCGGGGAAATCTTATTTGATACCTACAAACGAGCGGAAAAGCAAAAAGGTAAAAAGCACAAATAGGTTTAATTTTTTTTATTTAGCAAGATTTCAACTTTTTCACGTTCGCTTTTGAGTAGGCTTTCGTATAACTCAATGATTTTTTCAATTGGATTTTCAACAGTAAAATTGTGTGCATTTGCCACGGAATTGTTAAAAGTAGTGCTTTCGTAAAAGTTATTTGTGTAATTGAAAACCCCATCTTCTTTAAATCCTTTAAGTCCATCTAAGGTTACTCCTAAAACATCAGCAATCTGCTTTAACCTACTTTCTTCAATCTTCTCGCTTTGTTCCAAAAGAGACACAGCCTGTTTCGTAATATTAAGCCCTTTCCCCACTGCATCTTGCGTCATTCCGCGAAGTTTCCTTATCTTCTCGATATTTCGACCAATATGTCCTGGTTTGGCTGTAGTCTCAAAATCCATAATAATTTATAACCGCGTGTTTAATCTTTACTATTTTTAAATCCATCAAGTTCTTGCTGGCTCTTCACTAGTCGGTCTATCAATTCACTAATAATTTCTTTGGAATTGAACTGTTGACCGTTTATACTTCCTAATGCATTATCTGACATCGTATTTCCATGAACCTCTATTTTGAAATCATGTAGGTGTGTACTATTGATATAGTAAACTATTTTATCATCATCGAAGTTCTTGATTGCGTCCGAAGTCACGCCAAGTATTTCGGCAATTTGCTCTAAAAGCTGCTCTTCGATCTCGTCCTGTTGTTCAATATTTGAATATTGTTTTTGTGAAATACTTAATTTATTTGCAACATATTCCTGTTTAATTCCCCTGAATTTCCGAATTCGCTCAACTTTCCTTCCCATGGAAAGATTTCCGTTTTCGTTTATAGTATTTTCCATTTATGAATAATTATTTATAAAGTTACTAAAAATCAAGTGTGATTTCCTAAAAGTCAAGTTTATAATTTTCCCACTACAGGGACAATTTTGTTACTTGGACTTAATTATCATGTGCAATATAAACAATAGCCCAAAATGCAAAAAGAAAGATTTAACGGGCTTTTGTACTGAGAAAAATCTCAATTCGGTTGCACCTAAGAAATTTTTTTGGCTATCTCCATTCCTAACGGCTAAGGAACAAGTAGCGACAGGTCTTGCAACAAGTAAGGCTGACTCTTATCCATTACAGGATCCGATAAAGAACATTATCTGCCATCCTGAATGAGATTCTTTAAGGACAGCCTCTGATCAGTTAATAGTTAATAAAGAGGCTGTCCTTTAGATTTAGACAATAGTTTTTTACCAACAATCTCCTTTTCCATGAAAAAATTAACGACCATAATCGTCAGGGCTCCGCTTTGCCCCAAATCGAGCATACAAAAAAAGTTTCTTTACTTCTTATTTTTTCCATTATTTCTGCTGCCATCTAAATTTCTTTATGCCCAAAACTCGCATTCGCTGACCATAAAAGGCCTGGTATTCTCTGCAAATGATAAAGGTTTTTTACCCGGTGCCACTGTTAGAAATAGCGATGGAAAAAAGACTGTTACAGATATTCAGGGTGAATTTGAACTAAACACATCTGATACAACGGGGACTATAACAATCACTTTTGTAGGATATAAACCAACAACAATATTTTATACATCAAGAAATTTTGGTCCTTTTAAAGTTGGTTTAATACCCTTAGCATCCCAATTAAATGAAGTCATAATTTCAACCGGTTATCAAACCATTCCAAAAGAAAGAGCAACAGGATCATTTGTTCAACTGGATAGTGCACTTATTAACCGCCGGGTAAGTACAGACATTTTAAGCCGCCTGGAAGGCGTAACTTCAGGCTTGTTATTCAACCGCAATACTAGTGCATCATCCACCGGTACGCTTGATTTAAGTATTCGTGGTCATAGCACCCTGTTTTCAAACGATCAGCCCCTGATTGTTGTCGATAATTTTCCTTACGATGGTGATATAAATAACATTAATCCAGATGACGTAAGCAGCATAACCGTCTTAAAGGATGCCGCAGCCGCATCTATATGGGGTGTAAGGGCCGGCAACGGCGTGATTGTCATAACGACAAAAAAAGGCAAGTTAAATCAAAAGCTTTCGATTGGATTTAATGCCAATTACACCTTGGGCGAAAAACCCAATATTTATTATGATCCTAATTTCCTGGATGCGAACGACTTTATAAACGTTGAACAAACACTGTTTAAACTCGGATTTTACGATAGTCAGCTTGCATCAGGCAACCAGGTAGTTTCACCGGTAGTACAGCTTCTTGCTGATGCAAGAGCGGGAACAATTCCGAATGCCAGCGCGACCGATCAGATAAATAGTCTCCGCAACTACGATGTCAGAAACGATATCAATAATTACTTCTACAGGTTATCCGGGACCCAGCAATACAATCTTAATCTTAAGGGTGGAACAGACAAAAGCGACTATTACTTGTCTTTGGGTTATGATGACGACAACAGTAATCTCGTCGGCAACAAAAACGACCGGATTACGATAAACAACAGTTATAATTTTTACCCGGTAAAGGGTCTGCAATTTTCCGCTGGATTATTTTATACTAAAACAAATACTCAAAGCAACAACACGGTAAGCGGAATAACAAGCGTAGCCGGAATGAATAATATCTATCCTTATGCGCAACTGGCTGATGCCAATGGGAATCCTCTACCTATCGTTCATAATCTCCCTTTCAGCTTTATTAACAGCCCGGCAAACGCAAATTACCTTGACTGGAATTACAGACCGCTTGATGAGTTAAAAAACGCTGATAATACCTCTTCGTATTTCGACAACAGGATAACATTGGGGCTGAAATATAGCTTTTTGAAAGGTTTCAGTTTTGATGTAAAATATGCTTATGAAAATGTAAAAACGAATGTTAACGACTATTTCAATCCAAATACTTTTTATGCCCGAAACCTCATCAACGAATATTCCCAGGCGAACTCCAACGGGAGTTTAACATACCCGATTCCAATTGGCGGAATTCTGCAACAAAGTGACGCAGAACTAATATCAAACAGGATAAGAGCACAGTTAAATTACAGCCATGAATGGGGAGTAAATTCGTTTTCCGCTATCCTTGGTTCTGAACTAAGTTCCATTGTAACTCAAGCCAATGAACCTAGTCCGGCTTATGGATACAATAAAGATACAAGGACAAATTATCCGGCTATAGATTTTGTTGATTACTTCGGCCTTTATCCGAACTCGCTTGGCTCAGCTCAAATACCGAATAATCAATCTTATTCATTGGCTACTGACCACTATATCTCCTATTTCTCAAACGCTGCATACACCTACCGGGAGAAATATACTATTTCAGCCAGCGGAAGGATTGACAAATCCAACCTGTTCGGTGTAAATACTAATCAAAAGGCTGTACCATTATTTTCAACGGGATTAGCCTGGGATATTGGCAAGGAACAGTTTTATCCGTTTGAATGGTTGCCTAATGCAAAGCTCAGGGTTACTTACGGCTATAGCGGAAATATCAATAAAAGCGCTACAGCTGTGACTACTTTATTGCAGTCCAGCAATTCTTATCTGACCGGCCTCCCATACAATGTAATTGCGAACCCCGGAAATCCAAACCTTGGTTGGGAAAAAGACCGCATGATAAACATCGGCCTGGACTTCGGCACAAAAAATCAACTTATTACAGGTACTGCTGAAGTCTATTTCAAGAAGGCTACTAATCTTTTTGGAAATGCAGTTCTCGCCCCATCGTCAGGATACCAGTCAATTTTTGAAAATACGGCAAGCTCGTCAGGAAACGGAGTAGATATTACAATAAACACCCGCAATATTTATACTCCGGAGTTTCGCTGGTTAACCACCTTTTTATATAGCTACACCTTAGATAAGGTGACCAAATATGATGTGCCGTCTAATGCAATCACTTATCTCACCGGGGCGGATGGAAACTCTGGCGGTATAACGCCTATCGTCGGAGCACCGTTATTTGCTATTTACAGCTATAAAGCGGGCCCGCTTACCCATGCTACCGGCGATCCGCAAGGGTATCTGAACGGTCAATTGAGCACCGATTATGCTTACATCATCAACAACACGGCACCATCTGGATTAGTCTACAACGGCCCGTCCCGCCCGACCTCATTCGGCTCTTTAAGAAATACGTTTTTTTACCAAAATTGGTCCCTCTCATTTAACGTTGTTTACAAACTCGGTTATTATTTCAGGAGATCATCTATTTCCTATTCTAACTTATATAATGGATGGCAGGGCAATAGTGATTTTACTAAGCGCTGGCAGAAACCAGGCGACGAATTGACAACCACCGTCCCTTCGATGCCCTTGCCGCCATTGGACGACAACCGGGAATTCTTCTACGATTATTCACAAACCTTAGTGGATAATGGGGATCACATCCGAATGCAGGACATCACATTAAGTTACGATCTGGCAAAACACCTGGGAAAACGGTCGCCGTTTAATTCCCTTACGGTGTATGGCAATATCAATAATGTAGGAATTATTTGGAAAGCAAACCACGATGGTCTAGACCCTGATGTTTTTTCCAACGGCGCCGAAACGGGTCTGCCAATTCCCAGAACATATTCAATAGGGGTCAAATCGAACTTTAAATAGACGGAAAATGAAAACAAATCACTACTTAGGTGCTCTACTAATATTTGTGTTTACAGTTGTTTTGGCTGTAGGCTGTAAAAAGGAAAATGGCTTTTTGGATACAAAGCCAAACCAGGCACTTGCAGTGCCGACTTCGGTTTCGGATCTACAGTTACTTATTAATAATGAGGCGATTTTTAACCGGTTTTACCCCGCGCTTGGAGAAGCCTCGACCGACGATATCAATTTGGACGCTAGCATCTGGTTAAGCGATCTCGCCACGGATAAGAATGCGTATATCTGGGCCAAAGATGTTTATGCAGCAGGCGCAAACGTGCAGGACTGGAGTTTCCCTTATCAGATGGTTTACTACGCAAATACGGTATTGTCTACGCTGCCCAATATCGCGGTCAGCACCAACGAGCAAAGCGCGGCTAATACAGTGAAGGGTAGCGCTTATTTCTTCAGAGCGGTCGCTTTTTTTAATTTGCTCCAGGTATTTTCGATGCCTTACGACACAGTTACTTCGGCGCAGGATTTAGGCATACCCCTGAGATTGACAACCGACCTGAATGCGAAAGTACCGAGGTCAACCGTCGATCAGTGCTATACACAGATTGTCGCTGACTTAATCGCTGCAGAGCCGCTTTTGCAGGATCAACCGACGAGTATAACAAAGCCCTCCAAAGCGGCCGTTTATGGCCTGCTTTCCCGGATCTATTTAAGCATGGATAATTATACACAGAGCCTGAATTATGCTTCAAAATTTTTGACCCTGCATAGCCAACTGCAGGATTTCAATAAACTAAGTCAGACGGCATTTCCCGTTTATCCAAATTATTCACCTGAAGAAGTATTTCATGCTGGATTACTGGGTTACAAATCAATTGGATTTAACGTTGCGGTCGACAGCAATTTGTATAAGTTATACAATGACCCCAATGACTTGCGGCTGGCTATATATTTTCGAAAGCTTAGTGGACGAATAGAATTCAGAAGTCAGTTTGACAGGAAGAGCAACGCCTCTTCGACAATTTCTACTGATGAAATTTATTTAACAAAGGCCGAATGCGAAGCCAGGTTAAATAACACCTCAACCGCATTAGCAGATTTGAATACACTACTAGTTACCAGGTGGAAGACTGGCACTTATAGGCCATTAACAGCAAATTCAGCTGCTGATGCGCTGAAGCTGATACTAACGGAACGGCGCAAAGAGCTGGTGCTGACCAGTCTGAGATGGCTCGACCTGAGAAGACTTAACAAGGACCCTCGCTTTGCGATCACCTTATATCGAAACCTCAGCGGGGTGACTTATAGCCTTCCGCCAAACGATCCACGGTATGCATTGCCTATTCCTAACAATGAAATACAAGTAAATCCAATTCCGCAAAATAGCCGCTAAAAAGAGTATGAAAAATTTATTAATTCTGCTATTTATTTCTTGTTTAGGATGGCCCGCGAGCGGTCAATCACCGAAGCGCAATACGAATATTACCGGACGGGCCGATTTTCTAAACGATGGTGATATAGTAACCCTGACCGTATATCGAGTCGGGTTACTTGAACATATCTATCCACTTTTTAAACAGTACCAGTCAACCGTCAGCAACGGGGTCTATCATTTTTCGCTGACCGGGAAGGGTGCCATACAAAACATTTCAATTCAGTTTCCAAAAAAGCAGGAAGAAGATCTGATGTATTACACGGTTTCCACCGAAGACAACCTGGAAGTAAAAATGAACCATGGCAACACCCAAGTCACCAAGGCCCAGGATTCAAGTTTTATGGTCCAGTACCGAATAAGAAAAATTGAAAATCGTTTTTATGAGTCAGATATTATTGGTTTACAGCACGATATGTCCAATATTGAAAGTGTATTTAGGAATGCTGATTCGCTCAAAGATGCTTCACTGGCACTCATTGAAAAAAGCAAAGCTGATTTGAGCATCGTTATGTACAGTTACCTGAAACAAGAGGTGATATTCAAGACGGCGGACATTAAGTTCGGTCAGCTTGCTTCTAACAGAGGCAGCAGAAAAGAAATCATAAATTATGCCGGCAGCTCAATCGCTAAAAAATACCTTCAAACACATCCGGTAAGTGAGCCAGATTTCAACTACCGTTATCCCAATTATCCAACGTTGATAAATTACCTTTATGATAAATACGTTGCTGACAACTTTCTGAAGGGGAATACTTTCGACCCCGCAATCGCTATGTCCTATTTTATCGCTGGCTATTCTGGTACCGTGAGGGAGTTGCTGTTAATAAAAACCATTATTCAGGCAAAGGATTTTAATTCTGATTTTAGCTTGTCCGTTAAAAATAACCTCAAATATATCCATGAACCCGAAAATGTACAGTTTGTTGACAATGTGCTTTTCAGATTGGATGGTGCTGATGCCTATAACTTTTCTCTGGTGGATGAGAACGGGAGAAAGATCGAATTAAATGATTTTAAAGGTAAAGTGATCGTTCTTGATTTTTGGTACACGGGCTGCGGGAATTGCGCAAGATTAGCACCTGATATGATAAGATTAGAAAAAGAATTTAGGGGCAGTCCCGTCGTATTCATTGGTATAGGCATTGATAAACAAAAAAAACTTTGGTTGAAAAGCGTGAAAAGCGGAGTTTATACGAATCCCGGTATAAAAAATTTATATACCGATGGAAATGGAGCCAAAGACCCTGTTTTACTGCATTATAATGTTACCGGGTACCCCACATTGATTTTGATCTCTAAGCTTGGAAAAGTTGTCAACCTGAAACCAGAGGCATTTTATGACGGTGGCATAGAACTCAGGAAAAAAATATCCTCTTGTTTATAAAATTCAAAACCCCATTGCTTTGCAGAGGCAATGGGGTTTAACCAGTTTATTGGTAAACTGTTTGGTCAGCAGTGTGTCCGGCAGGCACCTTGTCGGGCTGTGGAACATTAGAAGTAGTAATAGTACATATTGAGTTCAACGCGGTAGATGCGCAACCTGAGGTCGGCTGTACCGTGGTCCACCTGAAATGCCCAACGCCGTTTTGCTTGGCGTAATAGGTAACAGAGTTTTTCTTAGCAGCTGGGCTAAATGCAAATGCGCTTCCGATACTGCTGATTGCAGCAAAAGCCATTACGGCCATTTTTAATTTTTTCATAACACTTGTTTTTAAATTTGATAAATGCCGGTTTTTATAGCCAGGACCAACTTCAACCTGATTTCGCGCGTGAAATATCTTGTAGGTCAAATTCGTTTCGTTGTCTCCGGTTGTCGATCCGGCCGAATATTTAACCCTATTATCGTTATTGCTAAAAAGAAAATATTAAACACCAGGTGACGCGGCCAGGTAAGCATTCTGATGATGCCTCCGCATGAACAGGGTACCTTTGGAAATACATGGACCAATATCGCTGCGATATAGAGCGTAAACAACGACATCGTTAAAAGTGTTGCCTTCAGCCCGATTAACCGTGTACTGTCCTTGAATAACAGAACTGCGATTACGATTTCAACAGGAGGAAGAATTCCTATGAGTACAGTACTAAACCACTGCGGAAAGGGCTGGCTGTACATCGCTCTTTTGAACTGGCCAAAATCAAAATACTTACTAAAACCAGCATACAAAAACATCATAATGATGAGGGTGGCGATAGCGTCCGACAAAAATGCTTTTTTCATCATTCATTAAATTGATAGGATAGGAAATTTGACCTTTGAAGGATTTTGGCACCTTAACAGAAAATGAATAATTCCAGACTGCCCGGTCATAAAGCCAGGTTGTGGTCTACTGTCACTTCCATCCAGCCAGTAATACTCCCCGCTGTCGGAAATTTTTCCTGCATGTAAAAAGAATGCAGCAATTTGGTTCGCTCTTTCCAGCCACTCTTCATTTTTAAAAACTGCATGGGCTTCAAGAAATATTTCTCCCAGTCCTGCCAACCCAGCAGCCTGGCTAAAATAATTACTGGTAATTCGGGCGGGATGCGAAAGCAGTGCGCTAACCGCTGCATCTTTATAACAAGGCTCGTTATAAATTTCAAAAGCTTTTATGAATACAAATGCAACACCTGAAAACCCATATTCCATCCAAGGTTCGACACTGGACGATTTTATATTCACAGTCCAGACCTGCTGACCGTTAAGGAGTGTTCTATTTTTTAACAACCACCGGAGCGCTTTTAACGCACCTGTTTTAGCATTTTCACTGAAATGCTGCTCTCCATATAGCATTAGCAAATAACTTATTCCCGCAATTCCCTGAAGTAGGCTGTATATTTTGACTCCATTGTCCTCTGGTCTTTGCCTGACATCCCAGGACCCGTCAGATTTTTGGGCCTTTAAGATCGTCAATACAATATCTTCCAGGCCAGCACCAAAGGCAGGAAAATTAATTAACCTTGCACATTTCATCATTGCAATTCCCTGGCCGCTAATCCCATCAGCAATATTCAACAGCGTCGATTTTGGACTTAAAAGCTTTGCGATCAGATCGAGGTTTGAAATAGACTGATCTAATTGCCCGTTCCTGATCATGGTTGCAATCAAAACAGCCAAACCGGCTGTCCCGTTCATCAGACCAGAGGGGGCGTTATTTTCGGGGTCATTAAAGTATGCCTTTACCAATTCGAAATTATCATAAAAGGCATCCCTGTTTTTCCCCAGATCGAATCCGGTTTGATCTCCGAGGGACAATAAATATAAAATGCCTGAGACGCCGGAATAAAAACCTGGATACCAACTTTCACTTTTTAACTCATTTCCAATTTTAGGATCATCAATCAACGTTTTTGTTAACCATGTTTTATTGTCGGAAAAAAGAAGTATGCTCCAGATTGACTTGATGGCTGACTCCAGTTTCACAGGCAGCAATACAGATATGGGTTCAACAAGCTTTGTAGAACTGATAGTGTTAGTTGTTAAAACTAGGGCCTGTAGTAATTCCAGCGTATGTCTTATTGATCGTAAATTCGGTCGTCGTTCCTGGTCACTATCCCAACAGCTACAGATCAATGACAGTAACCTTTGGTTCTTTATAAAAAACGCCAGCGATTCATAAAGTTCTGCACCATTTGTATCGGCAAATTTCGTTGGAGAGATTCCGGTGAATGTCCTAATCAGTAACCCTCCCAAACCATAGATATCATCTGCTGACTGTGGTTCTGTGCAACGCCTTTGATTCGGTGACATGTAGCCTTCAGTCCCCAGTGTGAAAAATGGTTCTGGTTTGCTTTCCTGAAAGTTGTAGCATAGTTCAATATCAATCGCGTAAAGCCTGTTGTCGCCGGTAACAATAAAATTTTCAGGGCTAAGGTCGCGATGTAAAAAGCCGTTATGATGAAGTTCTCCAATTAAATCAACAGCCTGGATTAGCAAATCAACGAGTTTGATTTGAATGGCCGGATCTATCTCATCCCAAAAATACCCCCCTTGGAGAGCACTTATAAAATCGTTTAAAGACTCGCCTTCTATAAACTCCATTGCAAAATAGGTGTCCCCATTCTGTTCAAAAAAATCAATGGGTACTGGTACGCGAACTATTTTGCAGAGTTTCGTTTGTACATCAAATTGCCATTTAAGCCGGTCGCTTATGTTCCGGCCGGCATCGTCATAGCATTGAAATGCCTTTCCCTGCTTAATAATGCACCACGTTATATTGGTCCATTTTGAAAGGTTAAGCCCTTTATAAACATTTCCCTTAGCATCGCCCTTAAGGTTCTGTATTACAAAATATTTGCCTTTTAGCCATTTTATAGGTTTCACGGCCCGGCATTTAAATTCCTTAAAGGGCCAGTCCGGATGATTTATCTTTTTTAGATAAACATTTTTGGCAGACAAATCCCAATAAGAGGCATAGACTGAATTTTTCAGATGATAGGCAGTAGGGATCGCCGGTCCCAAAAGGTCACTTGACATTTCAACAAGGCATGAGATGGACGAATAAAACAAAGCCGGATCCGCTATATAAAGGTTAATAAACTTTCCTATGTTTTGATAGCCGTAACCACCGTCTAATATTGATTCGTGTAAAACGCTGTTTATAGGAAGGTCGAATCCAAAATCTGTATGCTGTAAGAATGAAAATAGCCTGTTTAAAAAAATCTCAGCTTGCGCGCGAATTATTGATACATGAATCACCCAACCAGCGTGGGTACGATCTACATTGACTACCAGTCGCGGATAATCGATAGCATAATTAAAGCCATAGGTTTTTACCAGCGTTTCATAATTCTTGAAATGATGATGATTTACTTTATCCCCGTTTGTAGAAACAGGATCCGCTTCCTTAGCATTAACGGTAATGTTAGCGTTTTCCATAGTGCTTTTATTGTTTGATAAAGCTACAGGTGCAACGGAGTTTTAATTATTGAGGAAGCGTACAAAATATCAGATATTCCATATCAAATTCGGAATTGGTGATCAAGAAATAAATCCGGGAAGAATAACAAAAATCCCACTGGAGGGAAAATACGACACGGTCAAAAAACCAGTCAAATTACGCTTAGTAATCCGTTAATTTTATGACCTACCATATGTAATAGGAGATTTACCTTATTAAATAAAGTGAAGCGATCAGATTGTCTGGTTGAAGTAAATCAATAAGCTAATCCCTTATGTAACCTGCTGAAAGTTTCTTTGGTTACATTAAGATAAGACGCAACAAGATAATGAGGAATTCTCTTGAGGACGAAGTTTTCATGTTCGGCCACATAATCGTAACGGTCCCTTGCGGCTGGAATCCGTAACAATTTCTCCCGGTAATGTCCGGTCATTAAGGCCTCGTTTAATAACAGGAGCATCAGCTCATTTAGTTCATGATTGGACTCCATTACCTTTAATATATGCCTGAAGGAAACCGAAATGACCGATGTCTTGGCTATGGCGTTGATATATTCCTCACTTGCTTGTTGGTTAAATAAGCCTTGCGGGATAATAAGCTCTCCATCCTGTTTGAACCAGGTAGTAATCTTTTCATTTCTCCCTTCTATTGCCCCGCGTACCAGCCCGCTCTGTATATAGTAGATAGAACTCGCGTAATTCCCAGGCGATAAAAATGTTTCCTGCGCTTCAAACCGGTTATACCGGAATCCCTCCGTCAGGGCAGTGCAAGCCTTAACTGGAAGGTTTCGCGTCCGGTTTAGTCGTTGGATGAAAGCTGTGGAATCTATCATTATTAATCCATTTGATAACAAATTACTACAATCTTAAGCCAAGGGTCAAGTGGCTAAAGGTTACTAGAAAATAGCCATCCCGGCGCTCAGCGCATATTTTTGTAAAATTTCTTTACAATTAAAACAATTGTCCCGTTTATGGGATAATTTGTATGATATTTGCTTTAACGGTTAAAACGTTCATTCTAATGATATTCCCGGCTTCGAAATAGTGATCTACGATGTTTAAAATTATTGCCATGGCTACTACCTTAACTAAACTTAAAGGATTCATCCAGACTTACCTGGGCCCAAGTTCCACCAATTTTCACGCGGAAGAGCGGGAAGACCTGAAAGGTGATATTGAAGAAATGAGCCAACTGCTGATCTGGGAAATAAGTGAAGATGTCAACGCGGCTGCAGGACTGGAAAAACATACCTACATCGAAAGTTTGGTTGCGCAACTGACTTACATCTCGGATGGGATTACCGGTTTCGATAAAGAGGAACAGTCATTGCCGCTGGGGGAATTCCAGCAATGGGTGTTATACAAGATCGCTGAACTATTAGAACATACCCGTTCCTATTTTGCAGCATACTTCAACTTTGAAAGGGAACTTCCTTCACGCTTTCTTGAAGTTTACCGTAACGCATACCCTAAGGCAGAAGAAGAACTAACAGGTAAGATGGCGATACATGATATTGACCCGGACCTGGCGAAATTGATCATCTATTTTAGCCAAACACCAAACGGCACAGACCGGTTTCGCATAAGAACCTGGCGCCAATGGGATCATCTTCAGAAAACGGTAAGAGAGATTAATCATTTTTTGGATAGCCCTGCTGTCGGAATTACTAATCTGGAGTTACTTAAATTGTTGGTTGCGCGCGAATTTAACAGCATCCAGGTGTATGGCTATTTTGTCAAATACATCGAAAAAACGACCTTGGGTGAAACCTCCTTCCCGGAACAACAGCAGGAATTGCTTTATTTGCTAAAAACTTTCAGGCAAGTGCGGGTCGAGGCGGAATCTGTCTATAATCCCACGGTTCAATCGCTTAAGCTGTCTGTAATTGAAAGCCTCGAAGCTGAACTGACCTACCTGGAACAAAAGGAGAAACTGTATCTGCAGAGCTTCAAAGCAACAAACCCTGAAGCGCCCTCTAAGTTTTATTTTAAAGTGGCCGTTACCCTGGCTGAACTGATGTTTTTCTTCAGGGTGATGCTGGAGGTGGGTGTAATATCAACAAAATTTAATTCCTACCTCTATGAGTTTATATCAAATCACATCCAAACAGAAAGAGCGGAAAACATATCTAAAAAAAGTATGCGGAATCATATTAATAACAAACCCTTCCCAGACCGGGTGGTACAGAATGTAAAGTCCTGGCTTGACAAGATGACGAACCATATTGATCTTTATTATAAGCTGTAAGTGGTTCAGGCAGAGGGTTCCAATAAATAAAGCAAGTCGTTTTTCCTGAGAAGGCTGATAATCTCATTGAACCTTACATAATTAAAATTCTCTTGTTTTCTAATCTCCTCCCATCCGAAATCGATCAATTCCTGTAATCGATTAAAGTTAAGGCTCCTCAGGTAAAGCCGAGACTCTTTGCTGAGCTCTAACTGGTCAATGGGGCATTCCAGTATTGCTGTTTCGATATTTTCCATAAAAAATTAGCGTGGGTCACCAGCTATCTGTTACAAGAGGTACGGCTAAGAACCTACACACAGGGAAAACCAATGCCCACGCATAACGTGGACGATCAGTCTATTTTCCCCCTTGTGTTTTTTTGAATTTAGCCGATTCCCTGTAACAAGGTAAATAGTGTCGTTTTTATATTTTTCTGTCTTTTCCTTTTTTATTTCATATTCCAAAGGTAATCCTAACACCATTGGCAACCAATAGTAATTAATAACAAATATTTTAAAATAATTGGTCTGAATGGATTACTACCTTTTTTTAACATTAATACATAAAACATCCGTATTTCTTTAAATATGACACTTTTGGTTGCCATGTTAGCCACTTTTCAGCATGGATTACATTGGTGATTTTCGTATAAATTTCACCATTAAA
>NZ_CAITNG010000116.1 GCF_903893715.1 uncultured Mucilaginibacter sp.
TAATCAGCTCATTCCCTTATAATTTGACATTCAGTTTGCTTTTAAACCGTCATGATGTCTTTTTCCTTCAATTCCAGTAGTTGGTCAACTTTGGCAATATAGGCATCAGTAAGCTTTTGGCACTCGGCCTCACCAACTTTTATTTCATCGTCAGATACGCTTTCCGACTTTAGTTTCTTGATTTTTTCGTTAGCATCTTTACGGATGTTGCGAATAGCAATTTTACCGTTTTCGCCTTCGGCCTTGGCACGTTTTACCAAATCGCGGCGACGCTCTTCAGTCAATGGCGGTACGTTGATACGGATAATGATACCATCGTTCTGCGGGTTAAAACCCAGGTTTGCTTCCATAATGGCACGCTCAATAGGGCTTAGCAACGATTTTTCCCAAGGCTGTATCACGAGGGTGCGGGCATCGGGCGAGGTTACGCTGCCTACCTGGTTTAAAGGCGTTGGCGTGCCGTAGTATTCCACCATAATGCCATCCAGCATGGCAGGCGATGCCTTGCCGGCACGTATTTTTAAAAATTCGTTATCTGTATGCTCAACAGCCTTTTCCATGTGGACTTTGGCATCAGCTAATTGTAGTTTAATGAGTTCGCTCATTGCTTATTCTTTTTGGCAAAATTAGCAAAAAGTATCAGTTATGGAAGACCGAAACACAGCAGTGAAATGAGACCCTTACCTAAGTATCATTTATTTGGACGCCAGAGCCGCTTCTGCATGGTTTTGGCAGGTTAGTTTTTCTACCGGGTATCCCATCTGTTTGCAGCGCTCAACAATTTGGCAGTACAGGTTTTTATCCATGATTGGCTTGCGCGACATGATGAACAGGAATTTTTTATCGGGATGGCCCACTACTGCCCAGGAGTAATCGTCGGCCAGATCAATTACCCAATAGTCGACCCTAAATGGCCATATAAACTGTGCCTTTAGGTGGCCATTGTTGCTGCCTTCTATCGGGAAAAGCTTTGAGTCGAAGGTATGTGTAAAGTTGTCGGTGGTTTTGCGGCCGTAGGTGTGTACGTTGTAATAGCCATCGGCGTTAAGCGTATAAACCGTCGTCGTTTGGTAGCTGTCTTTATCGAATGGTGTGGGGATAGAGTATAAAGAATACCACTTGCCCGAAAATTTGGCCAGATCCAGTTTGGCGACAGGCTTGTTGGGCGCGGGTATAAAAGAAGTAAAAAGCAGGAATGCGGCAACAAAAAATATCTTCATATCCGTAATTTTTTAACAATTACGAAATATGAAGATGCGCGGATTTTTAAACCCTGTTGATAATTGCTTTTTTAGTGTACCAGTGTACCTATCGGCTCGCCCTGCGCAATTTTCATAAAGTTGCCGGGTTTGTTCATATCGAAAACGATGATGGGGAGCTTGTTTTCTTTACAAAGCGTAATCGCCGTCATGTCCATTACATTAAGGTCTTTATCATAAACTTCCTGGAAAGATATTTCTTCGTAACGAACAGCGTTGGGGTCTTTTTCCGGATCGGCGGTGTAAATGCCGTCAACACGGGTTCCTTTTAACACCACATCAGCTTTTATTTCAATGGCACGTAAAGATGCGGCTGTATCTGTAGTGAAATAGGGGTTACCGGTACCCGCGCCAAATATTACAATTTTACCCATTTCGAGGTGGTGCATGGCGCGACGGCGAATGTATGGCTCGCATATCTGCTCCATTTTAATGGCCGATTGCAAACGCGTTTCAACTCCGATAGTTTCCAAAGCATTTTGTAATGCCATACAATTGATTACGGTGGCCAACATGCCCATATAGTCGGCCTGAGCGCGGTCCATGCCCGATTTTTCCGCACTTAATCCCCTGAATATATTACCACCACCAACAACAATCGCTATTTCTATGCCGGAATCAAAAACACCTTTGATATCGTGCGCGTATTGTAAAACACGTTCGTTATCAATACCGTACTGGCTATTGCCCATTAACGATTCGCCGCTTAGTTTCAGTAATATCCTTTTGTATTTCATTTTTTGGGAGGTTTGTCAAAATTATTGAAATATATGTAGTGTTAAAATTTTATGTTGTTTTTGTGAACTTTATTTGCATCTACAAAAAACAAGACAAAAAAAATCCCCCCCGATATAAATCGGGGGGGATAAAATATTTAGGCTCCTAAAGCAACCCGCTTGAATGCGGTAACCGTGAGGTCTTTTGCTACCCCGTTTAAAAACTGGGCAACGCTTTTGGACGAATCCTTAACAAACTCCTGGTTTAACAGGGTGCTGTCTTTATAAAATTTGTTCAATTTACCGGCAGCAATTTTTTCGATCATGGCTTCCGGTTTACCTTCGGCACGGATCTGCTCAGAAGCAATATCCATTTCGCGTTGTACGGTAGTGGCATCAACACCATCCTTATCAATAGCGATGGGGTTCATGGCGGCAATTTGCATCGATACATCTTTACCTGCTTCATCGGCACCTTCAACGTCAGCGCTTAAAGCTACCAATACACCTAAACGATAGTTACCGTGTATGTAAGGAACAACTTTAGCACCGGTTATCACTTCTATTTTAGATACGCCGATCTTTTCGCCAATGGTACCTGTTTTTTCAATAACGGCTTCGCCAATTTTTTGGCCGCCAATTTCTAAAGCGTAAAGTTCTTCGACGCTTGCAGGGGCACCAGCTATAGCTGCATCAGCAATGGCGTTAGCAAAAGCTACGAAATCAGCATTTTTTGCCACGAAATCAGTTTCGCAGTTCAGTTCGATAATAACGCCTGTTTTGCCATCGGCCGAAGCGCGTGCGATAACCACACCTTCGTTCGATTCGCGGTCCTGACGGCTGGCGGCTACTTTAGCGCCTTTTTTACGTAAAAAATCAATTGCTGCTTCAAAATCACCATTGGTTTCGGTTAAAGCTTTTTTGCAATCCATCATACCCGCACCGGTTTGTTGGCGCAGTTTGTTTACATCGGCAGCAGAAATTTGTACTGTTGACATTTTGATTTTCTTTTTTAAACCAAACCCCCTTGATAGAGGGGGCTTGGGATTATGTAATTTTGTTTGTTTTTTGTTTAACGGTAACCCGTTGGTGATGAAGCTTATTCTTCGGTTTTTTCAACTTCGGCAGTTACCTTACGGCTTCTTTTTCCACCTTCGTCTTTTGTGCCGGGAGCAACAGGAGCCGATTCAGCAGTGTCAGCTTTTGCTTTCGCTGCGGCTGCTTCTTTTTCTGTTTCGTCTTCTTTCTCGCGTTTGCGTTCGTCCAAACCTTCTTCTATCGCTTTGATAATAACGCTAGTGATCAACGAAATTGATTTTGTAGCGTCGTCGTTAGCAGGGATTGGGAAATCGATGTTCGAAGGATCGGAGTTGGTATCCACCATTGCAAAGGTTGGGATATTCAACTTCATTGCTTCGGCAACCGCGATATGCTCTTTCTTAACGTCGATCAGGAATAATGCCGCAGGTAAACGGTTCAAATCGGCAATACCGCCTAAAAGGCTTTCCAATTTGATACGCTCGCGCTGAATCATCAGCCTTTCTTTTTTCGAAAGGTTATTGTACGTACCGTCTTTTGTCAATTTATCGATGTTCGACATCTTTTTGATCGACTTACGCACGGTTGCGAAGTTGGTTAACATACCACCTAACCAACGCTCGGTTACGAAAGGCATGTTTACTGTTTTTGCATAATCGGCTACGATATCCTTTGCTTGCTTTTTAGTAGCAACAAATAATACCTTGCGGCCCGATTTTACGATCTGTTTGATCGCAGCAGCAGCTTCTTCTGTTTTTGTTAAAGTTTTGTTCAGATCGATAATGTGGATGCCGTTACGCTCCATAAATATGTACTGAGCCATTTTTGGATCCCATTTGCGGGTAAGGTGACCAAAGTGCACACCTGCATCCAATAAGTCCTGATATGTTGTTCTTGCCATTGTGTTTGTCCTCCTTGATTAACGTTTACTGAATTGGAATCTCTTGCGGGCTTTTTTACGACCTGGTTTTTTACGCTCAACCATACGGTCATCGCGGGTCATAATACCTTTTGCCCTTAAAGCTGGTTTCTTTTCAGCATCAAGTTCAACAATAGCTTTAGCGATAGCTAAACGAACGGCCTCAGCCTGTCCTTTAACGCCACCACCTGCTACATTTACAGTAACATCAAATTTACCGGCCGAACCGGAAACTTCTACCGATTGGGTAGCGATGTATTGCAAAGGCAATGTTGGGAAATACTCTTTGTAGTCTTTGCCATTAACAATAATGGCGCCGCTGCCTTCTTTTAAGTAGATGCGGGCAACTGCTGTTTTCCTTCTTCCGGAAGTGTTGGTAATTGTCATTTCTTTTTACTGATTAAAGTTTAATGGCTTTTGGTGATTGGGCCTCATGTGGATGTGTTGCGCCTGCGTAAACATGCAGGTTGCCGTAGATTGCTCTGCCCAAACGATTTTTAGGTAACATACCACGAACGGCTTTTTCAATTACGCGTTCCGGATGTTTTGCCATTAACTCCTTAGGAGAAATGAAACGCTGACCGCCCGGATAGCCGGTGTAAGAAACATACTCTTTTTGTTCGAATTTGTTTCCGGTCAGTTTTACCTTGTCTGCATTAATAACGATAACGTTATCGCCGCAGTCTACGTTCGGGGTGAACCCTGGCTTGTTTTTTCCCCTGATGATCATAGCGATCTTAGAAGACAAGCGCCCCAAAATCTCGCCTTGTGCGTCAACAACTACCCATTCCTTGTTAACGGTTTTTTTATTGGCAGAGACAGTTTTGTAACTTAACGTATTCACTTGCTTAATATTAAATTGTATAAATTATTTATTTACCCCAAAATTCGGGACTGCAAAGATAGGGTAAAATCTGTTATTGTCAAATGGTTTTTTTGGAAATGTATTTAATGATGTTTTATGTTTAAAGGTTGTAATGTTGGAAGGTTTGTACCCCCTGTAAATAATAACGCAATATGGCAAGTGCGGATAGCTGTAATTTAACTGCCTTGTACTAAATTGTATTTCTTGCTTAAGTCTATTAAGTATCGTAAAGTGGTTTGATTCGTTGTTTCATTATGCAAACGATTGTATTCGATTTGAGCTTCAGCAAATCGATTTAAAACACAAAGAAAAAAAAGTTTAAGTGTAGGAGCAATACGGCCTTTGTCAAGTTCAATCAAAATGTCATCATTCGAATTAATTTTATCAAAATAGGGTAAGATGACTCTTGAAAGGTTGTAAAATTGTATAGCCTTTAATTCATCAATGTCGCTATCAGCTGAAATTTCATACCATGTGTCCTTAGTTCCTAAAAGCTCTCCTATTCGGCGACGTAGTATACACTCCGGTTCAGTAGGGTAGTCGGGAATTCCCTTGTTGGAATAATTATAGTAATTATTCCAATATTCGGGAGAGAATATCCCGGTGTTTATGGTGAATGAGATATACTCTTTTGAGTTGTATTTGCTTTTTTGAAGATTGATGATTTTGCCGATACCGTTATTTTGAATATAAAAGTTATTGCCTTTCTTTTTATAACCGCGTGGTTTTAATGTCTTGTGAAATATATCAGTTACGATGCTGTCAAAGGCTAATTCGGCAGAAGTTTTCATTTAATAAAAGTAGTAAAGTAGGATTAAATTTCCTCGTCTTTTAATCAACTGTCCTGTTATAAGAACAAAATACCTGTTTACTTGTTAAGCTATTGAAATTATGAGTAGTAAAAAAATTTTAATAGTAGAAGACGATGCTTTTATAGTAGAAGCATTGAGCATGGTGTTGAGCGATGAAGGGTATGATGTGGCCAGCTCTACTGACGGGGAGATTTTTAGCAAACCGCATTTTGAACACCCTGATTTGATATTGTTGGATATACGCCTTTCGGGAATTGATCGGCGCGACTTGTGTAAATGGCTTAAGGAACATCCGGACATGAAACATATACCGGTGATCCTTTTATCGGGCAACCGCGATATTGAGAGCATCCACAAAGAATGTGGCGCAGAAGATTATATGGTAAAGCCTTTCGACCTGACTGACCTGTTGAGCAAAATTAGCATTTATTGCAATTAGGGTAAATTAAAACAGCGATGAGCATAAACCCATCGCTGTTTTAATTCTAAATTCGAAATTGATCCCGATAGCTATCGGGACGAAATCCGAAATCAGTTAACTGTTATCTCCTGTGCCGGTTTGGTAGCCTCAGCGGTTTTGGGAAGGGTTACGATGAGTACACCATCCTCTTGTTTGGCACTAATGTTGGCTGCGTCCACCTGCCCGTTTAAACTCAATGCCCTTTCGAACGATTTGATAGGGAACTCCTGGCGGCGGAAATCGGGGTCATAACCTTCGGCCACGGCGCGGGTGCCGCTGATGTACAGGATATCGTCCTGAACGGTTAACTTGATGTTTTCTTTGCTGAAACCTGTTGCGTATACGTATACGATGAAGGCGGTTTCGGTATCTTCAATATTTAACGGCACATTATATTTTGGGCGAACAAATTGCCCGCCCATGTGGCGGCTAAAGTGTTTACCGAAGTGGCCGTGATGAAATGCTGCTTTGGCCGGGCCGCAACCTTGTGCGCCCATTGCCCTATGGTGTCTTCCGAACATATTGCTTATCTTTTTTTTGGGAAGACGGTGGAAAGGGTGGTTTTACTTTAAGATAGTTTTAAGAAAATGTAGATTAGCAGTAAATGCAAAAACCTAAAAATACGATATATGGGGTAAGGGTGTTATACCTGTCGGCAGCAATATTGGCTATTGTTATCGGTTCACTGGTTTTTGATAAAAGTATGATTGGTTCTGTAGTTGATATGGTTTGCCTTTTCTTTATCCCAATTGGCGGGCTATTCTACTTGATCTATTTACTCTCGAAAGGAAAATTTTGGGTGCGCTCGGTTTTATTGGCCGGAACAATAATCAGTGGAATAAAAGTAATATTGGGTATAACCGGCATCGACGGTATTATGGGCATTTCTCTATGGCTGATGAACGTGCTTGCCTTGTACTTTTTATACAGAAAAGACAGCAATACATGGTTTGCTAATAATTTAATGCAAGAAAATTTAAAACTGATAGAAAAACAGCGGAAACGATAACTTCAATTTTATAAAAACCTACACCAAGAATAAACCGAATAAATTGCCTTTCTGTTATAACAGATTCCCTTTCCTATTGACAAACATATCCTGGTTAATTTTAGTACAACTTCGGCAAGGCCGGCTCGCCATCCTTTTCAAACTGCGCGTACGATTTTTTGATATAGGTTATCTCGTCATACTCGTTCCAGTTTTTACAGTCCTGGTAGCTGGGGCGGTAGCTGTCCATAAAGTTTTTCAGCTTCACATCCTTTAAACCGGTTATTTGCTGCACCACAGCTACGGTAAACTTGCGGCTTATTTCCTGCTGCTGCAATTCGCTGGTGGCATCCTTTTGAAAACGCCGCGCATTTTTGGCGTCCGAACCAAAAATATTGAACAAAGCATTCAAGGGGCTAAAAATATTTTGCCATACCGTGGCATTGCCTCCGTTATAAACGCCTTTTTTGCCGTAATCGGCCATTACATCATTCAGTTCCTGTTTTTTAGTAACGTCTTTAATATCCACCTGGTTAAGCACAATGTTTGGCTGCATATATACCACCAGCACAAAATCGGTTATTACCCGTATTTTTTGGTCCGTAAGGCCCTGTTTTTTAAACAGCAGGGTATCATCTATGCTGCAATTGATCTTAAAGGTGCCCAGGTCGTCGGTAATGATGGTGTTGTTGTTGGCTATATCGGTAAGGGTTACCCCGGCAACACGCGCCGATCCGGTTTTGTTGTAAACCACTCCGGTTAAGGTAATGGCTCTTTTTTGCGAAAGGGCATCGCCGCAGCAAGCCATCAGCAACAGCAAAAGCAGTGGCCTTAAATAATTGGCGATATGGTTAAAATGTGGTTTCAATGGGTTAAAATTAGCCATTTACGGCGGTTAAATTGTTAAAAGCTTGTTAAATATCTCGTTAACACCTGTTTAACCATGCTGAATAAATTTCTATCTTTGCGCATGATAAAATCCATGACAGGGTATGGGCTTGCAGTCCACGATTCGGGCAGCACAAAATATACCGTCGAAATCAAATCACTCAACAGCAAGTTTTTGGAGTTATCGCTCCGCATACCGCGTTCCTTTTCGGATAAGGAGTTCCAATTGCGCACCGAATGCAACAAGCAAATAGAGCGTGGCAAAGTAAATTTGTCCATCAATGTGGAGCAGGTTGCACAAACGGTAAAAGCGGCCGGCATCGATAAAGTTTTACTAAAACATTATTTTGAACAGTTAAAGTCGGTTAGCGAAGAATTAAACGAACCGGCTACCAACCTTTTTCAATTGGCTCTGGGTTTACCCGAGGTGGTAAAATATGATGATGAGTCGGTATCCGACGAGGAATGGAAAATTGTAGAGCAAACTTTTCAAAAAGCTATCAAAGCCTTTCAGCAATTCAGGGCCGATGAAGGCAATGTGCTGGAGCAGGACATCCGTTCGCGTATTGATATCATTATGGATAATCTGGGCAAAGTAGCTATCGAAGAACCTAAGCGTGTACCGCTTATCCGCGAACGCCTCAATCAGTTTTTATCCGACAGCGTTGGCGGCGAGAACATCGACCGTAACCGCTTTGAGCAGGAATTGATTTATTATATCGATAAGCTCGACATCACCGAAGAAAAAACACGCCTGAAGGCCCATTGCGATTATTTTATCGAGACGCTGAAAAGTCCCGATGCCAACGGCAAAAAACTGGGCTTTATATCCCAGGAAATTGGCCGCGAAATCAATACCATCGGCTCGAAAGCCAACGATGCCAATATGCAGAAACTGGTAGTGGGCATGAAGGAAGAATTAGAAAAAATTAAGGAACAACTTTTAAATGTGCTGTAGAAAAGTTCATAGTTCATGGTTCATAGTTGATGGTTTTTGTTCATCAAGATATTGATCCGGGTTGAGCTATGATCTATGAACAATGAACCATGAGCAATAAACAAGGAAAACTCATCATCTTTTCGGCACCATCGGGCGCGGGCAAAACCACCATTGTGCGTAACCTGCTCGGCCAAATACCCGACCTTGAGTTTTCCATCTCGGCCACCACACGCAAGCCCCGCGGCAACGAGCGCGACGGCATTGACTATTACTTTATTACCAAAGAAGATTTTTTGCACCGCATTGCCAAAAAGCAGTTTGTGGAGTTTGAAGAAGTATATAGCGGCACCTTTTACGGCACGCTGCGCTCGGAGATAGAACGGATATGGGACAAAGGCAAACACGTGATATTTGATATTGATGTAGAAGGCGGCCTGCACTTAAAACGCAAGTACGAAGAGCACGCTTTGGCCATCTTTGTTCAGCCGCCATCGTTGGAGGTTTTGAAACAGCGTTTGAGCGGCCGCGGTACCGATAGCCCGGAAAAACTGGAAGAACGTTACATAAAAGCCGAAAAAGAGCTGAATTACGCCCCGCAATTTGATATCATCCTAAAAAATCACGACCTTAATACGGCATGCGCCGAAGCCAAACAATTGGTGCTTGATTTTTTGAAGCAATAATTTTTTGTTATCTTTTCGGAATAAAGTAAAAATGAAGATCGGTTTATTATTTGGTTCGTTCAACCCCGTACACATTGGCCACCTTATTATAGCCAATTATATGGCCAACCATACCGATTTGGATAAGGTTTGGCTGGTGGTATCGCCCCAAAATCCGCTTAAAAAATACGGCGACCTGATTAACACCTACGACCGCCTGGAAATGGCCCGCCTGGCTACCGATAACAGCGATAATATAGAAGTAAGCGATGTGGAACTGAAACTGCCGCAACCATCGTATACCATCGATACGCTGACCCACCTCAAAGAAAAATACCCGCAGCATGAGTTTGCCATCATCATGGGATCGGACAATTTGGTTACCCTGCACAAATGGAAAAACTATAAACTGATACTGCGCGATTACCAGATATATGTGTACCCCCGCCCCGGTTACGAAAACACCGATCTGGCCACGCACCCATCTGTACACATCACCATGACACCCCTGATGGAGCTATCGGCCACCTTTATCCGTAAATCCATCGCCGAAAAAAAGAACGTGCAATACTTTGTGCCCGACCCGGTGCTGAAGTTTATTGAGAGCAAGGGCTTGTATAGGCATTGAGTTTGATTTCGAATTTCGGATGTTCAATTTCGGATTTATTTTTGTGGGATAGTCATGTAAGCTGTTATCTTTTTAAAAGTTGTTAAAGCTGACCACATAGCCTAACTTTGAGTATATGAAAGCCTTCGCCATTGCACTTTCTTTAGGATTTTTTAGCTTTAACACCTTAGCTGCTGATACCACTATTGTGAAGTTGATGCAAAGTGTGGCAGCTATTGATATCGGGAGGTATTACACCGACTATTATGTATTCCGCAAAGCATCGGAACCACATCTTAACTGGTTTCGTAATGATGAGATACAAAGTGTGATATCCGGTGTCCGTATCGAAGATTTTGAAAAACCTGATACGACAACTATGTATTGGCCAGACTATCATTTACCGGGGGCGATATATATCGACAGCAAACATATTGCCACGCCAGCGGAATTTAAAAAATTTATGAAGAGTTTACCGGAAGTCGATAGTAAGACTGGCGAGATCAAAGCTGTATACAAACCTATTAGAGGAAAGCAACTGGTAGGATATTATGTTTTCTCTAAACCTGCCTTCACTGCAGACAAGAAGTTTGCTTTGGTCACAATAGATATGGAAGACTCTGGCTATTGTTATATCCTGAGAAATATTAATGGGAATTGGAAAGTAGTTTATAGGAGTAGCTGGCAGACGTGATTGCGGCACTTCTTCTTTCGGTCTTTCTGACTTCCGGTCTTCCCGACTAAATCGCTAACTTTGTCCTGTGAGCACAACAACCATCCTTAAACTGCAACTGCCTACCGACCCGCTTTGGGTAAAAAACGTGGTGGAAAGCAATATTGAAGAGATTTTGACCGACCATGCTTATTGCGAGCAAAAGGCGGCCAGTAATGCCATTACACTCATTATCCAAAACCCAAACTACCCCGACCTGGTGCAGGAAATGGCCCTGCTGGTGCAGGAGGAAATGGACCATTTTAAGCGCGTGCACGACATCATCATAGCACGGGGATATAACTTAGGCAAGGAGCGCAAAGACGACTACGTGGGCGAGCTGTACAAGTTTATAAAGCCCGGCGGCGCCCGCCATACCCAGATGATAGACCGTCTGCTGTTTTCGGCCATGATAGAAGCCCGCAGTTGCGAACGCTTTAAGGTACTCTCCGAAAATATCAACGATGCCGAGCTAAGTGCCTTTTACCACGAACTGATGATCAGCGAGGCCGGGCATTACACCATGTTTTTAAAACTTGCCAAAAAATACGCCGGCAACATTGACGTGGATGCCCGTTGGAAAGAGTTTTTAGCTTATGAAGCCGAGGTGGTGAAGAATTACGGGAAAAGGGAAACGATACATGGGTAACATCCTTGTACGTCATTGCGAGCGGTAGCGAAGCAACCTCTACACATGCAAATCGATGATGCCGGTTGGAAACCTGTCGCGCAGAGGTTGCTTCGTGCCTCGCAATGACGCGATTTTTGATTTCTGACTTTTAACTTTTGACTTTCAAAACCCCCATCACATTATCCATATAATTCCTTATGATATCGGTATTGATACCGTCGTTGATGAGGCCGATGTGCATATCCGGGCGCAAGATGAGGGTTTTTGGTCGGGGCGAAGTAATCTCGAATGCATCAAAAACATGCTGGTTTTTGGGAGATGGCGGCAGGTAGTAAAAATTGAGCAGTTGCGGGTAGGTATGGTTAATCCATTTGGCCAGGCTGAAAAGCTCCATTTCGGCAATTTTGCCCATGGCGATGAAGGTAAAACCGGGTTGCGCGCACCATTGGTGCAAGTCAGTTTCGGTTAGTTTCTTTTCATCGAATATAATGAGGTAAGGTAGCCTGTCGCCGGCCTTTATTTTGCTCCCGCGGGCCAGGTGCATGTTCAGTTTGCTATCGCGATAGCTGATGCCCAATTGCGATATGCGTAAAAAGAACTCCTCCCTTAATTTTTCCTTTCCCCACAAAAACTTTAACAAACGCGGTAGTATCTTTTTTTTGAAAAGGTTGGCCGCAAAGTTATTCGCCATCATCAGGTTAAATGCCCGGTCGGTAGTGTTGAGCAATGTTTTGGCAACCGGGATGCGCTCTTCGGCATAGCTGTCGAGTATGGCGGCGTTGAATTGCCCGCTTACTACCCCGGCCAGTTTCCAGCCTAAATTATAGGCATCCTGCAAACCGGTGTTCATGCCCTGGCCGCCTATGGGCGAGTGGATATGCGCGGCATCGCCAACTAAAAAGCACCGTCCTTCGCGAAATTTTTCGGCCATGCGGTGGTGCAGCTTATAGGTAGTGAACCAGTTGCACTTGGGTATATCCAGCGTCATACCCGTAATAGCTTTGAGTGATGGCAATACCTCATTCAAAACAATATCTTCGCCCAAACCATCGGGCAGGTTGCCAATAATGCGGTAGTTGTTTTCTTCGGGCATCGGGAAAAAAGCGGTAAAGCCTTTTTCCGATAGATGGATATGCAGATAATTGCCCGGGTTTTCATCCAAAACTACATCGGCCAGGTAAAACAAATGCGGATAGGTATCCCCTTTAAAGGGTATTTCAAACTCTTTGCGCACCGGGCTATGCGCGCCATCAGCACCGATGAGCCAGTCGCAGGTCAAGGCAACATCCTCTCCGTCCTGCGTTACCACAATTTCAACCCTATCCGCTACCAGCTTTGCCGATTTGAATGTGGTGTTCCAGTAAACAGGGCAGCATTTTTGGGTCAGATAGTCGAGCAATACCCGCTCATTTTTATATTGCTGATATACCAGCACGTATGGAAAAAGGGTTTGCTCCCGGCCAATGGCATCAACCGATAATTTAGCCAGTTCTTCCTGTTTTTGGTTGTAGATAAGGCCTTGCGCTTGCTTACCATTTTGGATAACGGTATCTGCCACGCCCAATTGCCGGTAAATTTCTAACGACCGCGCCTGCACCGCCAGGGCTTTCGACTGTGTGGTTGGCCCCTGCTTGCTATCGATAATAAGCGGCTGAACACCGTTGCGCAGTAGCTGCGCAGCCATCATGAGCCCCGATGGGCCTGCACCGACGATGAGTACTGAGGTATGTTGCGCCGTTAATTTCATTATACTAAGAACCTGCCAGCAGGAAAATAGTTGGTTTTTTATGCAGGTCGGGTATGTTTTTTTTCCAGTCGGTTATGCTTTGGGTTTTGATAAACTCGTCCTCGGCCGTCAGGTTGCAGGCTATGCAGAAGCGGGTTTTTGGTGAGCAGGTACGCAGCACCTCTTCCAATATCGAGTTATTGCGGAAGGGTGTTTCGATAAACAACTGTGTTTGGTTAAACCGTGCCGAATTGGTTTCCAGTTCTTTGATGCGTTTGGCGCGAAGTACTTTATCTATCGGCAAATAGCCATGAAAGGTAAAGCTTTGCCCGTTAAAGCCCGATGCCATCAGCGCCAGCAAAATAGAACTTGGGCCAACCAGCGGTACTACTTTGATGCCGCGTTTATGCGCTTCGGCAACAATGTCGGCGCCGGGGTCGGCAATGCCGGGGCAGCCGGCCTCGCTCATCAGGCCAACGTTTCTGCCCGATTCCAGTCCTGTAAAAAATTCACCTAAACTACCGCCACGCTGGTGCTTGCCGTAATCGTGGATGAGCAATTGGCTTTGCGCGATGGTGAGCCCGGCTTCCTTCAGGCACTTGCGCGCCGTCTTTTCGTTCTCTACAATATACTCGCTGAGTTGGTTTATCGTTTCTTTAAGGTATGGGGTATAGGTTTTGTGCGCCGCGTTATCGGCAAGCGGTACCGGTACTAAAAAAAGTGTCCCTTTTGGCATATTGCAAAAATCATCTTTTTTTTCGTAACTTAAGGTTTTTGAAAGGAGCGCATAATGAAATCATTAGGAATTAACTGGTTTATTGATGGTTACATCGATTTTGAGCACAAAAAATACGTCCTGCTGGATTATCTGCAGGAGATAAACAGCCACTTCGACCGCAGCCGGCTGTACCCCAATTTAACCGACCTGATTTTCCACTACAACAACCTGGTACAGTTTAAAGAGAGCAAAAACACGCTGCAACAAGCCTTCCCGCAAAGGTTGACGCAGGCGGATATCGCTGCGGTGAAGTTGACCTACAAAAAAATCATCGAAGACGATAACTCGCTGAAGGAAATAGAACAAATCATCGGTTACGCTATGAGCCAGATGGACCCGGCCATTAAAACCGGCAAGGAGATATACGACTTTGTGGAGCGCAACCTCAACATCGACCCGGTAGGCGTAATGCCGCTCATACCCTACCACGGCTATTTTACGCTGCGCAACGGCACCGAAAAAGGCAATTGGGTGTATGAGTACCAGATTACCATATTCGAGGGCAAAGACGATAAATACCGTGGCATCAATACCCGCTTTGTGGATGTGTACCATGGCCTGACCACCACCCCCGAATCCATCAAAAGCGACCTGATATACCGCTACAAGCACCTGCCCAACCCGGCCGTATACCATGTGGAAAGCGAGATCAGTTTCCCGTTAGAGCAAACTTTATTGCCCGTAGCGAAGAAGAGTTTGGTGAAGTATATATCGCAGGTGGCGTAATCAACCATTACGTCCTTGCGAGGCACGAAGCAACCTCTACACATGCAAGTCGATGATGTCTATCGGCGACCTGTCGTGCAGAGGTTGCTTCGTGCCTCGCAATGACGCTTTCATTAGGCATCGTAGCTTTTAATTCACCAGCAACTTATACCCTTTGCCATGCACGTTGATGATCTCTACTTTTGAGTCATCTTTTAGGTACTTGCGTATCTTGCTCAGGAACACGTCCATACTGCGGCCGTTAAAGTAGTTGTCATCGTGCCAGATGTTGAGCAGCGCTTCCTCGCGGGTGAGCACTTCGTTTTGTTTGAGGCAGAGCAGGCGCAGCAGTTCGGCTTCTTTGGTGCTTAGTTTTTGCTGGTTTTCGCCCTCGCGTATCATTTGCTGCTTATAGTCGAAATCGTATTTGCCAATCTTGAAATTGTTCTGACTGGCAGCGCCATCTTTGCCCTTTTCGTTCACACGTTTCAGCAGGGCGTTTATGCGCAACAGCAATTCTTCAATGCGAAATGGTTTGGTGATATAATCATCCCCGCCAAGGGTAAAGGCCTGTGTTTTGTCTTCAATCATGGCCTTGGCTGTGGCAAAAATGATCGGGACGGTTTGGTTCATCTTGCGTATCTCTTTACCCAGGGTAAAGCCATCCTTTTTGGGCATCATTACATCGAGGATGAGCAAGTCGTATTGGGCCTTAGTGAAGGCTTTAAGCCCCTCGTCGCCATCCTTGCACAGCACTACTTCAAATTTACCTTTAAGCTCCAGGTAGTCCTGCAAAAGCAAGCCTAAATTGGGGTCGTCTTCAACAAGTAATATTTTTTTCATGCTGTTGTTTTTTTAATTTGAAACTTTATCGAACCTCAATTCAAACTCCGAACCCTTATCCTTTTCCGATTTTACGCTGATGCTGCCGTTCAAACGTTTTACAATGGTATTCACATAGCTCAACCCAAGGCCAAAACCTTTGACATCGTGCAGATTGCCGGTAGGTATGCGGTAAAACTGCTCAAATATGCGGGTTTGCTGGTCGTGGCTCATGCCAATGCCTTTGTCGGCTATTTTGATAATAGCTTGCTTGTTTTTTGTTTGTGTAGTGATGGTAATTTCGGGCGTATCGTTACTGTATTTTATGGCATTGTCCACCAAATTGTATATCACGTTCGAGAAATGCAGTTCATCGGCCTTTATCATCATCGGGCCATCGGCATAATTCAGGTCGGTTTCTATCTTAACATCGTGCTTTTGTAACTTCAGCAACATACTATCGAGCACGGTGGTGATCATCTCGTTCACATCCACCGATTTGATATCCAGCTTAAAGTCGTCCTTTTCTATCTTGGCGATGTTCAACACCCGTTCGATATGGCTGCCCAGACGTACATTTTCTTCATATATAATGTTGGCCAGTTTTGATACCCTTTTGGTATCGCGCGCTATCTCGTCATCCTTTAAAGCCTCGCTGGCTATCATAATGGTGGATACCGGAGTTTTGAACTCGTGGGTCATGTTGTTGATAAAATCGGTTTTCATTTCCGATATCTTCTTTTGGCGAAGGATGGCGTAAATGGTAAAACCAAAGCAAAAAATGAGTACCAGCAATAAACCCCCGCTGGTAGCCATGGTAGCGGCCATATGGCTTAAAATAAGCGAATTTTTTTTAGGGAAGGAAATGACCAATTTACCGGGGTCGTTGATGACGGCCTGGTTAAAAATGGGCATCTTATAACTTTCAGCCTCAATAAAAACGGGCCGTTCGCCATTCATGTCCATCGCTTTGGAGAAAATAAGCGAATCGTTGTGTGCGGTAGTTACCTCGTAGCTATATAACAGGTCGATACCGCGGGTATTCAGTTCAAAACGTAATAACGAGTCGATAAGTGCCTGGTTGAGGCGTTGCGGCAACGGTTCATTGGTGCGTTGGTATTCTTCCGCAAGATTTTCAAAAACCTCGGCTTTGGGCTTTATTTTGATCACTTTATCGTGCTGCGGACTGGTTTCAACCTGTAACAAATGTTGTACCCGCTTTACCTGTGCTTCTTTTTCTTTACGGTCGTGCTCGCGTTGCCACAGGGGATTGATATGGCGCTCCGATATCACCTGCCGCCCCATCATCGGGTCGATATAAACTATGCTGGTAGTATCGTATTTGTTGAGCTTGTTGCCGTTATGCAAAGTTTGCAGAGGCACTAAAGATGGTGTAAGCACTTGCTGCACTTGCCCAAACTCGTTGGTAAATTCCTGCACATTCACTTGTATGCCCACTTCCTCCAAATCTTTGGCAAAATTGCGCATTGCGACTAATTGCTTTAGCGTGTCTTTTAAACGGGTTATACGTTCGTTGTGGTTTTTGCCTGTAGGGGTGTAAAACACCGAGGTTGTTGTTGTCAACGAATCGTAGTTGGCAGGTGCAGAATTTTTGCGGTTGGTACTTACGGTACTGTACAAGTATTTTTTGTTTTTGTAAGTTACATGTACGGGAGTATCGGCCCCGTCTGCCTTGGGCAGATACTTTGCCTTGGTATTTAAAAAGTTGATATGGTCCTGCTCGCTTATTTTCGAAACTACAGTATTGAGGGCTTCGTTAACCGAGCGGTCGAACAATTCGGATTGTAAATGGTACGATTGGCGGAGGAAATAGAATTGCATAGCCATTACGCCCAGCAGCGCAGCAGCCATCAATGTAGTGATCAAAACTATACTCCTTTTTTTCATCCAACAACAAAAATATCTGATTTATGACCAAGTGAGCCCGGTTTAACATTTTTTAACATATCATTTAACATCTTCGCATACAATGCCTTAGTAACTTTGGTTAAACAATCATTATTTACTAAACGCTTTGATCATGAAAAAACTACTAAGCCCCGGTTTCGAGTTTATGTTTGCGTTGGGCATCATCGCCATATTTATGCTGCCGCCTATTGTGATGGCGCAAAGCCATAAAGAGGATTTGGAAGTCAATATCAACAATAAAGATACCTTAATTAACGGTAAAAACATCAGGGACCTGTCGCCAGCCGAGCGCAAAGAGGCATTGGCCAAGCTGAACGGATTGAACGACAATTTTTCGTTTAAATTTAACGGACCGGATTCATCCAAACGGATAACGTTAAGGATGCGCAAAAACGGTGATAAAACCCAGGATATAGTGATAGAAAGGGACGGAAAAGCCGACGATGTAATCGCCACCATACCCGATATGGGGAACCGGTTCTTTTTTAGGAACGACAGTGCAAGCCGTGCCGAAAGACGGTCGGAGCTGCGCAAATTGGGCGATATGAGCGGCATGAGTTTTAATTTTGAGCCAATGGCACCGGGGAACAACAACCCTCAGGTTTATAGCTTTAATAACGGCCGCACCACAATAATGGGGCGTAACCGAAAAAATACGCAGAGCTTCAGTTTTTCGAACGTGGATAATGACGGAATCAGCACGCATATCGATTTTAACGTGAGTGATGCCAGTGCGGATAACGCGAAAAGGATAGCAGGTACAGAGAAAACAGATTTGGAGATAAAGGACCTGGTTTTAAGCCCTCAATTTTCATCGAACAAGCTTACGATCAATTTTTCGTTAACCGGAATTGGTACAGCCGAGGTGAGCTTTAAAAATACCGAAGGCGCAATTTTATGGACGGGCAAAGTGGCATCAAACAACTTTACCAAAACCTTTGAACTGCCTCAAAACGGGGTATACTATCTTGAGGTTAAACAAGGTGGTAAAACAGGTTTAAAACGAATTATAAAAGAAGAATAACAGCGAATTGTTAAATAAAAAGGGCGAACTTAAAAGTTCGCCCTTTTTTGTGCCTATTTTAAATTGAGTAGGTAGGTGTGCATATTGTCGCTCAGCTTTTCTACATCCCATTCATCGTTTAGTTTTTTAAGATAGAAGGCTTTTACGTCTTCCCACTTGTAATACGGCGGGGTTTGTGTTTTTAAACCGTCAATAGCAATTTCGTTTTCGTTCAGCAAAAATTTCACCAGGTAATCGCGTCGGGTATCGGGAGTGGTGCCTTTGTAAAATATCCACTGTATGTTGGCACTTAAAGGTATTACCTCTTCGGCTTTCCAAACCTTTTCGAATTTAAAGATATCGTTGCTCTCTTTGCTTACGCCCTTAAAGTTCATTAATGCCGCCAGCGAAGCGATGGACTCGGACGTGGTGATGCGTACGTCGGCGGCCACGTTTTGGCCTATAGAGTAAGCGTCTGTAGTATTGATCATGTTGACGAGCAAAGGCACCGCGCTGCGCACCTGTATGCCTTGTTTATCGTTACCCGGCCCGCTCTTGTAAAAATCGGCGGCCGAGTTGAGGTTATCGAACAAGGCCAACTCGTCGCAGGTAAAAAATGAGCGGATATCCACTTGTGCCCAGGTATAGCCGGCCAAAGTAATTTCGCGGTGTATAGCGTTGGTTACCAGGCTCAAATTGTACATATCGGCAATAAACTTGTTCTGGGTATCTTCGTCAATACTGTCGAAAAAGCTTTGTTCAAAAAAGCGGTTCAAAAAACGTATGTTAAAGTTATCGGGGCGTTTTGTATCCCTAATATTGTCAACATTGTCTTTCCAGTCGCCTTTTTCAGCAAACTCCTTAAGTCCGGGACCTGATTTAAAGGGTTGCAGGTTATCATCATCGTTATAGTCGGTTTTATCGCAACCGGGCGCATCTAAAGTACGGTTAAGCCCGGCAAGCAGGGCTGCGGCGCTTTGCGTCATCCTTTCTTCTTTTACCGCCGAAACTTTGATGCAACTGCCCGGTTTAAACACCGAAGGGTATTCGGCTAACATACGCTTACCAATAGCTTTTTGATCGTCAATCCCCGAAAGGGTGATGTTATCGAGTTTGGGTTTTTCGAGGGTTTCGATGAGGGCGAGCATTTTGCGCAGTTTGTTACCGTCTACCTTTAGCGCATGGGCGCTGTCAGCCTTTTGCAGGATGTGGAATACGAAAGTGGTAGATACATCTTTAACCAAATGCGAAGCACCATGCCGGCCCACATAGTTGATAAAAATGGGGGTGTACTCTTCGGGCGTTGGCGTAACCGGGTTTTGCGGCCCGGGATAAAGAGATTGGCTGCCCCAATAAAAATCGGCGCAATTTTGGGCCTTCGAAGGGTTTGCAAAAGCAAATACAGCTAAAAACGAAAAATAGAAAAGGCGTTTTTTCATTTGATATGATGATTGTTTAACCGGGTTATTGTATAAAAATGTTTAACGATACCGTAAAGATATAATTATACAACTATTTGATGTTATACCAAAAATGACAAAATAAAAAATGCGCTCCTTTTTTTAAGGAGCGCATTTTGTGATGAGGTTAAAGCTGTTTTTAAAAGTGTTGGTTACCTGTACCATTGGTTTGGTAAGCACCAATATCGCGGCCAGGCAGGGTATATTGGGTTACGCCATAAATAGGATCTAACGGCACTGTTGAATTTTGTACACCATAAGGAACAAAATTTGTATAGCCTTTACCGATATAGGTAGATGTTGACTTTAAGTTAAAGTTATAGCTGCCTACTGTAACAATGTCGCGCAGGTTAGCGCCAGTTGGCAATGGAACAGGACCGTTAATAAATTGAGGATTGTTTGTTCCCAATATCACGGTGTTTGCAGTATAAGTTTGACCTGGGGCCCAACCTGCCGGTAAAAAGGTTGATGGCAAAGGCACATCAGTAGGTTGCGCTGCTGTTATTGCCGTACTAACCGATAACGACGGATAGATCTGGTTGGCAACCGATGCCGAATCGGTATACGTATAGTTATAGCCGTAGCGGATGTTTGCAGTATCGGCAATAGGGTTTTGAACTATCCGTAAACCAAATTTGCAGTTTACGATGATATTGTTGTATGCCATGCCTGCAGCGCCTTGTTCAAAATTTAATGAACCACCACGGCCTGCAGCCGAGCGACGGTAACCGCAGTTGATGATGGTATTGTTGTACATACGGATATTTGATTCGGGTACACCTGGGATGGCCGAGATGTTGGAATTTTTTGGCCCGTTGGTGGCTATACCGATGCAAACATTGTAGGCAAAATCGCCAATGGTACCGGCTTTGGCATTTAATGCCTCGCCGCTGTTATAACCGCATTTTTCGAATGTGTTACGGTAAAACTCCAGTTTACCGCCGAGGGTACGTACAGCATCGTCAACACTGCCATATATCCACGAATCTTCGAGCACCAATACGCCATAAGGGTTTTGGAAATAAATAGGATAAGGGCTTGCCGAAAGTACCGCGATATCGCCGCTTGGTTTGCCACCGGCAAACTCGATGTGTGTCCATTTTAAAATGATCTTGTTGCAATCATTGGCGCCTATAATGCCTGTCCATTTACCAACATAAGCCACATCTGTAGCCGGGTTGGCACCAATCTGGTCTGTCCTGGTTAAACCGGGATAAGTAAAATAAACAGGTGCATCTTTTGTGCCTAAACTGAGCAAGGTCCCATGTACACCAACGCCCCAGTTGCCGGTGAAAGCCACGGTTGCGCCGGGCTGGATGATGAGCGTGTCTTTAGGATTGATAACCACGTTACCGCAAATGGTATAGGTTTGGCCGGCCAGCATGGTGCCTTTGATAGCCACTGCCGTTGCACCAACCCCGATACAACTTGCATTGCTTATGGGTGATGAAATGGGCACTACTGCCGATGACAGGTTTTTAAAATCGGCCGTTTGTTTGCACGAGAAAAAAACTGAGCCTGAAAACAACAGCACGATGAGGATATAAAATACTTTTTTCATGAGATTAAAATTTATAGCGTAAGCCAAATAAATAATTGGTTTTGAAATTGTCTTTTTGAACAGTGATCACATTGTTAGGATCAATTTGCAATGCCAATGTGCGTGAACCCGGCGCGGCCAGGTAAGCGTTATATGATTCATGCAACTCCAAAACATACGGTGTATTGGTTAAGTTGTTGGCTTTGCCAAATACGGTAAAGTTTTTGCCGATGCTCTTCTCAATTGAAAAATCGAGCTGCTCGGTTGGGCGTTGCCAGTAATCCAAACCATAGGCCGGGTTAACCAATGCGATGCGTTGGCCGGTATAAACAAAGGCCACCTGCATATTTAAGCCCAATTTGGAGTTTTTGTAAACCAACGCGGCGTTACCAATATTGTCGGACTGTCCTTGTAAGGGCCTGGTTTCCGACTGGATCTGTGAGGTTACGATACCCGAGCTGTTACGGAAGTAGTATAACTTATCGGTAGTGATCTGCGATTTGGTATAGGTGTAATTAGCTATCACGCCAAAGGGGCCGAAATATTTGGTAAATACCGCTTCGAAACCATAGTTGGTAGCATCGCCAAAGTTTTCGGGCATAAGGTATGTTGAGGTACCTACGGCCACCACAGCGTATTCTATCGGGTTGTGTATGCGTTTGTAAAAGGCCCCCAATAGAATTTCGTCTGCGTTTTTAGGGAAGAGCTCATAACGGAAATCGATATTATCGGCAGTGGTATGGTTTAATCCTTCGGGGTTGCCCACTTCTTTAAATATCTCACCTTGTTGGCCATCCGGTATCATGTCCGAAAACGAAGGACGGGCTATGGCACGATAGTACGATAAGCGCAAGGCTTCATTATCACGTAAGCCATATTTTAAAATTCCGCTTGGTAAAAAGTCGGTATAATTAATCTCACCCGCTTGAGCGGCAACTGCAATAGGCAATTGCGTTGCATAGTTTTGTTTGGTGTACTCCATACGTAAACCACCTAAAGCTTCCAACCTATCGGTCAGTTCCCATTTACCCTGGGCATAGGCTGCGGCAATGTTTTCTTTAAAGGTGTAAGTATTGCCATCAGGGTTCCAAAGCGATGCCCCTGTGTTTTTAAATATATAGTTGGCAGCGTCTATACTGGTATAGGGCTGTATACTGTTTGTACCTAAATAAGGTGTCAAACTATAACTGTTATAATAATTATCGCGCGATTTGTTGCGCTCCAAACCACCAAATTTCAATTCGAATGCCCTTTTAAACAATTTAAAGTTATCAGTCAGGTTCAGGTACACCGAGTAGTCCTGGTCGCTGTTATGGGTCCAGATGCGGGTCATGCCTTGCAAAATATCAACACTGGTCGAAGTTTTTGTGATTGGGTACTCGTGCGTAAATTCTGCCTGGTCGGGCACATGGTTATCTGCTTGTGAGTAAGCCAGCGACCAATCGAATTTCAAGGCGTCGGTTAATTGATGTACACCTTGTAACGTAGAGTTATAGATGGATTGGTATTGCCATTTACTACGTGCGGAAGCATCGACTAAGGAGTTAAGCGCGATGGTATCGCTTATCCTGCGGGTTTGGTAATCATCCAAGCGCACAAACACGTTGACTAAGGATATTTTGTTACGGCTGTTGAATTTGTAGTCGAACTTGTTGTTCAGACCTATACGGCGGCTTTCCTGCGAATACGTACGGGCTTGTAAGTCTGTAAATTGGGGTATGTTGTTTACACCCGGCTGTGCACTCGGTAAAAAGAAAGTAGAGTTGTTACCGGTAAAATTGTCCTGATAGCTGGTCGAAATAATAAAGCCCAGCTTTTTGTCGGCAAACAAACGGTCGCCAAAGGTAATACCGAAGTTGATGTTAATCGGGTTGGCTTTGTTTGAGAAGTGTAGGTTGTTCACCGGGAAATCGGAAGGAACGGCTGCGTAAGTGCTCCCGTTTATTTCGGTAGGCGCTAATTTGCTGATGGTCGACCTGTCGAATTGCTCAAAGCTACGGCCAGCAAAAATAGCGTTGTAACCTGCTGCAAAATTTGCCTGCAACAAAGTTTTTGCGGGGGCATCCTTCATCACCAGGTTAATGGTACCGCCAATGGCATCACCTTCCATTGATGGGGTAAGCGTTTTGCTTACTTCAAGGCGCTCCAACAATTCGGAAGGGAAAAGATCCAGCGGGATAAAACGGCTCTTGTTATCGGGGCTTGGTATTTTTATTCCGTTAACAAGGGTGTTGATGTAGCGTTTTTCCATACCGCGGATGATAGGATAACGTCCTTCGCCCGAGTTGCTACGCTCAATGGTTACGCCGGATACCCGTTGGGTTACGTTGGCCACAGTTACATCGGGCGAAAGCTCGATGCTTTTAGCCGATACCACGTTTACCACCTCATCGGCATTCTTTTCGATAGTGCGGGCACGCTTGTCGGTCGAGTTTTCGTTGTCGACAATAGTTACCGAGCTTAACTCTTTGGTGGTTGGCTCCATCGACACGGTAAGGGTGCTTACTTTGCCATTGGTTACCGAAACATTTACTTCCTTGGTTTTGTAGGACACAAAACTGAGTACAAGAACGTAATCGCCTGGTTTAACATTTTTGAAGGTAAAGAAGCCGTCTAATTGTACAAACTGGCTTTTGCCTGTACCTTTTAATTGAACGGTGGCGCCAACCATGGGTTCGGCGGTAGCGGCATCGGTAACTTTGCCTTTTATGGTTGATTGCGCATTGGCAAAGGCCAAAAAGCACAACAAAAACAAGGCGAGAAACGATAATTTTTTAAGGGGAAATGTAAAGGGTTTCATCAATAGTTAATTAGTTAATTTGGGGTAATATTTAATGTAGTGTTTGGTGCGATTTAATTTTTTAGAAAATAATTTATTGACAGTCAAATAATTACACTATGTATTACGATACCATACTGGCGCAAAGAAAAGGTTATAGTGTGAGCAGGCGCTTAACAAGCGGTTAACAAATTGTTGTATTATTGGTAATTTAATGTGTCTTTTTTGTTGATTTAAGGTACCGAATGGTATTAAACAATTGTTAAAAAAAAGGGCCGATGCATATGCATCGGCCCTTTTAAAAGAAAATATTTTACTGATTAGTGGTGGTTACCGGTACCATTTGTTTGGTAGCAACCCATATCAGCACCAGGAGCGGTAATTTCGCTTGCACCAAAGTTGGCGTCGATAGGAATACCGGTTGTGATAGGGGTAAAGGCTGTAGTTGTTCCTTTACCAATAGCCGGTGAACCTGCACCTAAATGGAAGTCGAACGAATCAATTGATGATTGTTGAATCCATTGGGTTTGTGTCTGTGGAAGCGGGAAGTTTACAAACTTAGGATTGTTGGCACCTACCAGGGTAGAAGATAAATCATAGATAAAGCCAAAAGTATAAGTTGGACCTAATAACGCTTTCATGTTAGGAATATCGGTAGATTGTGGGTGAGTTACCACGGGTTGAGCAACACTTGTAGGTACAAACTGGTTAACCATAGCAGCGTTATCGCCATAGTAAAAGTTGTAACCATATGAAGTATGTAAAATATAACCGCTGGTATTATACAGGGTATCGGCTAAATAAACTTTAGCTCCACCCGGGCCACCTGCAATACGTAAACCAAAATCGCAATCAACAATCAGGTTATTGTATGCTGATACCCTCGAAGCGTTTTCAACCTCGATAGAACCGCTACGTGCGCCATAAACACCGGTGTTGCGGAAACCATCGTTCACATAAGTATTGTTGTACATGGTAAACTGGCACTCGGTTGATGTGGTGTTATCGCTGGCTGTTTTGGTACCGTTTGTAGCACCACCAATGATGATGTTATAAGCCATGTTACCGTAGCTGCTGCCTTTAGCGTTCAAACCGTCGCCGCCTACGCCACCAAGTTTTTCTAAAGTGTTACGCATAATGTTCATGGCACCACCGTAAAAACGGGTAGCATCATCAGGCGAGCCATACATCCAAGAATCTTCTAATACCAACAGACCATTTGGGTTTTCGAAGAAAATCAGGTATTGGCTACCTGCTTTTGCCAAGGTTGGTGCAGGGAAAGGGGCTGCAGCTAAAGCGGCACCACCAAAGTCAATATGTGTCCATTTAATAATCAGTTTAGGGCAGGTTACGCTGCAATAAATACCACCCCAACCACCTGCATAAGCAGAGTCGGTTGCTGCTGTAGAAATTGCGCCATGTGTTTTAACACGTGGGTTATTTGCCGGGCCCGGGTAAGTAATAGTTGTAGGCGCATCGCTTGTACCTAAACTAACCAGTATACCGTTTACAAAGAAGTTGGCACCTTTTGCCATGTTAATGGTAACACCTTTTTGAATCAACAAGGTATCGCCGGCGTTTACAGTAATGTTGCCGTTTACGGTATAAGTTTGACCGGCCTGAAAGGTACCTTTGTAACTTCCCGCTGCCAATGGCGCTGTGTTGCTTATCAATTTACCTACCTGTATTTGAGGCGCGGCAACCTGTGCGTTATCGCTGCTTTTTTTACACGCTGCAACAGCGAGCACTGATAAGGCCAATAGACCTAATTTTAACTTTTTCATAGTTTTTTTGGTTGTTGAGTTTGATGGTGATTTTATTTACTGTTTGATATTAATATATGCGATTGATTAGTACAGCTTGAACCTGATACCCAACGAATAGCGGGCATAGAATTTATCATATTCAACTGTGGTGTAATTAGGGCTTTCCTGATAGAAGTACCTCATCACGCCGCTGTAGTTATTGGCGTTATTTTGTTTGATGAATAACTCGTAAGGGGTATTAAGGATATTGTTGACTTTAACAAAAAGCACGTATTTCTTTTTGAACTCCTTTTGAGCAGAAAAATCGAGGTTTAAGGAAGGCTTCTCCCATATATCAAGGTCTTTCCATTGCGATACGGCATTTATCCGCTCGCCCGTGTACGAAAATGCCAACTGTGCATCCAAACTCCGCTTGGCGTCTTTGTATAAGAAAGAGAAGTTGCCTACGTTAGCCGACTGACCTTGCAGTGGCCTAACCTGACTTACAAAAATAGGGGTCGACAAACCTATCGCCTCGTACTTTTTAGTGGAGGTAATAATGGAGTGGGTATAGGTGTAGTTTGCCGATAGGCCGAAATTGCCGAAGTATTTTTTACCTACCAATTCTAAACCATAGTTGTTGGCATCACCTAAGTTTACAGGCGAAATATATGTGCTGGCATTTTGAGTTACATATTGGTACTCGATAGCATTGGTTAGTTGTTTGTAGAAACCGCCAACCATAAATTCATCTAACGCACCCGGGAAGGCTTCGTAACGCAAATCATAATTGTTAACAACTGTATGTTGTAAATATGGGTTGCCGGTGGTTGCAACACCGTCGGCGTTAACGTCGGCAAACGGTATCAAATCTGAAGCGGTTGGCCTGTAAATAGACTGGTTCCATGACGCACGGATGGCCTGAACATCGGTCAGATTATATTTTCCATTAATGGTCGGCAAATAATCGGTGTAAGAGATGTTTGCAGATTGGCCGCCCAATGCAGGGTTGCTCGACGAATCATAATGCTGGAAGGTATTTTCGGTCCTAACACCAAATATCATATCAAATTTTTCGGTTGCTTGATATTTTAACATGGCATAAGCACCTTGCACATTCTCGTAAAAGGAATAAACACCGGCGTCGCTAAAGGATGACCCTTGGGCATTGTAAGGTGGGGTGAAACCGAATTTTGATGCAGGGATAGATACAAAATTTTGCTGCCCTGATACCGAAGTTGGATCGGGAGTTGGGTACAAGCTGTAGGCATCATTAAAATTTGCCCTGGTTTTATGCCTGAACATGCCACCAAAACTAAATTCGGCTTTGCGAGAGAAAAGTTTTGTGTCGTAGTGAAAATTTAAATAGGCCGAAACGTCTTTATCGGTATTGCGTGTCCATACGCGGCTTTCACTCGCGGTGCGGGCGGTATCGGTAATAATGGCAGGGGCAACATAAGTAAATGAGCCGGGGCTGCCAGGGGTTGGCGAATACGTTCCACCAGGGCTTACCGGGGTAGTTTTTCTGGTTACATCAAACTCGGCAACATCAGGTAATTTATGGCTGGCTTCGGATGTGGTAACCGTCCAATCTAATTTAAACGGATCGGCTATTTTGTGATCGCCCTTTACTATTACACTGTAAATACTTTGCAGGTCCGATCGCGTTTCGGTTAACTGGTCAATCGCGTTGGTCCAATGGTAATCCTGAAATGAGTAACCACCATAAGTCTAGTGAGTAGTTTCGCGCACCCTGTGCTCGTTCAATTGTATGAACGTACCAAATACGCTGATGTCGTTATCTTTATTAAACCTGTAATCGGTAGACAAAATCAAACCAGTGCGGTCGATCTTTGATGAATAAAGCCTTACGTTTGAACTTTCGAATGCAGAAGCATCCATTTGCGAATTTGGATCCGGAGCCGGGCCGGGAACCTTAACCGGTGGCGCATACCAGGTGTTGTTGCCCGCGTAAGTATTTTGGTATGATCCTGAAAATAGTATCCCCAATTTTTTATTCAAAAACCTGTCGCCGATAGTTAAGCTGGCATTGGTATTTGGTGGAGCTGTAGTATTGGTGGTAACCAAATTTTGATAAGGGAAGCTACTTGGAGAAGCGAAGCCAAGCGGTGGTAGAAATTCGCCGGGCGCTTTCGCGTTTTGAGTACTTGGATCGAACGTGGCAAAATGGCGGTCGAGAAATAACTGGCTATAGCCGGTCCCTATCGAACCATCTAATCTTAACTTGTCGGGCGCAGTCTTCATGATCAGGTTTACCACGCCACCCGAGGCATCAGCTTCCAAATCGGGCGTTAAGGTTTTCGAAACCTCTACGCGTTCCACCAGATCCGAAGGGAAGATATCCAATGGCACAAACCTGTTCTTATTATCGGGGCTTGGAATTTTTACACCGTTTATTAAGGTAGTGTTGTACCTTTTGTCCATACCGCGGATGATGACGTGTTGGCCGTCGCCGGTATTGCCACGCTCAAGCGTTATGCCCGACACACGGCCCAATACGTTCGATATGATCACATCTGGCGATATGGCAATAGACATGGCCGAAACCAGGTTCATGGTGTTATCGCTGTTTTTTTCTATCAATCGGGCGGCTTTATCGCTTTCGCGGCTGGCGTGTTCCACAATGGTTACTTCGTTAAGGGAGGTCGAGTTATCTATCATCGCTATATTTAAAATAGCGGTACTGTTGGCGGTAACTTCAACTGTATATTCTTTTGTGGTTTTATAGCCTACATATTTTACCTGTAACTGATAGGTGCCGGGTGTTACACTTTTGAAAAGATATGAACCATCGAGCTTAACCACAGTGTTCAATTGGGTGGTGCCATGTTGTATGTGCACAGTGGCGCCAATAAGCGGTTCGCCGGTTTTGGCATCCGTTACTTTACCTTTTAGGGTTGCTTGCGCATTGGCATAGGCGATAAAGCTAATAAACAGGACAAAAATTAAATAGAGTTTTTTTAACAGGTGCGTAGAAATTTTCATCAATAATCAATTGTTATTAAAGTGTACTATAAGGTTTAGCCAATCAATAAAATATTGTTTTGAATTGTGTTGAAACAATCCATAATCAATCAGGAGTTAACATTATCAATTGCAGAATGATTAGAGAAGCTTGGCTTTTAGCAGCGTAGATATCCCTCATTCGTATGCAATATGATTTTGCTACAAAGGAACGCGTGTGGTGTAAGAGGAATGTAAAGGGAGGGTTAACATATCATGATGATACCATTTCCTTAATATAAAGGAAATAATAACTCAATGTTATTAATGTTAATTCGGGGTTAATTAGTCAACAGTAACGGTGAGGCCTTCTTGTTGTAAAATTTTGCGGTAGATCTCCATTTCGGTAAAGGAGCCTTCCAACACGGCACATTTGCCTTCGTTGTGTACCTTCCAGGCTATTTTTTCGGCTTGGGATTCCGTATAGTCGAGGTATTTCATCATGCAGTAAATCACATGGTCGAAGGTGTTGAAATCATCATTCCATAAAATAAGCCTGTGCATTTCTTTCAGGCTCGATAAAATTTCTTCGAGTGTGAGGGTCTGTTCTTCTACCTGGGTGGACATGGCTGCAAATTTACGGAATGATGTGCAGATGTGCGAATGCGAAAATGTGCAAATGAAATTACTTCGCCTTGTGAGCAAAGAAATATTCACCGCTTGCTATTCCGCTTTTACTTTGCGGAGCGTGTCATTTTTTCGATGACGTCCCACATTTCGGGTGTAACCATTTCCAAAGCATTAAACTGGCCCGCGCCCTGCAGCCACTCGCCGCCATCAATAGTAATAACCTCGCCGTTTATATATCCCGAGAAATCGGAAACCAGAAATGCGGCCAGGTTGGCCAGTTCCTGGTGTTCGCCAACGCGTTTTAAGGGTACGCGGTTTTTAAAATCGAACTTGGCGGCCATTTCGCCGGGCAACAAGCGTTCCCAGGCTCCTTTGGTTGGGAATGGGCCGGGCGCGATGGCATTGGTGCGGATGTTATGCCTGCCCCATTCAACAGCCAACGAGCGCGTCATGGCCAATACGCCGCCTTTGGCACAGGCCGATGGAACGACGTATCCCGAACCGGTAAAAGCATAGGTGGTAACGATATTGAGGATATTGCCGGGTATTTTATTGGCTATCCAATACTTACCGGCAGCCAGCGAACAGTTTACCGATCCTTTTAACACAATATCAATAACAGTGGAAAACGCATTTGCAGATAACCGCTCCGTTGGCGATATAAAATTACCGGCTGCATTGTTGAGCAAGGCATCAACCCGGCCAAATTTTTGTATGGATTGGTTGAGCATCGCTTCCACCTCATCGTAATTGCGTACATCGCATTGCAATGCCAGTACTTTACCGCCTGTGGCGGCTTCCATTTCGGCAGCGGTTTTGGTAAGCACTTCCAACTTGCGGCTGGTGATGACCACGTTGCCGCCCAAGGTTAAAAAATAAGTGCTCATGGCTTTGCCCAAACCTGTGCCACCACCGGTAACGATGATGGTTTTACCTTTTAACGCGTCGTCGCGCAACATTCCCTGTGTCATGGTTTGGGTGCTTTTAAGTTTTGGATAATCATTTGCAATAGCTTACGGGTTTCGGGTGCCCACCACTGCTTCAACATCATGTCGAGGTTTTCGGTTTGGTCGGCACTTGCGTCTGCTATTAGCCGTTTGCGCAGGTTGAGCTTGCTTTGGCTCCAGGTGGCCGCGTTGAACTGCATATAGGTGCGAATCTTTTTTTCGGCGGTGCTAATGACGCTTTCGGGATTGCAAATTTCATCGATGAGGCCAACCTGCAAGGCGTCTTCCACAGAAAGCAATTTACCTTCCATTAAATATTGGTAAGCATTGCGCTGACCCAGCCAAAAGGCATATAAACTGAAAATGCTATCGGGAACGATAATGCCAACGGGTATCTCGTTCAACCCTATGATGTATTTGCCGCGCGCCATTACCCGGTAATCGCAACACATGGCCAGCACACAACCACCTGCCGGGCTATGCCCGCTGATGGCCGCCACCATTGGTTTTTTAAAGGCTACCATTTTTGCCTGCAGCGACAAAAAGCTGCGCCAAAAAACAGCTATTTCTTCGTGGTTATAATCGTAAAGTTCGATGAGATCAAGCCCGGCCGAGAAGAAGTTTTCCTTGCCGGTGATGATGAGACCGCCTATGTTATCGTCGGCATCGATGCTTTGCACCAGCAGATGCAGCTCTTTTATCATTTCGGCATTCATCGGGTTGGATTTGCCCCGGTTGAGCGCGATAACGGCCAGCCTGTCTTTTATGGTTACCTGTAGTGTGTTCATTGGTTAGATTTACATCACCAAGGTCGTATTAATTTTTTATAATTACAATGCATGCATAGTAATTATCATCTAACGCTCAATAAACTTTCTGATAAAAAGCTTTGACCATGGCTTTAGGGTCGACGGCGAGGTTAATAGCAGCCGAAACTGCGATGCCGTGGATACCGGTTGCCATTAGATTTTCGACATCAGCCAATTGAATACCGCCCACAGCTATTACCGGGATGGTGATGAGGTGTTTTTCCAACTCACGGTAGCCGTTGAAGCCGATGAGGGGATAGTCATTGGGCAGGGTATCGGTATGGGCGAAGGGGCCAAAGCTGCAATAATCTACCACACCGAGGCTTTGTATGCGCAGCAGGTCGGCGATATTTATTGCATATGTGCCTAATGTTTTATCATCGCCGATGGCCTTCCGGATGGCTACCAAATCAGCATTCAGGTCTTCGATGTGTACGCCTTGCACATCCGCTTTATCCAATAAATGGTAATGATTGGTGAGGACAAGCGTCGCGCCCCAGTCATCACAGTCGGCGGCAATGTGGTGTATTTCGGCCAGCATCTCCTCATCCGTTTTGCTGAGGCAGCGGTATTGTATCCAGTTTGCCCCGGCATGGCAAGCCATATCGGCCTGTTCGATATGCGTATGGCCGGGCATGTCCTGTGTAAGGTAATGAAAACGGGAGATGTATTTTTTCATTTAAAAAACTAATTCAAGCTGAATTTATTTCAGCACCTCATCATAAATCACAGACAACTATAAATCTTTCCAATGAGGTCCCGATCCGTTAGCTAACGGACGGGATGACCCTTTTTATTTTTCTATCCCTATTTCAATACCTGTACAATCGGTGTGCCAATGCTGCCGTTTGGTGCTTGAATATGTAGTAAAGCTGCTATGGTTGGCGTAATGTCCGTCATGTGAGTCGCTACGTTGGTATGGCCTTGTTGTATGCCCCAGCCCATAAATACCAGCGGGATGTGCGTATCGTAAGGATTCCAGGTGCCGTGGGTGGTGCCCGTAGCAGCCTTACCCGAAAACCAGCCGGGTTTTAAAATGATTTGTACGGTTCCGCTATGGTCTAAACTGTAACCATTCACAATGCGCATGCGCAATTCTTCAGGAATGCTGGCCGTTTGGGCTTTCTTCATATCAACAGCAAACGCTACCGCCGGTTGTTTTTCGAGGAAGGAGATGCAATCTTTTTTCAAAGCGTCTTCGTCCAAATGCAGGTAATTAACGATGCGATAGTTAAAATTAACCTGGTAATTAAGCAGGCTTATCACCAGCGAGTCCACTTTATATTTGTCCATCAATTGTTTGTTGAGGGCATTTTTCGCGGCGGCATCATCCCAAACACCGGCGGGAATTTTATTGTCGGTTAAAAAGGTTGGGTTGTGCGCGGCGCCATGGTCGGCAGTCAGGAATACAGTATAGTTGCCTTTGCCCAGCTTAGCATCAAGATAGGTTAAGAACGAACCAATTTCGCGGTCTAATCGCAGGTAGGTATCTTCTATCTCCACAGCATTAATGCCAAATTGGTGACCAATATAATCGGTAGACGAAAGGCTCACGGCTAAGAAGTCGGTTACGGCATTGCTGTTATTGCCCAATTGCTCGTTGTTGATGGCGGCAACGGCCATATCGAGGGTGATGGTATTTCCCCAGGGGGTATTACGAATGAGGCCCAGATTGCCTTTATACATGCCCGATGTTTTAACGGGCAATGTAGGCGCATCCATACCTTTAAATTTGCCTTCGTAGCGGTCGCTGTTATCGGCGCTGCTTTGTAAATAGGTATCGAGCGGATAAACCGGGTTCCAGTCGTTTTTGAGGTAGGTTTCGGCCAGTTTCTGGTCGTTAAAATCTTTTACCCATTGCGGCAGGTCTTTCATGTAATAGGTGCTGGTTATCCAGTTGCCTGTCGCATCGTCAAACCAATAAGCAGCGTTGGCGGTATGGCCGGCTGGCAGTATTCCGCCGCGGTCTTTTAAAGCGATACCAATTACTTTGGAGCGGAAATTTGTGGACAGGCGCAGCTCGTCGGTGATGGTATTGGTGAGCATATTGCGCGGCGACATTTGCCCTGCTGCGGATGTGCTGCCTACGGTACGTACCGAAGTATCCTCGGTGCAGTACATGGACTTGCCTGTAGCCTGAACAATAAAATCGTTACCGGCTATGCCGTGCAGAGCGGGCACCGAACCGGTGTAGATGCAGGTATGGCCTGCCGCGGTTACGGTAGGTATATAATCGACATTGGTGTTTTCGCATGAAAAACCCTCGTTTAACAGGCGTTTAAAACCCCCATTATCCTGGTAGCGGTCGTAATAACGGTATAGATAATCCCAACGCATTTGGTCGACAACAATACCCACCACCAGTTTTGGGCGGGGCAGTGCCGGCGAGGCAGCAACAACGGGCGTAGCTACAACTACAGGTGTTGCTTTTGCAGGATGAACCGGTTTTTTTGTTTGTGCAGAGGCGTTTAAACCAATAATTGCAATTAACGAGGGGAGTAATAATTTAATTTTCATGCTAAGGAATTAGAAAAACCAAATATAGCATTGCAATTAAAACCCAATGTAACCTTTATGTTAACAATATTGACAATTATTCGCTAAAAGTTAACAATGCATGCTGGCTTGCGGTATGTATGTCGCGCCAAACCTGATTGATGGCAGATGAGGTGCTTGCCGCGATGAGGCCGCAGTAGGGGTACAGTTCATCCACAATTTGCAGGGAAGTTTTTGCCAGTTTACGGCTGATAGCGCTTACTTTTTTCAGGTTAGGCTCAGGGTCGACAGAGGCATCGCCTAAGTAATCGACCCAGGAGCGGTACATGGTGGTGTGGAACTCGGGGCGTACTGCGTTGAGTTTTGCTATTGAACTTTGCAGGGCTTCATCTAATTCGTTTTGCTGGTTTTGCGACAGGCCCTTGGCAACTTTCTTTTCGGCAAACACGGTTTCGCACAGGTCGAGAAAATGGATGGCCATACCCGAAATATTAACCGCCAAAGTAGCCTCAGCCAGTTGGTGAAAAGGGTATTGGTATAGCGGGCTTGGAATAATAGCATAGTCAGCATCGATGCGGAACATCCTGTTGGCAGGGACGTACAAGTCATTAACTTCGAAGCTGTGGCTGCCGGTGGCTACCATGCCGGTATAGTTCCAGGCAGGGAGTACGGTTACTTCGCTTTTTTCGAAGATGAAAGGCCGAACTTCGGCTTTGCCGTCGGGTGTGTGCATGATGCAGTTGGCTGTAAAATGCGTGGCGTGCAAAGCGCCGCTGGCATAATTCCAACTCCCGCTGATTCGGTAGCCTTCGCCGTCAATAATGGCTGTGCCTTTTGGCGCGCCGCTGCCGGCGAGGCAAACTTCGGGGTCGGCAAATATTTTCTCACACAATGCCGGGTCCAGAAAACCGCCGAACCAGCCCGCGCCGGTGCATAGGGTTACCGTCCAGCCCAGGCTGCCATCGGCCCAGCTGAGGGTTTCTATCAGGCGCACCTCTTCGGGCAGGCTCAGTTCCAGGCCTTTGTATACCCAGGGAACCAGCATTTTAAACCATTGCTGCTCATATGCCAATTGCAGTTGCGCGGGCAGCAGTTTGCCATCCTTTTCAGATTGTGCGGCGTTATCACGGATGGCGCTTATCCAATCGGGTTGTAATTGTTGCGAGGGGTGCGAGATGATGGTCATTCAGTAACGGGTATTTTAGTTGTTTTGGCTGCTTTATCGCGGTTGTAAATTTTTATCCAATCAAAAAATCCCCATACGCCGATGATGAACAGAAACGCGGTTAATGCCCCGAACAATGGCAGTTTTTTGTAAAACAACAGCGGGATGGCGAATATGTTAGATAGGTTGAGCAACAACCAGTTTTCGATTTTTCTTCGTGCCAAAAGCCACATGCCGGCCCAGGCTGTTGCCGATATAAAAGCATCCCAAAAAGGAACGTTTGACGGCGTATAATTTGGAAACACGAACAAGAGTTTGGTGAGGCATAAATACAGGAAACCTGTACCTCCAATGGATATGGCTAAGGTGATAAACCATTCCGTGCGGTTGCTCCAGGCAATTTCGACGGGTGGTTTATCGGCCTTTTTTATCCAGTAATACCAGCCGTAAAAACTCATCACAATGTAGTACACATTGAGTGCGCAATCGGCGTAAAGCTTTACATCAAATAAGAGGTAAATGCCTAAAATAGTGCCTAAAATACCCGTAGGATACAGCCAAACATTGTTAACACGAGCCAACAATACTTCGGCAACCCCCAATGCAACGGCTATCCATTGCAATGGGGTTGTTTCTTTCATTTGCGCCACAAAAAGGCTGTACCACTCGTGCCAGTGCATATTTAAAATCCTAAACTTAAGGTTAAATAGTAATTGCGCGGGGCCTGAGGGAAGTAGTAGTTATAGTTGACCACCTGCCCGCTCTCGATATCGGGATAAGTAGCGCCATTGGTGATGTATTTGGTGCTGAAGATATTGTACACCAAAAACGCGATGCCTACATTTTTAACCGCTTTGGTTTGGAAATTATACCTGAAACGCAGGTTATTTATAAAATACGAACCAATGGTACGGTTTGAATTAGCCGGATCAGCAGCGGGGTAACCTGCGGGGTTTTGGTTGGAAGTATTATCCAAATACTGCATGCCCACGTATTTGATGATGAAAGCTATTTCACCACCTTTTAAAGGCATCCAACCCAACTCGCTTGAGCCTACGAAGGAAGGCGAGTAGGCGATATCGGTGTTGTTTAAGTTTCCTGTAACGGTATTGCCGTTATCATAATCATAGTAGGACGCCGTAAAGGTTTTTATCTTGTTCTGGCTCAAAGCTGCAGTAGCTGCCCAGCTAAACTGGTCGGATATTTTTAGTTTGCCATCGAACTCAACACCGGCACGGTAGCTGTCGGGTACGTTTACACGTACTGCTTCGCCAACATAATTTAAGGAGCCTGTGAGCACCAACTGGTTTTTATATTTCATATAAAAACCGTTAATGCCGCCTTTAAATACCGGGGTATTGATGCGATAACCTAATTCATAATCCTGGAGGTTTTCGGAGCTTGGGCGGGTTGTTGGTGTGGAGGCCACATAATCCGAGCGGTTAGGCTCGTGGTTGGCAACAGCCAAACTGAGGTACACATTGCTTTGCGGGCCGATTTGATAAGTGATGCCGCCTTTAGGGTTAAAAAAGTCGAGGCTAACGGATTGTTGCAAACTGTTGCCGTTCTGGTCTATCAAACCATAAAAAGAGTAATCGATGTGGCGGTATTGCATATCAGCAAAAAAGGTGAAATCATTTAACTGATAATCTACCTTTCCAAAAATGTTGAAGTCGGTTTTTTTGGCGTTATCGCGTTCGTACTCAAAGTTGGGCGGGATGTTGGTGCTTTGCTGCGTCCACTCGATGTTGTTGTAATGTGCGCCAAGATATTGGTTATACGCGCCGCCAAGCGTAAAATGGAACTCTTTTGCAGGATCATAGTGCAGCGCATAGGTTACACCGTAAAAATCGTTGTTGAGCCACAGGTCGCGCACCAGGGCAGTACTGTCGACTGTTTTGCCGCCCACCACTACAGGCGTAACGTTATAGTTGGCCAGGGCTTCGTTGGGTTTATACTCTTCGTAATAACCAAAGCCTTTGGTATAAAACAGTGCGCCGCTGAATGACAAATGATTGGCTATTTTTTGGTCGACCAAGAGCTGCACATAGTTTTGGGTATAGTTATCGGTTTGGTTAGGATAAAATGTTTTGCCATCGGCTTCCAGTCCTAATTCATTATAAGTGCGGTTGCCGCTGTACAGGGTGTATTCGGGGATACCGTCCCAGGCCTGGTAGGTTTGCTCGTAACCCGAGAATACGTTGGCACGGATGAGCGTGTTCTTGCCATAATAAGCACCGCTTAAAAAGAATGATTTAAGGTGCGAAGCGGCACGGTCGATATAACCGCTCGATTCTATTCGCGATAAGCGGCCATCGAACGTAAACTTGCCGTCCACCAGGCCCGTACCTACACTCACGGTATTTTTGTACGTACCATACGAGCCAACGGAATTATCCAATTGGGTATAGGCCGAATCGCGGCGGGTGGTGGTTTGCATATTGATGCTGGCACCAAAAGCGCCTGCGCCGTTGGTTGATGTACCTACACCGCGCTGCACCTGTATGTTATCGACAGAGGAAACGAGGTCTGGCAGATCGACAAAGTAGGCGCCCTGGTCTTCGGCATCGTTCAAGGGTATCCCGTTCAAGGTAACATTGGTACGGGTGCCATCGCTGCCGCGGATGCGGATACCGGTGTAGCCGATGCCTGTACCGCCGTCGCTGGTGATGACCGCCGATGGGGTTTGGTTGAGCAAATAAGGCAAGTCCTGGCCAAAATTGTTTTTGTCGAGATCTTTTTTGCTGAGGTCGGTAAAGGTGGTGGCCGAGTTGGCAGTAGCGCGGGTGGCTTTAACGGTTACCTCGTCGCCCATTAAAGTACTCAGGTTGAGGCCAAAATTTACGGTCGTGGCGGCCGTTACCGATACTGTTTTTTGTGCCGTTTGGTAGCCGATGAAACTTACCTTGATGGTGTAAGTACCGGCCTTTACATTTTTAAAGGTGTAAGCACCGTTCGCGTCGGCCAACGTAGCCGACCAGGTGTTCTCGATGTTGATGGTAGCACCGGGCAAGGTTTGGCCGGTTTGCTGGTCTGTGATCTTTCCGGATATGGAAAACTGTGCCGAAGCCAAAAACGGCATCAGCAGAACGCTTAGCGCTGCAATTAAATTTTTCAATGTTTTTTAAATTAAACCGAGTTAAACCATCTGCAAGCGAGGGCGCGCAAGCAGTACACTTAACTATTTTTACCTCTCCCTACGCCGGCATTACCCGGATCAGGTTCCTGTTTAGTTCATTGGTCGGTTGGTCATTGGTTCATTGGTCCTTTCTGTTGGATTCCTGAACTGTAGATGTACACCACTTAACTAAACAATGGGTTTGATCTCAGCCTGTCTTTCAGTTTGGTTAAAACAATCTGCAGTTTGTTTTATCTTATCCAAAGCAAGGCACCCCTTGAGAATTATAGGGCAAATGTAGGTTTTTATATTGAAATTGGAAATTGGGGGGATTTTGGATGATTATTTCGGATTTCGAATGTTCGATTTTGGATTTGTTTGGGGGGGGGGGGGGGGGGAAATAATTTTTTATAAAAAAATAAA
>NZ_CAITNG010000117.1 GCF_903893715.1 uncultured Mucilaginibacter sp.
GCCATCGTGCGAGAAGCTTGGCTGATAGTCGGAATAGATATCGTTGGTCAACTGCGTAAGTTCTCTATCCTCTAAATTGTAGTTGTATAAGTCGCTTTGACCCTCGGACATGCCCGAGAAAACGATATTCTTTCCGTTTGGCGACCATGTTACGTAGCTAAACTGCTCGGCCTTCTCCATGGATATTTCGTGGAGTATTTTACCGTTCGAAACATCGACAATGACCAATTTGTTGCGGCCACCGCTAAACACGCTAAACGCGAATTGCTTACTATCGGGCGACCAGGCACCGGCCGATTCGATGAAGTTAAACTCGTCGATATGGGTATTGGATATCTTGCTCGTTAGCTTTTTTAATATTTTGCCGGTCTTGGCATCGGCAAGGTATAAATCGATAGAAAAAAGATCTTTCTCGGATAAAAACGCCACATATTGCCCATCCGGACTGATAGCAGGCGCTACGTTCATTTGGCCCGAGTTTTTATAATCGATGATCTTTTGGCCGGGCGGGATCTGTGCCGTATCCTTCAAATAGGGTTTATATGCCTTTTGAATGGCATTTTTCCACAGGCTCGACAAAGTTTTTTCGTCATAACCAAAGGTGCGGCGTATACCATAATCGAGCCCGTAACGGGCAGTATTTTTAAAGAAAGGCACAATAATCGTATCGCCATAAGTAGAGCCAATAAACGACCAAAACGCTTCGCCATAGCGATAGGGGAAATACTTATTACTCTCTGTAAGGTCTCTTATGGTTGGTATATTTTTATTGAGATAGGCATCTCGCATCCACATGGCCGTGTAAGCGTCTTTTTTGCCCAGGCTTAAGTATTCTGCCATACCTTCTATCATCCAAAGGGGCAAGTTGCCAATTTCGGAAAACTGGGTTTGGTCGCCATCCAACAGCGAATGATATTGAAAGGCGTGCACCATTTCGTGCCCGATAACGTGGCGAGTGGTTTGGTTAGTTTCCATAAAGGGCATTACGATACGGTTTTTTAAACCTTCGGTAACACCGCCTGTGCCCACACTAATCTCACCGTCGATGGCGGTGGTTTGTTGAAAATCGGGGTGATCGGCATAAATAATAATTGGATTGGGCCTTTTAAAGGTATCGCGGAATACCTGCTGGTGTAGGGTGTACCACAATTCGCTTTCCTGCGCAAATCGTTTGATGAGGCTATCGTTTTGGATGTAGTAATATATTTCGAAATGGGGGGTACGGTAAACCTTAAAATCGAGGTTTTTATAACGCACTTTATTTTGTCCAAATTCCTGGGCCAGTGCCTCATGGGGATTTAATAAACCGATTATCGTAAATAAAACAATCAGTGCTGAAAGGGCTATTCGCGATGATTTGTACCGTTTATTCATAAAAGGATCGATTTTATTTTGTGTTTAAATGTGTTTGGTGTAATAAACGTAAAAGTTACAAAATTATTTGTTAGGCGCCTGCTTTTCCTTGGGTATATTTTGGTTGGATGGAGGTGCCAGCGGTTTAGCTAAAGACGAGTCGATATTTAAACTGTCGACACTTAATGAATCGGTTTTGATATTTGGAGAAGGGCAATCGTATGACTTGGTGATTTTTACCCATGGTTTTGGAAAAGGCCCCCTGGTATAACCGGAGTTAGGATCGGCATATACCCTTTGCATAAAACTACCGAAAATAGGCAGCGCTGTATGCGACCCTTCGCCGGTTTCGGATGAGGTAAAATGTACGCTGCGGTCGTCGGCGCCAACCCAAATGCCGGTAACCAAATCTTTGGTAATACCCATGTACCAGCCATCCACATAGCCCGATGATGTACCTGTTTTGCCCCCAATTTGGTTATTGCCACTCTTCCAAAGGCCATCATATTCCCATAGCGCCTGCGAGGTGCCCCCCGGTTCTTCCATACCACCCCTAAACATATACAACATCAACCATGCTGTTTCTTCGCTCAAAACCTTTTCGGTTTTTAGAGTGAACTCCTGTAATACATTGCCGTCACCGTCGGTAATTTTTGTTACCAACAATGGGTCGATTTTATTGCCACGGTTTAGGAATGTGCTATAAGCACGCACCATCTCATAAACGGAAACATCATTGGTACCTAAAGACACCGATGGTACGGATTTGAGCGGACTTTCGATACCGCATTTATGCGCATATTCAACAATTTTGTCCCAGCCAACTTTTTCAGTTAGTTGCGCGGTGATTGAGTTTACCGATTTGCCCATTGCCCAACGCAAGGACATTTCGCGACCCGAGAAATTAAAATCGGCATTTTTGGGTTCCCAAACCTGATCCTTACCTTCATCTTTGAATTTTATCGATACCGGCTTATCGGTAAATTTATCGCATGGGCTAAAACCGTTATCCAGTGCGGTTACATAGGCAAAAGGCTTGAATGTTGAGCCTGCCTGGCGTTTAGATTGGTTAACGTGATCGTAATTAAAGTATTTATGGTCGATACCGCCCACCCAAACTTTGATTTTACCGGTGGTAGGTTCTATTGTCATCATGCCGGTATTGAGTATGCGGGCATAATAAGCGATGGAATCGAGTGTTGAAAGGGTAGTGTCCCGGTCGCCATTCCAGCTAAAAATGGTCATCTTCTTTTTTACGCTCAATGCCAGCCTGATGGAATCGGTTTTACCGTGATATTTTTTGGCGAGTGTTTTATAAACGGCTAACTTTTGCGCGGTTTTGAAGGCGTAATCGGGTATTTCAACACCGTTTTGGTCGCGCCAAGGGTTCTTTTTGCCCCACAGGTTATCAAAACGCTTTTGCAGCATCTTCATTTTTTCGGCAACGGCTTCTTCGGCATACTCTTGTAAATGCGAGTCGATGGTAGTGTATATCTTCAAGCCGTCTTCGTATAAATTATAATTGTTATCCGCACACCATTTAGCCAGCCATTTTTCGACCGCGCGACGGATGTAGGAATCGCCTTGCGAGTCATCTTCCACATAACTCAAATCAAGGTCGAGCTGTTTATTGCTGTAGGTGTTCAAGTCGGCCGTATTCAAATAGCCGTACTTATTCATCTGTTTTAGCACCGTATTACGCCTATCGACCGCCTTATCGGGATGATTAATAGGGTTGTAGGTAGATGTGGCTTTCAGCATACCGATAAGCGTAGCAGCTTCGGCAGGGTTTACCGCATCGGGGTTTTTATTGAAATATTTTTTGGTGGCTGTTTTGATGCCGAAAGAATTGTTGCCAAAAGGAACGGTGTTGAGGTATAGTGTCAGGATTTCCTGCTTACTGTAAACATGTTCAATTTTAAACGCCGTTAACCATTCCTTGCATTTAAACACCAATGTTTTTAAGACCGGGATATGTTTTATTAGCCCTTGCGATTTGCGCTTACGCGTTTCGAAGAGGTTTTTTGCCAATTGCTGTGTGATGGTACTGCCGCCACGCCTGTCGCCTTTGGCGGTTGATAGCATACTGGTAAAAAATGAGTAAAAATCGACACCGTTATGTTGATAGAAACGGGCATCTTCGGTGGCAACCAACGCGTTGATGAGGCTTGGCGAAATTTCTTTAAACTCAACAGGGGAGCGGTTTTCGCGGAAATAGCGGCCGAGCAGCTTGCCATCGGCAGAATAAACTTCGGAAGAAAGCGACAAGCTGGGGTTTTTGATGTCCTGCATATCGGGCGAGTAGCCGAACAGCCATAAAAAGTTAAGTTCGATGGCGCAGAAAAAGACAATCAGAAAATAAACGGATATAAGGGTGTAACGTAAGAACTTATTTTTTATTCGTTTAAACATTGGCAAAGATGTGAATTAAGGGTATCTGCATATTAACCCAACAAATATCAGCGATATTGGTTTTAAGGGCTAATTTACATCATAATTGCACAAAGCTATTTTTTAGCTTCGATAAAGCGATAAAAATATCAAAAAAGGCGTGTAAATTATTCGATAGTTATCTCATCGGCAAAAATATAGCTTTGCTGGCCTTTGCTTTCGTGCCAATCGGGCAGGGCGCCGTATTGTTGGGCAATAAGCTTGATGTACCGGGTATTCAAATTAATATCGGCTGTAAAGGTTTGTTTTTGTACCGCAAGTTCTTTGATATCCACTTTGGTATTCACAACTGCGGCGGGTTTAAAGCTTTTGCCATCATCCGAAACGAGGTATTGAACATTTTGAGGGAATACAATCCATGCCCCGGTATCCTGCAGGGTTTCTATGCTTACTTTTTTGACCATTTTGGAAGCGCCAAAATCGAGCACTACTTCCAAATTACGGCCATGAAAGCCCTGCCAGTTGCCCAAACGCCAGTCGGTGGTGCCGTATAGGCCGTCTATCAAGGCATTATCGCCGCCTGCTGAATATATGGGCAGGTATTTGCTTATCGCACCTATCCTGACATCTGTACGCATTTTACTCAGCTTGCCTTGTACCACAAAACTTTGCTGCCCGTTTTTGATGGCGATACATTTAACCATCGTAGTTGCCGAAATAGTGAGGGGCTTGGTGTATAAAGTTGCGTTTGTTGTCGGCAGGGTGCCATCCAATGTGTAATAGATTTTTGCGTCCGGGTCGGCACAGCCAAATGACAAGGTGGTTTGGTCCTTAAAGACAGATGCGGGGTAAATGAGGTAGGGATTGGGTACGATGAGATTATCGGTTATGGCGGAATTTGATTTTTCGAGGTCGGCCATGAATAATTTATTGGGCAGGCGACCGGCAAATACATCCCATGTACCGCCGTTGGCAATATCGTTATAGGTTAGGTATAACTTGTTATAGGGATTGTTGTTGAGGTTCATGCCTTGCAGGTAATAGCTGCTTGATGAGGTGCCCGAACTGTTGATGGTGAATTTTTTACCGTTTTCGAGGTTGATGGTAGTTTTATCGAAAGCGGGCAGGCCAATCTGGAAATCGGGCGTACCAGGCGCTATGGCATAAAAACCCAGGGCACTGATGACGTACCATCCCGACATTTGTCCGCAATCTTCATTGCCTGCCAAACCATCAGGTTGGGCACGGTATTGCTCGCTCATGATTTTATTGACGTAGAACTGTGTTTTGTACGGGTTATCGGTAAAGTTATACAGGTAGGCAACATGGTGGTCGGGCTCGTTGCCGTGGGCGTATTGGCCAACCAAACCGGCAACATCGGGCAGCTTAATGCCGGTAAGGGTATCGGTAGTGGTAAACAATTGGTCGAGTTTACTTTCGAATTTATCCTTGCCGCCCATAAAGCTGACCAGGGTTTGCGCATCATAGGGTACTAAAAAAGCGTATTGCCAGGCGTTGCCTTCGGTGTATTTGTTGTTTACATCGGTAGGTAAAAAGGGGGAGAGCCAGCCTCCGTTTACCCGGCCGCGCATAAAACCGGTTTCGTCGTCGTACACGTTCTTCCAATATTGGGCACGTTTGGTAAACTCGACGTAATCGGCTGACTTGTTCATCATTTTGGCCATTTGGGCAATGCAGGCATCGTCTACGGAATACTCCAGTGTTTTTGATACTGACTCACTCTCGTCATCGGCCAGTACAGCGCCATTACGGCGGTAAGAATCGAGGCCATATTGATTACGGTTAACAGCGGCTTTCATGGCTGTCAATGCTTTTTCGGTATCAAAACCGTGGATGCCTTTAGCGTATGCATCTACTATGACGGGGATAGAGTGATTGCCTATCATACAAAAGGTTTCGCTGGAAGCCAGAGGCCATATCGGTAGCAAACCTCCCTGATCGTACATGGCCAAAAAGGTTTTGATAAAATCGAGCGTGCGTTTTTTCTCGATGATGGTGAGCAGGGGGTTTTCGGCACGGTAAGTGTCCCAAAGTGAGAAAACGGTGTAGTAGTCAAATCCTTCGGCCTTGTGTATCTTATTATCCAGCCCACGGTATTGCCCGTCGATATCGCTATAGATGTTTGGCGCTAACATACTGTGATATAATGCGGTATAAAATATGGTTTGTTTTATTTTGGCATAATCGACAGGGGGTACCACCGGTCCGCGAACGTGGCCGGCCTCTTGATAATGATAGGGATTGCCGTTGCCATTAATACCATTGGCAGATTGGTTGGGCACTGTCTGTTGTGCCGATGGTGCACCGCCTTCCACATCAATTTTGGCCAATTGGTTTATCCAAGCGGTTTTAGCTGCCCGTTGTACTTTTTTAAAGTCAAAATCGGGCACTTCGGTATCCAGGTTGTTCAAGGCCCCATCGGTACTTACCGATGATATGCCCACTTTTGATATCACTTCGCCGGGGTTGTCAAATTGCAGGTACATTTTTACGTTTTTGCCCTCAACCTTGTTTTTGCCTTCCTGTAGCGCGTTGTTAAGTGCTATGCCGTAGGTTTTAAATGGTTTTGAGAATTTGGCGTAGAAATACACATACTGGTTATCGGCCCAACTGCGCGAACGGCGAAAACCGCGTATCTCGTGGTCGTTCACTACTTCGATGGACGATTCCAATACCCTGTCGCGGTGTTGCAGGTCGATGATGATATTGCTTTGCCTGGCGCCGCCGGGGAAGGTGTACTTATGTACGCCGACGCGGGTAGTGGCGGTCAGTTCCACATCGATACCGTATTTATCCAAATGGGTATGGTAATAGCCGGGCGTGGCGCTTTCGTTCTTCTTTTTAAATGGCGAAGCGTATTCGGTATTCAAAAATTTAGGCTCGCCGGTGGTGGGCATAAACAATACGTCGCAGTAATCGCCAATGCCGGTACCGCTCAGGTGGGTATGCGAAAAACCATAAACCACAGTATCGGTATAGTGGTAGCCCGAGCAGCCGTCCCAACCCGTTAAACGGGTATCGGGGCTTAACTGCACCATCCCGAAAGGAAGTACCGCACCGGGATAACAATGCCCATGCCCGCCGGTACCTATAAAAGGATCGACCAGGGGGGTATGGTCTTTCACCTTTTGTGCCGATGCGGAAAAGGCGGTAACGGCGATAATTAATATAATCAGTTTAAAATGAAACAAGTATTTCATGGCTTTAAGCACAAGGTTTTAATACGTGAATATGGCTGTTAAAAATTAATTTAACAAGAGGCCATTGGGGTTAGTTTTTATATATGCAGATCAAAATCGTCCGCATCCTTTAAAAAAGGCAAAGCACGGCGTATTTTGTGCAGTTCTTCGGCATTGATGCTGAAGGTGTATACATCTTCTTCATCACGTTTATAATAGATGACATTGCCGTTCGGGTCGATGCAATTGGAATCGCCGGAGTGGTAAACCTCGTTGCCATCGTGACCCACACGGTTAACCGCGATAACGTAACACTGGTTTTCGATGGCGCGGGCGGGTATGAGGGTGCGCCAGTGCAGGGCGCGCTTTTCGGGCCAATTGGCCACTACCAATAACAGGTCGTAAGCCTCGTTTTTATTGCGCAGCCATACGGGGAAACGCAGGTCGTAACAAATAACCGGACAAATTTTCCAACCCTTCAGTTCAACTATCAGGCGTTTGGTACCTGCCGTATAGGTTTCATGTTCTTTACCCAGCGCAAACAGGTGGCGTTTATCATAAGTCTCAAAAGTACCATCGGGGCGCATCCATATCAGGCGGTTATAATATTTGCCTTTTTCGCTAATGATTAAACTACCCGTAACCACGCATTCATATTGTTCGGCTATTTCTTTCATCCATTGCATGGTCTTGCCTTTCACGGGCTCTGCCAATGTATCGGCGTTCATGGTAAAGCCCGTATTGAACATTTCGGGCAGGATGATAAGGTCTGTTTTTTCGCGGATGGACGATAAGTGCAGTTTGATGTTCTGTAAATTTTTGTCAATGTTTTCCCAAAACAGATATCCCTGGAAAACAGTTACTTTTAAATTATCCATCAGCTCGTTTTTATTATAGGTATTAAGCCACTTGTACGTGTTTACACTTTTATTAGTTTATGAACGGCTTTATCCAATGTTTCTTGCTTTTTTGCAAAACAAAAGCGCAATACATGGTAATCTGTACCCCGCGAATAAAAAGCAGAAGTGGGTATGGATGCCACGCCGAACTCTTTCGTAATGCGCAAAGCCATGTCGGTATCTTTTTCATCGCTTATCTTGTTATACTTCACCGATTGGAAATATGAACCGGAACAAGGCAACAACTCAAATCGCGTTTGCTCCATGGCCGAGCGGAAATAATCGCGCTTTTGCTGGAAAAATTCAGATAAGCCCAAATAACAACTTTCATCTTTCAGGTATTCGGCAATGGCATACTGCATTGGCGCGTTTACACTGAATACCAAAAACTGGTGTACTTTTCTAAATTCCTGCATTAGCGCGGCCGGGGCAAGGCAATAGCCCACCTTCCAGCCCGTTGTATGAAACAGTTTGCCGAAAGACGCGCAAATAAAACTGCGTTTGCGCAACTCTTCATATCGGGCCATGCTATGATGGGTTTGTCCGTCGTATATTAAATGCTCGTACACCTCATCGCTTAAAATCATAATATCCTGGTTCTTTACGATGGCCGACAACTCATCGATATCGCTTTGATGCAGGATAGTTGCTGTGGGATTATGCGGCGAGTTTAAAATAATGAGCCTGGTTTTACTGGTGATGAGCCGCTTTACCATTTCCCAATTGATGCGGTAATCGGGCGGTTCCAACTCCAACGATTTTACAACGCCGCCCATCACCTTGATAGCAGGGGCATAGCTGTCGTAGGCAGGTTCGAATACGATAACCTCATCATTTGGCTGTACGGTACAACATATGGCCGTAAAAATGGCCTGTGTGCCGCCGGCGGTTATGGTAATCTCGGTTTCGGGGTCGTAAACGGCATTGTATAGCTTTTCGGTTTTGGCACTTAAGCGTTGGCGTAAAGCCATCAGGCCCGCCATAGGCGCATATTGGTTATGACCGGCTTTCATGGCCTTGTTTACCATGGCTATCAAAGCGGGGTCGCAATTATAATCGGGGAAGCCCTGCGAAAGGTTGATGGCGCCGACTTCGGCAGCCAATGCCGACATGACCGTGAATATGCTTGTGCCTGTTTGTGGAAGTTTAGAGCTGATTTGTATCATTAACACAAAAATAACGAAAAAGCTTGTCTTTTGTTTATGACCGTGAGAGATGGGTTGTTGATTTGTTTATTTCCGGGTTTTTTTGTATATTGTAGCGTATGAGCAGAATCAAAATAATTATTTTTGAGACACCCTTTGGCTGTGATTGAATACGGAAGATGTAAAATGGAAAATGTGTTTTTTTGGATACCCATAAATACCCATGGACTGTGATGCACGTTATCGGGTTCGGGTGGCTATGGGTGAAGGGTCAAGCGTATGTAAAGTTCTGTCGCAATACCCATAAATACCCATATCTTTTACAGGGCGATTGGTATGCGCAGGTGGGAAGAGAATTACAAATTTGATAAAGGTGATAAAGATTTTTGTCTGAAAATACCCCTGTCTGCCGACAGGCAGGCATAAATACCCCTATTTTTGGGGTTAACTTAAAGGATTATTGAAATTATCGAAAAAAAGAAAATGAAGAATTGCAGTTGAGCGGAACTTGCATTTTTAACACTATTACATAAATTAGCTGCATGAAGTTGAAAGCTTTACCCTTTTTATTTTTAACTATTGTACTGTTTGCATCATGCCACAACGCCGCAAAAAATAACGTGCCTGTTGTGGGTTTTGTGGATGCTTTTGAGGATGCGACCATTGCACAGGCCCGTACTGGTTTTACCGATGCCCTGCAAAAAAACGGCTATATCGACAAACAAAATATAAAAATAGAATACCGTAATGCGCAGGGTGATATCCCGACACTGACACAAATTGTCAATTATTTTATTGGCGAAAAGGTGGACCTGCTTGCTACCTGTACAACTTTGTCGACGATAACAGCCGCTCAAAAAACAAAAACCATCCCTATATTTAAAATGGTGGCACCTACTGCCAAACTGATGAAGCTGGATGATGTGAATGGTAACGGTCCTGCCAATGTTTTTGGTGTCGAAGAAGACCTAAACTATATAGACACTTCGTTTTCCATCATCCCTAAAATGGTAAAACCTAAGAGTGGCAAGTTGGTGATCGGCATGATATATAACCAATCGGAGCCTCAATCGGTTGATGCCATGAACCGGATAAAAGGGCTGGCAAATAAATTGGATGTAACATTGATTGCCCAACCTCTGAACTCATCGGCGGATGCGGAATTGGTGACAAAATCGTTGTTGAACAACCATATCGATGCTTTTTTTGCAAATCCGGACAATTCGGTATTTGCATCTTTCGAAACCATATTGAAAAATTGCAATGCGAGCAATGTACCTATTTTTACCAGCGAAGCAGGTTTGGTGCAACGCGGTGCAGTGGCGGCTTATGGCGCGGATATTTACCAATGGGGCTACCAGGCGGGGGAGCAGGCCGCACAATATTTAAAAACCCACACTACCGACGGATTAAAGCCCGAGATGGTGAAAGTGCGCAAAAGGGTGTACAACCCGGTTTCGGCCAAAAAGTACTACATTACAGTTCCTTCATCATTTGAAGCAGTTAAATAGATGGATTTTTTACTGACCGCAATAATTCAGGGCTTATGCTTTTCGGGCATAGCGTTGGGTATCTACATTTCGATGAAGATATTCAACATACCCGATATCACTACCGATGGGAGTTATACGCTTGGTGGGGCGGTTACCGCTATAATGTTTACCCATAGCCTGCCGTTTTATACTATTTTACCGATGGTTATTGCCTCTGGCGCTTTGGCGGGCGCATTAACAGGCTTTATACATACCAAGCTAAAGGTTAACGCCTTGTTATCGGGCATATTGGTGATGACTTCGCTTTACTCTGTCAATTTAACTGTGATGGGGCGTTCGAACTTGCCGCTAAGGGATTATACGACGGTTTTTACATGGTGGAAACTATTGGGCGATGTGAATCAAAACTCGTTGTTGATGCTTGTTGTATTTGTTGGATTGATGACGCTGACGATTGGTTATTTGCTCAAAACCGACTTTGGCATCGCTATGCGTGCGACGGGCAACAGCGAATCGATGGTAAGGGCCATGGGGGTAAATACCGATAGGATGAAGATTATCGGTTTGGCCATTGCCAATGCCTTAACGGCGACGAGTGGCTATTTGATTACCCAGTTTCAGGGGTTTGCCGATATCAATATGGGGATTGGCGTGGTTATTATAGGCTTGGGTTCGGTTATTATTGGGGAAACACTGATTAACTGGCTGGGTATTTTATCCGTTTGGAAAAGCCTCGCGGTGGTGTTGTTTGGCGCGGTTTTGTTCCAGTTAGTATTGGCATTGACCTTGAGTTTGGGTGTTGATGCCAACCTGCTGAAAATAGTTACCGCGGTGTTTGTGTTGTTGATTGTAGGCTTACCCCGTTTATTCACAAAGGAATCATGATTGAGTTAATAAACATCAGCAAAACCTTCAATCGCGGCAAACCTAACGAGGTTAACGCGCTGCATAGTATCGACCTTTATGTAGAGATAGGGGAGTTTTTAGTGATAGTGGGCTCGAATGGTTCAGGGAAGTCAACTTTACTGAATGTGATTTCGGGCAATATCAAACCAAGCAGCGGAACCATAGCGCTCGACGGGAGGGATGTAACCGACCGGACCGATTACCAGCGCAGCCGCTATATAGCAAGGGTTTTCCAAAACCCATTGAGTGGTACGGCGCCCGATTTGAGCATTTTGGATAATTTCCGCCTCGCATCGTTACGTACGCACGGAAAAGGGCTGACCATTGGCATTAATGAGGGTTTTAAATACGAGGTAATGGAAAAACTGTCCTTGTTGGAAATGGGGCTGGAGCATAAAATAAATCAACCGATGGGTACCTTATCGGGCGGGCAAAGGCAGGCCGTTACCTTGCTGATGGGCGTGATGGCCAATTGCAAAATATTGTTGTTGGACGAGCCTACAGCGGCTTTAGACCCGCGCTCGGCAGATATTGTAATGAAAATGGCCGATAAATTGACCCACGATTTTAACCTGACCACGGTGCTGATTACCCACAACCTGAAAGATGCGCATACGTATGGGAATCGCATTATCCAGATGGCGGAAGGCAGGATAATAAACGATGTGAACGAAGCTAACAAAGCAAAGCTTGCGCCAACAGACCTGTTTGGCTGGTTTGTTTAGTTTGATATGATTTTGAACTCGGTGCGGCGGTTTTGCCTGCGGCCGTCTTCGGTGGTGTTGGAAGCGATGGGCTGAGTTTTGCCATAGCCTTTATAGGTGAGCCTCGCTGCCGGTACACCTTTGGTTAGAAGATACTGGTAGACTTCTTTCGCGCGGTTTTGCGAAAGGGTTTGATTTAAGGCATCGTTACCCATATTATCAGTATGGCCAGATATTTCGATGGTTACCGCAGGATTGTCAGCTAAGAAGAGGATGAGTTTTTGCATCTCGATTTTCGATTCCGGTTTGATATCGAACTTATTGGTATCGAAAAATATGTTCTTTAAGACCACTTTGTTACCTGCCTCTATCATTTGCAAAGGCACCTCTATCTGGAATTGTTTTTTGGAGCTGTCGCCAACCAGAGAAAAGTTTTCGGAATAAAACATGTAGCCATGTTTTGAAACATTGAGAAGATAGTTTTTTCCGGTAATCAGGGTAGCCAAAAAACGCCCGTTTTGCTCAATTGTATTGTTGTAAACGGTTCTGTTGTTGCCCAGGTCCACAATCTCGACCGTTGCAGAAATGGGGTCTTTGGTTTTGCTATCCTTTACGGTTCCTTTAACATAGGTTACCACCTTGGGGCGCAGCGGAACGGGCATTTCGAAGGTGTAAATATCGAAACCACCATAACCCTTCAGGTTGTTCGACGAAAAAAAGGCATAGTTCCCGGTGGCGTTTAGGGTTAGGCCATTGTCGTCGGCACTGGTATTGATTGGGTAGCCCATATTGGTAGGTTTTTGCCATTTGCCATCCTGGTCGCGGCGGCTCACAAATATATCCATATTGCCAAAGCCGGGCCAGCCATTAGATGAAAAGTAGAGCGTATTGTCATCCGGATGGATAAAGGGTGATTGCTCATCGTAAGGGGTGTTGATAGTTGGGCCAAGATTTTCAGGTTCGCTCCATCCCTTGTCCGTTAGGGTCGATTTCCAGATATCGTAACCACCGTAACCACCTTTACGGTTGCTCGAAAAGTAAAGCGTATTCCCATCCGCACTGATAGACGGCTGCGATTCCCAGGCCCGGGTGTTGATGGGAGAGTTCAGATTAATCGGCGATCCCCAACTATCACCTTGTTTTTGGGCCACGTAAATATCGCAGCTGCCCAAGCCGCTGGGCCTGTCGCAACAGGTAAAAAACAGGTATTCGCCATCCTGGGTTATGGATTGTGCCCCTTCGTTATATTGCGGCGAGTTGATTTGGTCGCTCAGGTAAACGGAGGGCGTCCACTTGCCTTTAACTTTGGTACTATGGTAAAAATCTTCGTTCCCGTTAATTTTACGGGTGAATATCAGTTCGCTTTCGTCAGCTGTTACAACCGGGAAGTACTCATCGTTTGGCCCGTTAATTTCGGGCCCAAGGTTCATCGGTTTAAATGGAACCGGGTGTTTCATCCCATCGATACTGAATTGGCAATTGGCAACCAACAGCTCGGCCAGTTGCTTTTTTTGAGGGGTAATGCCCGGATAGGTTAAGTATTTCTGCAAATGGATAAGCGCGTTTGGGTAGTCGGCAATATCAACCTCTTCGTCGCCGAGGTTAAGATAAATGGCCCGGTTAAATTCGGCATCCACCGCTATCACCTTCAGGTAATGCTCGACAGAAGGTTTGTATTGCATTTTAAGCCGGAGCAGGTCGGCTAATTGGTTTTGGGCTTCTAAAAATTTAGGGTCGGTTTGTACGGCGCTGGTTAAAAACCCAATAGCTTCATCGTAACGTTCAGCATCCATACTTTGCCGGGCTTTTTTGTACAGTTTTAAAGCGGCGGCGTTGGTGCTGGTATATTGCCTTTCTTGAGCCGATAAGAATAACGGTAAACAAATCAAGACAATAGATATCAGGCGTTTCATTGAGCTATATTACGTACAAATGCACCGGTTTAGTACAAGTTTACGGAATATTAAGGTATTTATGGGTTTGAAGCGATATTTCCCATTGAGGGTTGGCCATTACATAATCCACGATTAAGGGGGTCATTTCTTTTGAGCGCGACCATTCGGGTTGCAGGTACAATTTACATTCGGGCGAAACCAAAGCGGCATATTGTTCGGCCCATTCAAAATCCGATTTATTGAATACAATCACTTTTAGTTCATCGGCTAAAGCTGCAACACCGGGAGCGGGCGCCTTAAACTTTTTTGGCGAGAGGCATATCCAATCCCATTTCCCAGAGAGGGGATATGCACCTGAGGTTTCGATAAAGGTTTTGAAGCCTTTTTGTTGTAATTGGGCGGTGAGGTAATCCAGGTTGTATATCAATGGCTCACCACCGGTAACTACAATGGCCTTTGATGGGTATTGTGAGGCGTGTTCAACAATGGTGTCCGAAGACGTCAGGGGATGTATAGATGCGTCCCAACTTTCTTTTACATCGCACCAATGGCAACCCACATCGCATCCGCCCAAGCGTATAAAATAGGCAGCTTTGCCGGTATTAAAGCCTTCGCCTTGTATTGTATAAAACTCTTCCATTAATGGAAGTAATGTGCCGTCGTCGGGTACCTGGTTCGCCATAATTAAAGCGCAAAAATACGCAAAATAATTGGCCTGTTTTTGCTTGGGCTATTTTATGGTGTTTATCTGAAGATGTACAGCAGGTGTTTTTACCAAAATAAAACCGTGATTTAACGGAGAAAAGCCAACAAAAATTGAGTTAAATTTGTTAGGTCGACAATAAGGCTTTGCATGAAGAAACTTTACCTTGTTTTATTCTTATCCGCATTGGTTTGCTTTTCCTCGTGTGTAGACACGGAAGAGCGTTACGACTTTTACGCGGATGGCTCATGTAACGTAACCTACAATTTTGATATGAGCAAGGCCGTGTCGGTTTTAGTAAACCTTTTACCCGATTCGGTAAAAGAAAGTCCCGCTTTTAGTATGGTGAAGGATACGACAGTGAATTTTTATACGATGTTGCCTGACAGTGTACATCAAAAAATGGATACCACTCAAATAAATTTGGCTAAAAGCAGCGATTTGATCGTCCGGATGAATTTAAAGCAGAATATCATGAAGGCAAGTATACGGCACTCTGCCAATAATGCCGACGACTTGTTTTATTATCTCAAAAATGTATCGAAAATAACATCCAACGACCAGTTGAATGCCCTTTTGCCCGACAAAAAAACTACCAAGGAAGTGAATGCCAATGAGCTGATGCTTTTGCAGGATTACTTCAAATATGAAATTGGTCCGCATAAATTCTATCGTTCAATTGACAGAGGTAAGTTCGACAAATACATCAAAAAGAACGAAGCGATGTTTAACCTCTCGAAAGCAATGCTAATCGACATGCCTTACAAAATAACGATGAACTTCCCGGAGCCAATAAAAAACATCGACAATAAAAAGGCCGTATTATCTGCCGACCAGCGTTCGGTAACCATCGAGACCAATATTGAAGATGCATTTAAAAATCCGGATGTGATGAATTTTAAAATTGATTTTTAGTTTTAAATGAAGTGGTATAAGGTTTTAAATACCAGTGATTTAAAGTATCCGTTTATAACAAAAGTTAAAGCCGGAAGCAAGAATATTTGCCTTGTTGGTGTTGATGGCGAGACACACGCTTTAGCCACCAAATGCCCTCATGCCGGGGCCGATATCAGCCAGGGTTGGTGCAAGGATGGTAAGTTGATATGCCCGTTCCACCGGTATAGTTATGATATCAAAACTGGCAGGGGCAGTCCCGGACAAGGTGATTACATACAAACATACCCCGTCGAAATTCGTGGGGATGGGGTATATGTTGGGCTCAAATCCTGGTGGGATTGGAGTTAATATACGTCGCCGTTCGCCGAAGCCAGTGTATTCTTCAATAACCCAATAATCGTCATCAAACCCACGCCGCCCGGCACAGGTGTTATCCACGATGCTTTTGGCGCTACGCCTTCAAAGTCAACATCACCATATAGTTTATAGCCCGACTTGGTTAGCGTTGAGATTTCGCGGTTCATGCCGACATCGATGACCACTACGCCGTCTTTAACCATATCTGCCGTAATAAAGTTCTTTTTGCCGATGGCAACAATAAGGATATCCGCATCCAGCGTGAACTTTTTGATATCGGGCGTGCGACTGTGGCAAATGGTTACCGTGCAGTTACCTGGTGTGGTGTTTCTGGCCATCAGGATACTCATGGGCGAACCAACGATATTACTACGGCCAACTACTACGCAATGCTTGCCTGATGTCTCGATATTGTATTCCTTCAGCATCAGGGTGATACCATAAGGCGTTGCAGGGATAAACGAAGGTAAATTACGCTGCATACGGCCCAAGTTAATAGGGTGGAAGCCATCCACGTCTTTACGGTAGTCGATATGCTCGGTTACTTTTTCGGGGTCGATGTGTTTTGGTAAGGGTAGTTGTACGATAATGCCATCGATATCCTCATCAGCGTTCAATTCAGCTACTTTGGCAAGCAATTCGGGTTCGGTAACATCACTTTCGTATCGTACCAGTGATGATTTAAAACCGACCGCCTCGCAATTCTTCATCTTGCTGGCCACATAGGTCTCGCTGCCACCGTCATGGCCCACTAAAACGGCTACCAAGTGCGGTTTACGGCCGCTTTTAGCGAGATAAGCCGCAGCCTGTTCAGCTATTTCGCCTTTTAATTTTTCTGATACGTATTTTCCGTCGAGTAATTGCATTGAGTATTGAGATTTGCGTAATGCGTATTGCGATGCCTTATCTCAATACGCAATACGCTGTACGCATATCTAATCTAATTTCAGCACCGCCATAAATGCGCTTTGCGGTATCTCTACGTTACCTACCTGGCGCATGCGTTTCTTGCCTTTTTTTTGCTTTTCCAGCAGTTTACGCTTACGCGAGATATCGCCACCATAACATTTGGCGGTAACGTCTTTACGCATGGCTTTCACCGTTTCGCGGGCGATAATCTTGGCACCTATAGATGCCTGTATAATGATCTCGAATTGCTGGCGCGGGATCAGTTCCTTCAGCTTTTCGCATATCTTTTTACCAAAATCGTAGCTATTGCTGCGGTGTATCAACGATGACAGGGCGTCAACAGGCTCAGCATTCAAACGGATATCCAAACGTACCAGATCGCTCTGGCGATAACCAATCTGCGTATAATCGAACGAGGCGTAACCTTTGGATATGGTTTTCAGCCTGTCGTAAAAGTCGAATACGATCTCGCCCATCGGCATTTCGAATACCAGTTCAACCCGATCTGACGTGAGGTACGACTGGTTGACGATAAAACCACGTTTATTGATACACAACGACATGATAGGCCCAACAAACTCCGATTTGGTGATGATATTGGCCTTGATGTAAGGCTCTTCAACATATTGCAGCTTACTTGGGTCGGGCAGGTCGGACGGGTTATGCACTTCCAGTTCTTCGCCTTTGGTGGTAAAGGCCAGGTACGATACGTTGGGCACGGTGGTGATCACCGTCATATCAAACTCGCGCTCCAAACGCTCCTGTATGATTTCCATGTGCAGCATCCCCAGAAACCCGCAACGAAAACCAAAACCCAATGCCGCCGATGATTCGGGCTCAAACACCAAAGAAGCATCGTTCAACTGCAACTTGGCCATCGCCTCACGCAACTCTTCATATTCATCGGTATCAACCGGGTAAATACCTGCAAATACCATTGGTTTAACTTCTTCAAAGCCTTGTATACCTGTTAAGCAGGGGTTTGCAATGGTGGTGATGGTATCGCCAACCTTAACTTCACGCGCTTCTTTAATGCCTGATATGATATAACCCACATCACCGGTCTTGATCACATCTTTCGGCAATTGGTTCAGTTTCAACGTGCCTACCTCATCGGCAATGTATTGCTTTTCGGTAGCGAAGAACTTTACCCTGTCGCCCTTGCGTATCTCGCCGTTCACCACTTTAAAATAAGCGATGATACCACGGAAGGAGTTAAATACCGAGTCGAATATCAAAGCCTGCAGCGGTGCGTTCGGGTCGCCTACAGGAGCGGGGATACGATGAACAATTGCTTCCAGTATCTCGTGCACCCCCAAGCCTGTTTTGCCCGATGCGGCCAGTATCTCTTCGCGTTTGCAGCCGATCAGGTCCACTATCTGGTCTTTCACCTCCTCGGGCATCGCGCCGGGCAGGTCCATTTTGTTGAGTACCGGAATAATTTCCAGGTCGTTTTCCAATGCCAAATACAAATTCGATATGGTTTGTGCCTGTATACCCTGCGACGCGTCGACAATCAGCAAAGCGCCCTCGCAGGCGGCTATCGATCGCGATACCTCGTACGAGAAATCAACGTGGCCTGGCGTGTCGATCAGGTTCAATACGTATTTCTGACCGTTCAGCGTATAATCCATTTGGATGGCGTGGCTCTTTATGGTGATGCCGCGTTCGCGCTCCAGGTCCATATCGTCGAGCAGCTGCGCCTGACTTTCGCGCTGGGTAATGGTATGGGTATATTCGAGCAACCTGTCGGCCAATGTACTCTTGCCGTGGTCGATATGCGCTATTATGCAAAAATTACGGATGTGCTTCATTCAACCGCAAAAATAGGGTTTTTAGAGGATAAATTTGTAAGTGATTTTGATGATTTAGCGAAATGGGTTTTAAACGTAACATATGGGTATTTATGGGTATTGTTTTTTATTTCGAATTTCGGAAGTTCAATTTTGGATTTTAACCCTATGGGTAAATATGGGTGTTTCACCAACACATTGTTGCAATGCACAGCCTGTCCCAGCACTTCGGGCAAGCAATCTCTGCTCTATAGATAACAATGCGATAGGTACCAATGAACCAATGACTAATGAACCGGTGAACCAAAATACATGGGTAATTATGGGTGTTTTTAAAAAGTCTTTTCTCTCGCACACCATTTAC
>NZ_CAITNG010000118.1 GCF_903893715.1 uncultured Mucilaginibacter sp.
AATCTATGTTTATAACACATAGACTTTTCAGACCTAATAATAAAAGCTGATGTTTTTTAGATATACTTAAAATAGTATAATAAAAGAGGCAAATTGTTGACTATAGAAATAGATCTTTTGGGTGTTTGCTTTACATATTAAAAAAGTATATCCGTGTAATTATGTTCGGTTCAATTGAAAACGGGTTAGATATTAAAAATTGGCCTCAATCATCAAATAGAGTGGCTAAACGTTTTAGGTCACTTAAAAATTGGTTCGTGGGGCCTGCGGCTTTGAGTACTTTAAAAAATGAATCGACAAAAAAACCCTGATATTGTAATATCAGGGTTTTTTGTTTTTATCGATATACAATTCTACTTACTTATCTTTTTTACTTTGATCGCGCTCAGGCCTTTTAGTCCTTGTTCGGTCTCAAAACTAACTTTGTCGCCTTCGCCAATGGGTTCTTCCAATGCTTTTACATGCACAAATACACTTTCTTGCGAAATGCTATCCTGTATAAAGCCAAAACCTTTGCTCTCGTTAAAAAATGTTACGGTGCCTTTTCTAAAAGGATCTTCGGGCGCCATAGCTTCCTGTTTGGGTACCGATATTTGTATATCTTCTACCGCTATCTTTTTCTTTTTGCTCGCATCAGGAGGAGTGGAAGTGATGTTCCCGTTCTCATCCAGGTAAGCCATCATGTCTTCCAAACTTTTTCCTTTAGTGCCATTTGCCTTCCGTTCTTCGGCTTTTTCGCGCTTATCCTGCTGTTTTTTCGATTTTTTCTTCTCGCGTTCTTTTTTGTTGTACGTTTCTACTGATTTAGCCATAGGTCAATATACAAATAAAATTTGATATAACAGCACCTCTTTGCGTTTTTATTTTAATAAATCGAATTTTACAACGAGCTGCACTTTAGCACTTCCGCTATCACATCGCTTTCATACCCACGGCCCATGGCGTATTGTTGCAGCTTATAATGCCTTTTATAGCCTTCTTTCTCTTTCAGCAAGGCGGCCTTCTTTTGCAGGATATGTTTTAACGTTTCCAAATAATCATTACCGTCAATGGTCAGCAACGCCTTACGGATGAGTACATCGGGTACTTTTTTTAGTTTAAGGCCCTGTTTTATCTTGATGCGTCCCCACCCTTTTTGGTTGAACTTGCTTTTGGCATAGGTTTTGGCAAAGCGCTCTTCGTTTAAAAAGTTGTTTTCGATCAGGTTCGATATGATTTGCTCAACATCCTTTGGGTACAGGCCCCAATCGTACAATTTGCTGCGTGTTTCCTGTTGCGATCGTTCCTGATAGGCGCAATAATGTTCGGCTTTGGTAAGGCCCACTTTGGGGTCAATAATTTTCACGGGCTTTATCGGCGTATCCATTCCAACCAAATTTCGCTAAAATTCTTGTATCACAATAAATATCTTCAAATTCGCATCAATGCTCAGTACTGTTTATACCATTGGTCAAATACAGCGCATCATCGGCGCAAGCGGGACTATCGTTTCCGAAACAAATATCAGCAACCTGCTTACCGATAGCCGAAAGATCAATAACCCGCAGGCGTCTTTGTTTTTTGCATTGAGCGGCAGGAGGGACGGGCACGACTTTATCCCCGAACTATATAAGGCTGGTGTTCATAGTTATGTTGTGAAACACGTACCGGCCAACGCCGAACAATATCCCGAGGCAAATTTTTTGATAGTTGGGGATGTGCTGAAAGCCTTACAGTCTCTTGCAGCCTATCATCGCAAAAAGTTCGATTTGCAAGTAATCGGCATTACGGGTAGCAACGGAAAAACCATTGTAAAAGAATGGTTGTACCAGTTGCTCAGTCCCGATAAACAGATTGTGCGTAACCCAAAAAGCTACAATTCGCAAATAGGGGTGGCGCTGTCGGTATGGCAAATAACGCCGCAGCATAACCTTGGTATATTTGAGGCGGGTATATCTACCACGGGCGAAATGGAGTACCTGGAGCCCATCATCAGGCCAACAATTGGCATACTGACCCACATGGGCACGGCCCACAACGAAGGCTTCAAGGATATGGCCGAAAAGCTTTCTGAAAAACTCAAGCTATTTGCCAACTGCAGCCTGGTAGTCTATCAATACGATACACTTGCCGGCTACCCGGCACACATACCGGGCGAAAAACACTTCACCTGGAGCCGTAAATTTGAACAGGCCGACCTTTATGTCTTCGACGAAACCATTATTGCTGATAAATACTGCTTAAAAGCGAAGTTTAAAGGCACCGAAATAACATGCCTGGTGCCCTTTACCGACGAGGCATCGATAGAGAATGCCATCACTTGCTGGGCAACTTTGTTGGCACTGGGATATGATGTCGCTTTAATAAATCAACGAACAGAACATTTGGTCCCGGTAAGTATGCGTATGGAGCTAAAGCAGGGCATCAATAATTGCTCGGTTATCGATGATTCGTACAACTCTGACATCCAGTCGCTCGAAATCGCGCTTAACTTCCTCAACCAGCAAAACCAGCACCAGGTACGTACGCTCATCCTGTCCGATATATACCAATCAGGTTTGGAACCTCAGGCACTGTACCAACAGGTCGCCGATTTGGTGTCGCAAAAAAAAGTCGATCGATTTATTGGCGTAGGGAAAGCCATTAGTCAATACCGGCATCTGTTTAAAACACCTCAAAATCATTTTTTTATCGATACAGATGGGTTATTGGCTGCATTGCCGGAGTTAGGCTTTAGCAACCAAACCATCCTCATCAAAGGCTCCCGCAGTTTTGAGTTCGAGCGCATTAGCAAGGCTTTGGTACAAAAAGCCCACCAAACCGTATTGGAAATCAACCTCAACGCGCTGCAAAACAATCTTAACTTTTACAAATCCAAGCTAAAGCCGGGAGTAAAACTAATGGCCATGGTAAAGGCCTTTAGCTATGGTAGCGGCAGTTTCGAGGTGGCCAATATGCTGCAATTCAACAACGTGGATTATTTAGCGGTTGCATATATCGACGAAGGTCTTGCTTTGCGCGAAGCCGGTATCACGCTGCCAATTATGGTGCTCAATCCCGAGTCATCTGCGTTCGACAAAATGGTGGGTCATTGCCTCGAACCCGAAATATACAGTTTTGGCCTGCTTCATGAGTTCATCCAATTCGCGCAGCTACATAAAATAGAACATTACTCTATCCACATCAAAATAGATACCGGTATGCACCGCTTAGGCTTTGAGGAAGCCGATATGGCGCACCTTTGCGATATAATCATCAACTGCAAGTATATTAGCGTAAAGTCGGTTCTATCGCATCTGGCCGCCAGTGACGCTGCTGAGCATGACGGGTTTACACAAACGCAAATCAATCTGTTCAAAAAAATGACCATACAGTTGGAGAGAGTACTGAAGTACTCAATACTGAAACACATCGCCAATACCTCGGCCATCAACCGTTGGCCCGATGCCCGGTTTGATATGGTGCGGTTGGGCATTGGCTTGTATGGAATAGACGGCGCGGTAAAAGATGAGGGCAACCCCTTGCAGCCTGTCGCCACGCTAAAAACCAGTATCTCGCAAATCAAAACGATAAAAGCCGGCGATACCATTGGATATAATCGAAAAGGTGTATTACATAACGACGGTAAAATAGGTACAGTTCGGATCGGCTATGCCGATGGCTATTTGCGTGCTTTTGGCAATGGGGTGGGAAAAATGCTGATCAACGGCCAATATGCGCCTACAATTGGCAATGTATCGATGGATATGTGCATGATCGATATCACAAATATCGATGCCAGAGAAGGGGACGAGGTGATTGTTTTTAACGAAGAATACAAAATTGAAGAACTGGCCAAACAGATTGGCACCATCCCCTACGAAATATTAACAAATGTTTCGCAACGGGTAAAAAGGGTGTATTTTTACGAGTAAAATACAAGCTGTTATGAACAGGATATTTCGTGCGCTCGCTAATTACTTTATCAAAGGCCTGCTCATTGTGGCACCCATAGGTATAGCCGGCTTCCTCATTTATTGGGCGGTAACAACGGTGGACAATGCGCTTAACGTAAGCAGCTTTTTCATCATCGACCAAAAGACGGGTAAGCACATGTCTATCCCTGGTTTGGGTATTTTAACGGTTGTGGTGTTTTTACTATTGGCAGGAGTCATCGTAACTAATGTAATTACCGCACCGATAAAACAATGGGCCAACCGCTGGATAAACCGCCTGCCCTTGTTCAAGTTTCTGCACAGTTCTATAAAAGACCTTACCGAGGCCTTTGTAGGCGATGAAAAAAAATTTAACGAACCCGTTCTGGTCGAGGTAAACGAATTTGGCTTGATGAAGATCGGTTTCATCACCCAAAAGGACCTCACAGCCATTGGCCTGCCCGGCCATGTTTCGGTATACCTGCCGGCATCCTATTCTATTTCGGGCATTGTGGTTATTGTTTCCGCTGACAAGGTAAAACCAATAGAAAGTAAAAGCGCTGCCGATATGATGAAATTTGCCATATCGGGTGGGGTGAGCGGCATATAGTATGAACAGCGCGTCAGACATAATTATTCGAGAGGCCACTGAGCAGGACTTGCCTGCCATCCTCGACATCTATAACGAAGTCATCATCCACACCACCTCCATTTACAGCGAACA